>UQHO01000026.1 GCA_900540995.1 uncultured Collinsella sp. | reverse complement strand
CGCTCGCCAACAGCCCCTCGGGCGGCGCGGTGGCCACCATCGCGGTCCCCCTGTGAGAGCCTAATGACTCAGGCCCTTGATTCGCGATTTCGGGAATGACTCAATTGATTCGCAAAACCGCAGGCCGCTCCTTTAATCACTCCCTGGTTTCCGCCGGGGTTCGTAGCGGGTGGCGTGAAAAGGGGTGATTCAAAGGGTCGGAGAGATGCGTCTTAGCCGAGAATAAGGTTAGCCTTATCTTACTGCATGATTCGTGTGTTATAGTTAGATGGCTCTAACTGTTTGGGGGCGACAGCCATGCACGAACGCGAGGGTTTCTGGGACAAGAACGCCGGTCGGTATGACCGTTTCATGCGAAACGACCGGGCGGCGTATGAGAAGATGTATGGGCTGATCCGGCCGGTAGTGAAAGCAAAAACCGTACTGGAGGTCGCCACCGGCACGGGGCTTATCGCAAAGAGCATCGTGAATGCGGCGGCGCACATCGAGGCTACGGACGCCTCTGCAAAGATGATCCTTGAAGCAAAGCGGGACAATCAATCCGCAAAGCTGCACTTTTCCGTACAAGATATGTTCCGCCTGCCCTATGCACAGAAGTCCTTCGAAGTGGTGATCGTGTCCAACGCACTTCACATAGTGCCGCATCCGGAAAAGGCCCTGCAAGAAATCAGGCGGGTGCTGAAGGACGACGGCGTGCTCATCGCTCCAACCTTCACCCACGCGGGGAACTCGGTTTCCGGCAAGGCAAAAGCCTTTTTCATGAGTATGGCGGGATTCCCCCTCCACAGCAGGTGGACAAGCGAGGAATACCTACGTTTCCTGCGTCAAAACGGCTGGGCGGTGCAGAAAAGCGCGGTGCTGAAGGCCTCGTTCCCGTTGACCTATGCGGAATGCACAAAATCGGAGAGACCAGATGTCGTTCTTTGAAAACACCCGCAAGCCCGTGGGCCTCGGCGGAAAACTTATGGTTGCCATGATGAATCTAGGCCACAGCCCTGTGGCGCGGTGGGGACTTCGATTTCTACGACTTGCGCCAAATGCCAAGGTGCTGGATTGCGGCTGCGGCGGCGGGGCGAACATAAAACGGCTGCTGAAAAAATGCCCGCATGGCGTCGTCAAGGGCGTCGACTATTCGCCCGTCAGCGTGGAGAAGACTAGAAAGCTCAACCGAATTGCAATTCAGGAGGGGCGTTGCGCCGTTCTGCAAGGCAGTGTGGCGGATATGGTGTTTGAGGATAGCTACTTCGATGCCGCCACGGCCTTTGAGACCGTCTATTTTTGGCCTGATTTGTCCCGATGCTTCCGTGAGGTCTGGCGGACGCTGAAGCCAGGCGGGACAATTCTCATCTGCAACGAGAGCAATGGCGATACGGACAAGGACGAGAGGTGGACGCAGATCATCGGCGGCATGACCATCTACAAGGACATTGAATTAAAGGCATGTCTGGAGCAGGCGGGTTTTCACGAGGTGCAGATACACAAAAAGGAAAAGTGGCTCTGCGTCACGGCGCGGAAGTAGGGGCATCAAGCACGGGCATTTTTCATCCATCCTGCACATGGCGATAGACATGACGGTCATAGCGGCTGTGCTGGCGGTAATTATGACAGTTTTTATTCACTGAGGAAGGAACCTATGAAATGCAAAATTGAGAAAAACACCGTGCAGGAGACGCTGATCCTCCCGCTGTATTCCCGGAAGCTGTGTACGGAGTTGTACCCGAACCTTTACAGGGATGAAACAGCGGTTCGTCTGCTCGACCAGATCGACTACGACTTTTCAGAGGCAGAGAAAAACTCCCGCAGCCTGATGCAGCGCTTTGGTGCGCTGGAGGTGGCCACACGGCAGAGTGATCTTGCTTTCGAGGTGCGGGATTACCTGAAAGGCCACCCCAATGCGGCGGTGGTCAATCTGGGCTGCGGGCTGGATAACACCGGCAGAACCTGCGACAACGGTAGATGCAAGATCTATAATCTGGACTTCCCGGATGTGATTGCCTTGCGGCAGCAGCTACTGCCCGCCGGGGATCGAGAACAAAATATCCCCTGCGACCTGAAAGACACCGCATGGTTTAGCAAAATCGATGCCTCCCGCGGGGCGGCGTTCTTTGCCTCCGGGGTGTTCTATTACTTTCTGACCCAGCAGGTCCGGGAACTGGTGCGGGGGATGGCGGACGCTTTCACCGGCAGTGTGCTGGTCTTTGATGCTGCCAATCGGACGGCGGTAAAGATGATCGCAAAAACATGGCTTAAGACTGCAAAAATCAAGGATGTGGGGGCATATTTTGCGGTTTCGGATGCCGCCAAGGAAATCGGCACGTGGGACAGCCGTCTGCAGGTCACAAGTCGCGGCTATATGCTGGGCTACAACGATTTGAGAGACCCTTCTGTCAGCGGCTTTTTCCGGTTTCTCGCAAGGGTCGGTGACAACGGGATGAAAATGCAAATCGTGAAAATAAGATTTTAAGAGGCAAAAACGAAGCGCATTCACTTTGACGTCGAAGAAGACGGCTTTTACGGCGCATATTGGGCATGCAAGGACACGCATACAGCAGCGGGCACGGATTCAATTGAAACCGCGCCCGCTATCTGATACTATTTTATTTTATCGAACGTCTGTTCTATTCCCATTCAATGGTCGCGGGCGGCTTGGACGTGATGTCGTAGCATACGCGGTTGGCGCCGGGGACCTCGGCCACGATGCGGCCGGAAATGCGAGCCAGAACATCGTAGGGCAGCTTGGCCCAGTCGGCGGTCATGGCGTCGCTGGACTCGACGGCACGCAGGATGATCGGACGCTGGTAGGTGCGCTCGTCACCCATAACGCCAACAGACTTGATGTCGGGCAGGACGGCGAAGTACTGCCAGCAGCTGTGCTCGGAGTTGCGCTCGCCGGTCTGCTCAAACAGACGCTGGTTGTAGGCGTCGAGCTCCTCGCGCACGATAGCATCTGCGTTCTTGAGGATCTCGAGCTTCTCCTTGTCGACCGCGCCGATGATGCGGATGGCAAGACCCGGGCCCGGGAAGGGCTGACGGAACACGATGTGACCCGGCAGGCCAAGCGCCAGACCAAGCGCGCGGACCTCGTCCTTAAAGAAGTGGTCGAGCGGCTCGATGAGGTCGAAGTGCACGCCCTCGGGGAACGGGATCAGGTTGTGGTGGCTCTTGATGGTGGCCGTCTTGCCGCCCGTCTTGCGCGCACCGGACTCGATGATGTCAGGGTAAATGGTGCCCTGAGCCAGGTACTTGACCGGCTTACCATCGGTCTCGAGCTGCTGAGCCACAGCGAAGAACTCTTTCCAGAACTGCGTACCGATGATGCGGCGCTTCTCCTCGGGCTCGGTCACGCCAGCCAGGAGCTCAGCATAGCGGTCCTCGGCGTGAACGTGAATGAAGTCGACGTCGAACTGCTTGGTGAAGACCTCCTCAACCTGCTCGGGTTCACCCTTGCGCAGCAGGCCGTGGTTGATGAACACGCAGGTCATCTGCTTACCAACGGCGCGAGCGCCCAGGGCAGCCACGACGGAGGAGTCAACGCCGCCGGACAGGGCCAGGATCACGCGGTCGTCGCCGACCTTCTCGCGGAAGTCTGCCGTCATGGTCTCGACCAGGTTGTCCATGCTCCAGTTGGGCTCCAGGCCGCAGATCTCAAACAGGAAGTTGCTCAGCAGCTGCTGGCCATACTCGGAGTGCTTGACCTCGGGGTGGAACTGCGTGGTGAAGATCTTGCGCTCAACGCACTCCATGGCGGCAACCGGGCACACGTCGGTGCTGGCGGTAACGGTAAAGCCCTCGGGCACCTCGGAGACGGCGTCGCGATGGCTCATCCACACGGTCTGCTCCATAGGCGTGGAGTTAAAGAGCTTGGCGCCGGCCGTACGCGTGATGGTGGCGCGGCCGTACTCGCCCACCTCGGAGTGACCGACCTTGCCGCCGAGCGTCACGGCCGTGATCTGATGGCCGTAGCAAAAGCCCAGGACGGGAAGGCCCAGGTCAAAGATGGCGGGATCGATGGACGGAGCGTCCTCGGCGTACACGGAGGCCGGGCCGCCAGAAAGAATGAGCGCAGAGGCGTTCATCTCGCGAATCTCATCGGCCGAGATGTCGCAGGGAACGATCTCAGAATACACGTTGAGGTCGCGGACGCGACGGGCAATGAGCTGACCGTACTGCGCACCAAAGTCGAGTACGAGGACCTTTGCGGAAGCCTTTTGATCCATGGTTTCCCCCTCTTGTTGGCGGGGAGCCGGTGCCCACCCGCGCGAATAAACGAAAACAGCTTTCATAGTGTACACGTTATATGGGGTTTCTCGTCCCTCGCAGCCATCAGCGCACGGCAAACGCACGACCTGGGCCCTATTTGACGGCGATTGAAGTGTTACCAAACGTTACAGATGATGTAATACGTTTGAACATTGGACGCCCTGTGCCACAATACTGCCGAACGACTCCGCCTCTGCGGCGGCAAATACGATAGGAATACCAGCATGAAGCGCATCCTTCTCATCGCCACGGGCGGCACCATCGCATCGACCGAGGACGGCAACGGCCTCTCCCCCGCCCTGACCGGTGAGGAGCTCGCCCAGAGCGTCCCCGAGATCTCGGGGCTCTGCGAGCTCGACGTCGTGCAGCCCATGAACATCGACAGCACCAACATGCGCCCCAGTGACTGGATGCGTATCCGCGACGTCATCGTCGAGGGTTATGCCGACCACGACGGTTTCGTGATTCTGCACGGCACCGACACCATGAGCTACACCGCGGCAGCGCTTTCCTACCTGATTCAGGACAGCCCCAAGCCCATCGTGCTCACCGGCTCGCAAAAGCCCATGGGCAATCCATTTACCGACGCCAAGCTCAACCTGTACCAGAGCCTGCTCTATGCGCTCGACGAGCACTCGCACGACGTCTCGATCGTGTTTGGCGGCGTAGCCATTGCCGGCGCGCGTGCCCGCAAGCAGCGCACCATGAGCTTTAATGCGTTCATTAGCGTCAACTATCCGCCCATTGCCTATATCCGCAACGACCGCATCGTTCGCAACGGACTCCACGGCACTCACCAGAACGAGAACCCGGTTCGTTTCTACGACAGCATCGACCCGCGCGTATTTGTACTCAAGCTTACGCCCGGCGTAAACCCGGGCATCCTCGACGCCCTTGCCGATAGCTACGACGCCGTGATTCTGGAGACCTTTGGCATTGGCGGTATCCCCGAGTTTGGTGAGTCGGGCGAGTCGTTCCAAGAGGCAATTTTCCGCTGGGTCGATTCGGGCCGCACCGTCGTTATGACTACGCAGGTCCCCGAAGAGGGCCTCGACCTGGGCGTTTATGAGGTCGGCCGCGCTTACGCCGATCATCCGGGCATTCTGCGCGGCGATGACATGACCACCGAGACGCTCGTGGCCAAAACCATGTGGGCACTCGGCCAGTCACGTGATGCGGCCGAGATTCAGCGCCTGTTCTACAGCCAAGTCAACCACGATCGCATCCCGATGGCGTAATCCCTAAGGCAGTTCCACTTATCGCAGCCTTAAACGACAGGTGGTCCCCCTCGGGCCGTGCAAAAATCGGAGTATTCTGCAATCTCTCCGCCGGAGGCATAGATTCGACCGACTGTTAGACGAACTTTTAGGATGAAGGGGCCGTCTAGTAAATATTTATTCCTCATTTTCATCTAGCGTGTGGATTAACTACTGCCAAAAAGGCAAAGCCAGCCGCGCGAGCTACCATCTACGGCTGAACGGGTGCTGAATACTCGCGATTTTGCACATCGCAACCAGGGGGACCCGCCCAAAGAGCGTCAAATAGCAGCGGGAATGCCCTATTCGATACCTTCGAGAAGCTCTGACACCGTCATGCCGAGTGCGGGCGCGATCTTAAATAGAACCTTGAGCGTGAAATTTGCCGTTCCATCTTCGATTCGGTCGAGGTAGGGTCGGCTGATTCCTGTCGCCACACAAAAATCAACCTTGGAGATACCAAGGTCCCTGCGTGTCTCTTCGACCCGCCTGCCAAGAATCTGTTTCGCACGTTCGTCCATGCAGCCGAGTTTGAAATGGAGCCGAACATAAACGTAAACTATAGTTTACGTTTTGCCGAATACACAGGAGTTTTCTATGTCGGGTTCTTCGGTCCGCATGTACCGAGCCACGCCTCGCACAAACAGCGCGCCGCCCAAGCTCGTCGTCGTTGAAGCTGCATGCCTTTCGCCCGATGAGCGCACGGCATTTGCATTGCTATCAAGTCGCGTTGCCGCTGTTCTGGTCCCTTGCCCGGCGCAAGGTGAACTTGCCATCCAATGCCAAACGCACGGCTGCTCGCTCAATCAGGCCGCCGTAATCGCAACCAGCCAACGCGGCCTGCCGCTCCTTTTAGAAGCCGGCATAGCACTCGCCCTTCGCGGCGCCGGATACGAAAACGAGGCCGCCGCCGATGTAGCCTTTCAACCACGATCGAGCGGCGGCCTCGCAGCAGCCATTGAATATGCTTGCAGGCTCGTTGCCTAAAAGGACAAGCTAGAAACCAAAGCCAAAGCCCGTTCCGGTAATCGCCGAGTACATAAAGTAAACGTTGATCACGTTGAGGAACACACCCGTGATGCAACCGTTGCGCAGGTAGCGTTCGCACACGATGCGCGCCATGGCGGCAGAGTCCTCATTGTTCTTAGCCTGGCGCCCTGCCGTAAAGTACGTCGCCACGCCGAGCAGCAGGTTGAGCACCGGCAGCGCCAGCAGCTCGTAGCTCTTGCCCCACCGCGTCGCCTCGCCGGCGGCGTTGAACTTCGTTGCCACCTCGGGTCCAATGTTGGGAAGGACGCACACCGCAAGCACGAGCGGAAGCACCGCAAGCACGAGCAGCGCGATGCCCATGTAGCCGGCTTTTTTGCCATATTTGAACATATGCGTCGTCCTTACACGTTAAAGCGGAAGTGCACGACGTCGCCGTCGGCCATGATGTAATCCTTGCCCTCGATGCGCAGCTTGCCGGCAGCCTTAGCGCCCTGCTCGCCACCGAGCTCGATGTAGTCGTCGTAGCCAATGACCTCGGCCTTAATAAAGCCACGCTCAAAGTCGGTGTGGATGACGCCGGCGGCCTGCGGGGCGGTCGCGCCCTGACGAACCGTCCAGGCCTTGACCTCCATCTCGCCGGCCGTAAAGAACGACTGCAGGCCGAGCAGCTTGTAGGCGGCCTGGGCGAGCACGTCCAGGCCGGGCTGCTCCAGGCCCAGGCTCTCCAGGTAGTCGGCGGCGTCCTCAGGGTCGAGCTCGGAAAGCTCGGCCTCGATCTTGGCGCAGATAGGCAGCGGCTTGACGCCGTCGATGGGCGCCAGGTCGTCGTTGAGCATGTCCTCGTCCACGTTGGCCACGTACAGGATGGGCTTCATGGTGAGCAGGAACAGACCCTTGGCGGCAGCACGCTCCTCGTCAGTCATCTCCATGGATGCGGCGCGCTTGCCCTCGTTGAGCCAGGCAAGCAGACGCTTGGCGACCTCGAACTTGGGCATGAGCTCCTTGTCGCGCTTAGCCTCCTTCTCGAGCTTGGGCAGCTGCTTCTCGAGCGTGCCCATGTCGGCCAGGATAAGCTCGGTCATGATGGTGTCGGCATCGCCGGCGGGATCGACGAACTCGCCCGTGCGGCCAACCTCGCGCATGACATTGGGATCCTTAAAGTAGCGCACGACCTCGCAGATGGCGTCGGTCTCGCGAATGTTGGCCAAGAACTGGTTGCCCAGGCCCTCGCCCTCGTTGGCGCCCTTCACCAGGCCTGCGATGTCGACGAACTCGACCGTTGCCGGCACGATGCGACCCGGGTTGACGATGTCGGCGAGCTTTTGCAGACGGCTATCGGGCACGTCGACGATACCGACGTTGGGGTCGATCGTGGCGAACGGGTAGTTGGCGGCAAGACCGGTTTTTTTGGTAAGCGCGGTGAACAGCGTCGACTTGCCCACGTTGGGCAGGCCCACGATACCGATGGAAAGGGACACGACAGCTCCTTTTGGTACAAGTATTTCAAACTGCATAAGTATAGCGCCGCCGCAGCATCCGGGCTAATCCGGACACCACGGCGGCGCAAATGAAGCAGAGATTGGGGTCGCTAGCTAGTCCGCGAGCTTCTCCACTTGGTCGAGCATCTTGTCGAGCTTGGCCTTTGCCTCGGCCTTGACCTTCTCGGCCTCTTCGTGGGCTTTGGCCTTCTGGGCGGCCTTTTCCTCGGCCTCGGGATCGACGACAACCAGGTTGGATGCATCGTGCTCAACGAGCTTGAGCGCATGCTCGGGACATACCTTGACGCAGGCGCCGCAGCCCAGGCAATACGTGGACTCCAGTGCAAAGCGGCCGCTTCCCACCAGATCGCAGGCAAACGTGGGGCACACGTTAACGCACTCACCGCACGACGTGCACTTGTCAAAGTCGCACTCCGGCGTGCTCACCTGTATATTCTGGGCAAGCTCCGGATGGTTTTGCAGTGTTGAGAGCACCAGCTGACGGCCGTGCGTAAGCGAACGGCGGCGTTTGGCCGTCGTGGTGCCGCACATGGTGTTGAGCGTGCGCTCGAGCTGCGTGATCTGGTGACGGTGGGCCTTCAACTTCTGCGTCACCGAAGCCAGTGCCGCCGTTGCCGGGTTGAGCTTGGTCACGGTCAAGCCCGTGGTGCGGGCGATCTTTTCCATGTACTCCTTGCGCTCGTACTCGCGGCGCTTGTGGCATTTGAGACTCTTGGGGTCGACCTCCAGGCCCATACCCGTACCGGCCCACTCCTCGGCAGTGGCGATGGCCTCGCCCAGAATATCCTCGCCACCGGTGTTGCGGCACTTATCGCACACGCCCAGCGGCAGGTAGACGCTCACGTTGGGATAGTCTGCCAGCACCGAGAACCAGGTCTCGGCCGTAATATCGCCCACGCAGGCAACGACGACCTCGTTCTCTCGCGGCATGCGCTTCAACGCGCGCGTGCAGGTAACGTAGGCGGTCTCGTGGCTCGTGGCAGCCGAGACAATGTCGTCGTAAAGGTTTTTGGGCGCCAGGCGCGGCGAGATAATCGCCTCAGTCGGGCAGGCAGCAGCGCACAGGCCGCACTTGCGACAGGTATCGAGGATCTCGATAGCGTCCTCTTCGACCTCGATGGCGTTGACCGGGCACACATCCATGCACGCGGTGCAGCCGCTCTTCTCGTTTTTGCAGGCCAGGCACGGAATGGTGTTTCCGCGCGGACGCTCCTTATAGTCGGCAGGATTCCACTGCGGCGTCGATGGATCGAGCGCGTCGGTCACGCCGCCAAGCGGGTTTTTAAGGAAATCGAAACCCTTGCTGATCTCGATAATGTCATCAAACAGATCGTGTTCCTGCGCCATGCGCGGCCCCTCCCTGAGCAGTGCAAACAAGCGATAGATAATGATACGCTAACAGCTCACACCTCGGCCAAATTACATGCAGAGTACCTTTGGTGACAAAGAACCCTACAATCTAATACCAGCCCTACCGAATAGGTTTATACAGAGGAGCCCATAGATGAGGATTGCACTGCTCGAGCCGCTAGGCGTACCCACGCAGACCATCGACGAGCTTGCCGCGCCGCTCAAGGAAGCCGGTCACGAGTTTGTCTACTTTGACACCAAGACCACCGATCCGGCCGAGCTCGCCCGCCGCAGCGAGGGCGCCGAGGTCGTCATGATCGCCAACAACCCCTACCCTGCCGAGGTCGTCGCAGGCGCCGACGCGCTCAAGATGATCGCCGTCGCCTTTACCGGTATCGATCACGTGGGGCTTTCCGCCTGCCGCGAGCGCAGTGTTGAGGTACGCAACTGCGCCGGCTACTCCGATGTCTCAGTCGCCGAGCTCGCCCTTGGCCTCACCATCGACGTGCTGCGCAAGGTGGGTGCCGCCGACGCCGCCGTTCGTGCCGGCAAGACGAGCGCCGGCCTTATGGGCATCGAGATCTGCGGCAAGACCGTAGGCATCGTGGGCTGCGGCAAGATCGGTTGCGCCACGGGCCGCCTCTTTAAGGCCTTTGGCGCCCGCGTGCTGGGCTACGCGCGTCACAAACATCCCGAGGCAGCCGAAGCAGGTATTGAGCAGGTCTCGCTCGAGCAGCTGCTTGCCGAGTCCGATATCGTGAGTCTGCACCTGCCCAACAACGACGTCACGCGCAAGAGCTTTGGCGCCGAGCAGTTCGCTCAAATGAGGGACGGCGCTGTCTTTATCAACTGCGCCCGTGGCGCCATCGTGGATAACGATGCCCTCGCACAGGCACTCAACGATGACAAGCTCGCCGGTGCCGGCATCGACGTCTTTGACATGGAACCGCCGATCCCTACCGACTACGCACTTGTCAACGCCAAGAACTGCATCTTTACCCCGCACGTTGGCTTCCTTACGCACGAGGCCATGCAGCGCCGCGCCAAGATCGAGTTCGACAACGTCGTCGCCTACGTTGAGGGCCGCGCCCAGAACGTCTGCGAGTTGTAGGCAGGCAAAGGCGGGGCAGACCTCATTACAGGTCTGCCCCGCCTTCTTTGGTGCTCGCGCGACTCCCTACTCCGCACGCATGAGCTCGACGAGTTTTTGTCTGGTCACCTTTGTCTGTTCGTTGGCCATATTTCGCTCGTTTTGGAAGGCAGCATTCGCAACGGCCAGCAGATCGGCTTCCGAGATCTCACCAAGGCCCAGCTCCTCAAGCGTCGTCGGCAGGCCGACACGCTGGCAAAACTCAAGCACCTCGGCAAGCTCGGGCGCACGCTCCAGGCGAAGCTGGACTACCAGGCCAAATGCCACGGCCTCGCCATGCATGGCCTTGCACTCGGGCAGAATCGTCAGACCGTTGGCGATGGCATGCGCCAACGCCAGGCCACCGCTCTCAAAGCCAACGCCCGAAAGCAGGATGTTGCACTCGATTAGGCGCTCAACCGCCGGCGATATACGGCCCTTTTTGAGATCGCACTTGGCAGCGACGCCGCACTCCATGAGCGTGTCATAGCAGGCGCGAGCCGCAACCAGAGCCAAGTGCCCCGGCGCGCCACCGTGTTCGTTGGCGCCGTGCGCCGCGGCGCACGAACGCGCCTCGAAGTACGTTGCCAGCGCGTCGCCCATACCAGCGACCGTCATGCGCAGCGGGGCCGCCGCGACCACGTTGGTATCGACCACGACCAGATCTGGATTCTTCTCGAGCATCAGATAGCGGTCGAACGACCCATCCTCGTGATACAGCACCGAAATCGCGCTGCACGGACCATCCATCGAGGCCGCCGTGGGGCATACGCACAACGGCAGCTCAGCATAAAACGCAACGGCCTTTGCGATATCGAGCATCTTGCCGCCGCCAATGCCCACCACCATGTCGCAATACTCAGCCTGGGCTTCCTTGGCCATTTCGACAACGGCATCTTCCGTACACGGACCGTTGTAAATCTTAAAGAACGGCTCGCTTAGATCTTCATCCAGAAATCCATCGACGATCTGCCTGCACAGCCGATCCTCGGTGCCCTGGTCAAACAAGACATAGGCAGCGCAGCCCAACCATGACAAATACCTGCCCTGACGCGAAAGTTCGCCCGGCCCTTGAACATACCGGCCGGGACCGCCATAAACCATGGGAAGCGCCATACGAGAATCCGCCCTTCATCAAACACCGATTGGTGCAAAGTAGCCTAACCCCTTTGCACCATAGCAAAAAGGGGCAAAACCATTTGTCGGCTTTGCCCCTTCCTTACCTTAGTTTACTCATCCATAAGGTAATAATGACCCAGTGCGTCGGCACCCAGGATGGCGTTGGCGACCATCTCGGGCGTCACCTCAAACGGCATGTTGCACATGGTATCCTCGGGCGCGCACGCGGCCTCGGCAACAATCATGGCCTGCTCACGTGTAAGCTCGGCAACGCCAAGTTCCTTCATCGTGACCGGCAGGCCCAGCTCAATGCAGAAGCCCAAGACTTCCTCGAGTTTCTCAGTCGGAGCATCCTCGAGTACCAGCTGAACGATGGTGCCAAAGGCGACCTTCTCGCCGTGATACATGCCGTGGCACTCGGGCAGCATCGTCAGACCATTGTGGATGGCATGAGCAGCAGCAAGGCCCGAGCTCTCAAAGCCAATGCCCGAAAGCAGCGTGTTGGCCTCGATGATGTGCTCCACGGCAGGCGTGAGCGCACCCTTCTCCAGCGCGACCTTGGCCTTGACGCCATCGGCCATAAGCGTCTCGTAGCAGAGCTTGGCAAGTGCCAGACCAGCCATACCGCCCTTGCCGCCAGCGCAGGTGCCGCCGTCGGCATCGTGCGTCGCCTGGGCCTCAAAGTAGGTTGCGAGCGCATCGCCCATACCGGAAACCGTCAGGCGCACCGGGCTCGCCGCGATAACCGTCGTATCCATCAGGACAATGTTGGGGTTTGCCTTAAGGAAGAGATATTTATCGAACTGGCCGTCATCGGTGTAGAGCACCGAAAGTGCCGAGCACGGTGCATCGGTCGAAGCGATGGTGGGGCAAATGATAACCGGGGACTCCAGGTAGTAGGCGACAGCCTTCGCGGTGTCGAGGATCTTGCCGCCACCGACGCCGACGATGATGTCGCAACCGTTGTCGCGGGCGAGCGCAACCAGGCGATCGACCTCGCCCTTGGAGCACTCGCCGTTAAAGTCCTCAAACAGCAACTCGGCCTTAGCCTCGGCAAAGCCGCCCTCGATCTTGGCGCCGACGCGCTTCTTGCCCGAAGGCGTCACGATAACGAGGGCCTTAGCGCCGAGCGGCTCGACATAGGAGCCGAGCTTGGCCAGCTCGTCCGGGCCCTGGATGTACTTGCTGGGACTATTGAAGATTGCAGCCATTTTTATCCCATTCTCTAATAAGTAAAAAGAAAGGGGCTCCGTACGGATACGTGCGGAGCCCCTCGTTACGATAACAAGAGTCGATTAGAAATCGATGTCGGTGTCGTAGTAGCAGGCCTTGAGGATCTTCTCGAAGTCAGCAGCCTTGGTCTCACGCGGGTTCTCGGGCGTGCAGGCGTCGGTCTCGGCGTTCGCGGCGATCTCGGGCAGCTTGGCGAGGAACTCCTCCTCGGAAACCATCTGCGGGTTCTCGGCGTCGACCTTCACGCCACCATTCGCGTAATCCTTGATGGACTGCGGAATGTTGAGCTGGTCGTTGAGGTCGCGGATCTTCTGGACGAGCGCAGCGATGAGCTCCTCGTCGGTCTCGCCGGGAAGGTGCAGGATCTCCTTGGCCACGTAAGCGTAACGCTCGGCAGCACGCGGGTCCTTGGAGTTCCACTGGATGACCTTGCCCAGGTACATGGCGTTAGCGGCACCATGGATGATGTGGCCGTTCTCGAAGGCAGCACCGGTCTTGTGAGCCATGGAGTGAACGATGCCGAGCAGGCCCGAGGAGAAGGCGATACCGGCGATGCACTGAGCCTCGTGCATGTGCTGACGGGCCTCATGGCCGCCAGCATAGGACTTGGGCAGCCACTCGACGATCTCGCGGATGCCGTGCAGAGCGTTGGCGTCGGTGAACATAGAAGCGCAGGTGGAAACGTAGGCCTCCATGCAGTGGGTCAGAGCGTCCATGCCGGTATGAGCGCACAGCTTGGCGGGCATGGTGTAGGTGAGCTCGGGGTCGACGATGGCGACATCAGGGGTGATGTTGAAGTCGGCCAGCGGGTACTTGATGCCCTTGGCGTAGTCGGTAATGACGGAGAAGGCAGTGACCTCGGTAGCGGTACCGGAGGTAGAGGAGATGGCGCAGAAGTGAGCCTTCTGACGCAGCTCAGGGAAGCTGAACGGCTGGATGATGTTGTCGAAGGACTCCTCGGGATACTCGTAGAAGACCCACATGGCCTTAGCGGCATCGATGGGCGAGCCGCCGCCGATGGCGATAATCCAGTCGGGCTCGAACTCGCGCATAGCGGCTGCGCCCTTCATGACGGTCTCGATGGAGGGATCGGACTCGACGCCCTCGAACAGCTTGACCTCCATGCCGGCCTCTTTAAGGTCGGCCTCAACGTCCTGCAGGAATCCGCCGCGGCGCATAGAGCTGCCGCCAGAAACGATGATGGCCTTCTTGCCCTTGAGGTTCTTCACCTCGTGGCGAGCACCCTCACCAAAGTACAGATCGCGAGGATTGGTAAAACGTCCCATACTGTGCCTCCTAAACAAGCCCCTCTTAGACTTGCGTATATAACGGAGCACCCAATTGGCTCCGTTAGGACCGTTTGCGCGTTGCCGGCGATGACAATGCGCGATGTCTAAACGTCTCAACGCTCAGACAAGCACTATTTTACCGTTCTGGTTGGTCAGTTATTCATCCAAAGTTACCAATGATGAAACGTTTTTTCTATCCTGGAACCTCTAGCGTTGCGGTTATTGTCCCAAGCTGGGCAAACGTTTTATCAAGGTTGACTACATATCCCGGGCAGGACTGTGCCCCTCCAAAACACGCACCGTTCGCCGCCAAAAATCGACCGTTTGCGGCACCGTGATACCACTCGGTCGTCCAAGGTGCCGACATTTGTGCGACATCCGTCTTCGTGGTGCAAAGGTGCAAGTCCAAGTGCGACACCCCCGGTGTGCCACATGCGGGTAAACTAGAACCTTATATAGAGACATTTGAACCCTAACCGCAGCAAAGGAGGCCCCATGGCATTCGATCCCATTCAAGAGGATTGCCATCGCCTCGTTCTTGAGGCCTTGCGCCGCGACAATATCCCGCTCACCGACGGCCCCGCCGTCGAGCGCCTGATGGAGCAATTCACCCGCGACCCCGCGCCGCTCATCGTGCACGATCGCGACCGCGCCGGACATCTCATTGCCAAGGTGGTCGAGACCGTCGACTACCGCATTCCCTTTATCCCCGACGATACCCAGGCCGAGCAGGAAGAGGCCGCTGCCGAGAACATGCTTCGCGAGGCCGCCGCACTCGATCCGACCAACTGGGATGCCCAGCGCATGCTGACGGCCCTCACCGCCGACTCCAACGAGGAATACGTGCAGTATCTGGTGTCCAAGCGCGATGAAGTCGAGCATGATCTGGCGCTCAAGATCGCCTCGGCGCAGGACCCCTACGAGCGCGAGGCCGCAGGCGACCTTATGCGCCGCCCCTACCTACGCTGGCTTGCCGCCCTTGCGTCGCGCGCCCTCATTAGCGGACGCTATCGCATGTCGTTGGAGGCAGCGAATCGCAGCTTGGACTTTGCGCCCAACGACCCCGCCGGCGTCCGCTACACCGCGATGCTCAGCATGGCAAAGCTCGAATACCCCGCCGAGGAGCTCAAGCGATTTCGCTCTGCCCACTCCGTACCCTATCTCGCGAATACCCCGCTGCGCCGCCGCCCCAAAGATGCGGAGCGCGACTTGGACCCGTGGACGCTCATCGCACTGATGAGCGCAGCCTGGCGCGAGCTGGACTACGAGGGCGCCGAGCACTACCTGCGTATCCTTGCGCGCTCGTGTCCGCACGCGGCCGAGGCGCTCTACTTCCAAACCGAGTTTCCCGATGGCGTCTATGCCCGCGTCAACGTGGGCGCAGGCTCCACCGACGAGCTCGTCCTTGCACTGTCCGAGGCAACGCCGGTACTGCAGGAGGGCCTGGGCGCTCCCGACAACGCCAGCTTTGCCGCCTGGGTCGCCACCAACGATATCGTGCGTTCCCAGATCGACGAGCGCATCCTGCGCGCAGCCGAGCAGGGGCTTCCATTTAAGGGAGGGGACCTCTAATGGATCCGAGCGTCTACATCCCCGCCTACTTGGAGCGCACCTATCTGGCGTCGCACCCCGAGCTCACCGATGCAGCACGCGAGCTTGTCCATAACGATGTGAGCGTCAACCCTCATAAGTATGCGCAGACCGAGCATGCCCAGGCGCTGCTATCCTATGCCGGCGTTCACCGCCACCTGCTCGACGAACTCCATCGCATCGAGGACATGGGCAGCGACGAGGAGTTTGAGCAGACGCGCAACCGCCTGTTCGACGATATGCGCGATGAGCTGCTCAAGATTGTCCGCGTCGATGCACTGGCCGTCGACGCGCAGCTGCTCGCCATCATCCTGGCCGACACGCCCGTTGACGCCTGCCTGGGCGACCTGATGAAGCTCGAAGCGACCACGGCCGATTACCTGCAGCAAAGCGTACCCGGGTTCGATATGGAGGCCCCACACTACTGGGCCAACAAGGTTTTGACGGACGGCGTGACGGCGGCAGATCTCACCGTGAGCGAGCCGGCACTTATCGGGTGGCTCCACACGCTCGAGGCCATCTCGCAGCTGTGCATGGCGAGCGCCCGCTACCGCGCTGCTGCCAACTATGCCCGCCGCGTCCTTAAGGCAGAAGGCTATCCCACCCGAGCTGCCGGCACCGTGTTGCTCGCCCTCGCACGCCTGGAAGACCAGGACGGCTTTTTTGCCCTGGCTCACCAGCTCGAGGAACAGGTGGGGGCCGATGCACTCGAGAACTCCCCCTGGTACCTGCTCGCCCGCACAATCCTCTTGTTCAAAACGAACAAGATGCGTCCGGCGGCGCGTGCGCTGCGTGAGTTCGCTAACCGCTGCGAGGGCGGCGCGTTCTTCTTGCTGAATCCCATGTACCAGACACCGTACCTTCCCTGCCGGCCCGAGCCACGCGATCCCTGGGATCTTTCGCACCAGGCCGTTTGGGAAGCGGACGGCATTATCTCGGACACTCCCGACTTTGCCCCCTGGGCCAATGCCTGCGAAGACGTGTCGCAGCTTGCCCAGGAATTTGCGCGCCGCTACGGATTTTAGTGACGCACTCGACCCGACCATGTCGTTTACGTTAGGAACGGTTTCATGAACCTCCGCTCATCTCTTGCCTGCACCTCGAGCGATATCGCTCGCTGGGGACTGCGCTCCGTCCTCAAGCGCCAGGGCGGCGTACTCCCCGGCCGCATCGCCATGAAGATCAACCCCTATCTGCTGAGCGACCTGGCGGGCCTTGTCGATCGCAGCGTGGTGATCACCGGCACCAACGGTAAGACCACCACCTCCAACCTCATCGCCGACGCCGTTGCCGCCAGCGGCGCCACCGTGGTATGCAACCGCGCCGGCAACAACATGGAGCCGGGAGTGGTGGGCGCACTGCTCGAGGCGCGCAGCGGCCTCAAGCGAGCCGGCGGCGGCAAGCGCGTGGGCGTTTTTGAATGCGATGAGCTCTACACCGTGCGCGTCCTGCCCAAGCTCAAGCCGACATACTTTGTGCTGCTCAACCTGTTCCGCGACCAGCTAGACCGCTACGGTGAGATCGACCACACCCAAGACGTCATCGCCCATGCGTTGGAGCTCTCTCCGACGACAACGCTCATCTACAATGCCGACGACCCGTTGTGTGCCTCGATTGCCGCGCGCGTTCCCAACGCGAGCATTGCCTTTGGCATCGACGGCGCCACCAACACCGAGTCCGACCGTATTAGCGACTCACGTTTTTGCTCACAGTGCAACGCGCCGCTGGAGTATGACTACGTGCAATACGGCCAGCTCGGCGCCTACCATTGCCCCTCGTGCGGCTGGGCCCGCCCTGCGCTTGTCCGTCGCGTGACGGGCGTGAAGCTCGGCTGCGACGGCTACGGCTTTGACCTGGTCTTTGGATCTGATTCCAGCGCGCCAGCCTCACACATCGCCACACGCTACAACGGCCTGTACATGGTCTACAACGTTGCCGCCGCCTTCTTTGCCGCGCACGAGTTGGGCGTGGACACGGCGCTTCTACAGCCTACGCTCAATGCCTATGTGCCCGCCGGTGGTCGTATGGGGCGCTGGGATATCGCCGGCCGCACCGTCGAGGCAAACCTGGCCAAGAATCCCGTGGGCTTCGATCGACAAATCCAGTCCATCAAGACGGCAGGCGGCAGACTCTGCGCTTTCTTCCTCAACGACAACGATGCCGACGGCCACGATGTATCGTGGATCTACGACGTCGACTTCGAGCGCATCGCCGACACACCGGGCCTTGTCGCCTTTGCCGGCGGCACGCGCGCACACGACATGCAGGTGCGCCTCAAGTACGCCGGCATCGATGCCGCGATTATCTCGGACGTCGCGCAGGCAATTGGCGCCGTGGCAGACGAGGCCGCCGATGACACCTTCTACGCCGTCGCCAACTACACGGCCTTCCCGCCGCTGGTCAAAGAACTCGACGGGCTGAAGGGTGCCGATGCAGCCACGGTTGCTGCCCGCGCCATAGCCCGTGCCGACGGCAGCGCTCTTCCTGTCGGCATCGCGCCAGTCGAGCTTTCGCGCCCGCTGCGCATCGTCTACCTGTATCCCGATGCCCTTAACCTCTACGGCGACGGCGGCAATGTCATCGCCCTCGAGCGCCGCTGCGCCTGGCGCGGCATTCCCGTGCGCGTGGACGAGGTCCGCATGGGCGAGGTGCTCGACCTGCATGATGCCGATATCGTCATGATGGGTGGCGGCTCCGACCGCGACCAGCTAGCTGTGGCACACGAGCTGCTCGCCCAAAAAGACAAGGTCGCGGCCTATGTTAAGGATGGCGGCTCGCTGCTTGCCATCTGTGGCAGCTATCAGCTGCTCGGCCGTTCGTACTATATGGGCGAGGATCGCATCGAGGGTCTGGGCGTCATTGCCGCCGAAACCGTACGCGGCTCCGACCGCCTGATTGGCAACGTCGCCGTTAAGACCGACCTGGCACCCGAGCCCTTTGTGGGATTCGAGAACCATGGCGGCCGCACCCTGCTCGATACAGAGGCCACGCCGCTCGGAACGTCCGTCGTCGCGGGCACCGGCAACAACGGCGACGATGGCCTTGAGGGTCTGATCCACAAGGGCGTCATCGGCACGTACCTGCACGGGCCGGCGCTGCCCAAGAACCCCGAACTCGCCGACTGGCTGATCGCGCACGCCCTCGAGCGCCGCGGCGATGCGCAGGCCAACGCTCTGCTTCCGCTCAAGCCCCTCGACGACACCTACGAGCACGCCGCCCACGACGCCGCCATGAAGCTCCTCCCCTAGCACCCCACCACCACAAAGGGGACAGGCACCTTTGTGGTGGTTTTGACCCGTCCCAGCGGTTTGTCTCAATCTGTAACATCTAGACCGTTAAAAGTCGTCTTACTGTTACAGAATGAGATGTTCGTCCCGACGCCTGCCTTTTGTCTCGATCTGTAACACATAGAGCCGATTTATCAGCCCAGATGTTACAGGTTGAGATGTTTGATGATCGGGATAGAGAGCCAGCTCCTATGTGGTGGTTTTTCAGTTTGCCAACGATATGTGAACGGCTAAAAAAGTCTGCTATACTCTTTCCCGCTGTCCCCATCGTCTAGCGGCCAAGGACGCCACCCTTTCAAGGTGGATATCGCGGGTTCGAATCCCGCTGGGGGCACCACAGAATCTGAGAAGCCCGTTACCAATTCGGTAGCGGGCTTTTTGCTACCCATGCGCCGGGATTCGAACCCGACAGGGTGCGGAGCTGAGGAAACGCGAAGCGTTTTCCAGCGCAGCACGCAAGGAGCGAAGCGACGCGGCGAAAGCGGGCGGCGTCAGCCGCACGCGGACATCCCGCTGGGGGCACCATTTAAACTGAGAAGCCCGTTGCCCTTGCAGTGACGGGCTTTTTGCTACCGATATGCCTGGATTCGGACCCGGCAGGGTGCGGATCCCGGCATCTTCCGATGGACCATGGGCAAAAAATGGCAAATATGAGTACTGTTACCGATTTAGTAACAGCGATTTCATGCCTTCAGAAATCGATTTAGACGTCAGGTGTCCTACGGCGGAAGAATTGCAGACGTTTATCGGCTAAGTACTTGGACATATGTTGCGTAACACTGCATATTTTGCAAATAAATAATGCTACAGGACTTGTGACAGTACTCATATTTGACGTTTTTTGCCCACAACCCTTTATACCTAGGCGAATCGGCGGCAAAACGGGCTTCAAAGCGTCCTTCGCAAACAAAAACCGGGGCCCGCATGATGCGGACCCCGGCTCAATACCGTGACGATATGTCAGTTACGCTCTACACGTAGAACAGGATGTCGTCGTAGGTCGGGACCGGCCAGTAGTCGGCGGCCACGATCTCCTCCATGGCATCCACGGCAGCACGCAGCGCATCCATAGCGGGAACGACCTCGTGCGCGTAGACGTTGGCCTGCTCCTGACCATCGAGGCCCTCGGCCTTCTGATGCACGGCGTCGAGCGCCTTGATGGAGTCGTTGATGGTGGTGATGCCGTTGCAAAGCTTGTTGAGCGTATTCTGCTCACACTGCATGGCGGCCTCGGCGCCGGCGGCGCGGATAGTCTCAAGGCCCTTAGCGACCTTGGTGGCATAGGCGGTAATGACCGGGCGATAGGTACGACGCGCCTCGCGAACCATCGTGGTGGCCTCGATGTTCATGAGCTTGTTGTACTTCTCGAGCTTGCAGTCGTAGCGGCACTGAGCCTCGGCCTTGGTCAGGACACCCGTCTCCTCAAAGAGCGCGATGGCCTTTTCGGAAACAAAGGCGGGCAGGGCGTCGGCCGTGGTCTTGTTGTTGGCAAGACCACGCTTCTCGGCCTCAACGGGCCACTCGTCGGAGTAGCCGTCACCGGAGAACAGGATGCGCTGGTGGTCGGTCAGGACCTTCTTGCAGTACTCGAGCGCGGCGTCCTGGAACTCATCCTCGGGCGTACCCTCAAGCGCGTCGGCGAAGGACTTGAGCGACTTGGCCACGGCAGCATCGAGCACCAGGTTGGAGTCGGAGACGTTCTGCTCGGAGCCGCAGGCACGGAACTCGAACTTGTTGCCGGTGAAGGCAAACGGGGAGGTGCGGTTGCGGTCGGTGTTGTCCTGCATCAACTTGGGCAGGGTATCGGCACCCAGGTCAAGCACGCCGCGCGTGGCATGGACGGAAGCCTTGCCATCGATGATCTTCTCGACGACCTCGGTAAGCTGGTCGCCCAGGAAGATGGACATAATCGCCGGAGGAGCCTCGTTGGCGCCCAGACGATGATCGTTGCCGGCCGAGGCAACAGAGGCACGCAGGAGCTCCTGATAGTTATCGACGGCCTCGATCACCGCGGTGAGGAAGACGATGAACTGCAGGTTGTCGAGCGGGGTGTCGCCCGGATCGAGCAGATTCTCGGACTCGGTGCCAAGCGACCAGTTGTTGTGCTTGCCCGAACCGTTGATGCCCTCGAAGGGCTTCTCGTGCAGCAGGCAGACCAAGTCGTGGCGGGAGGCGATGAGCTTCATCTTCTCCATCATGACCAGATTCTGGTCGATGGCCTCGTTGACCTCGCCATAGACAGGGGCGAGCTCATGCTGGCAGGGAGCGACCTCGTTGTGCTTGGTCTTGGCGGGAATGCCGAGCGCCCACAGCTCATCGTCCAGATCCTTCATGTAGGCCGAGACGGTGGGGCGGATAGCGCCAAAGTAGTGCTCCTCGAGCTCCTGGCCCTTGCAGGGAGCGGCGCCAAAGAGGGTGCGGCCGGTGATGACCAGGTCCTTGCGCTTGCGGTAGGCGTCCTTCTTGATCAGGAAGTACTCCTGCTCGTCGCCCACGGAAGGAACGACCTTCTTGGGGGTCTTGCCAAACAGCGCCAAAACGCGCTTAGACTCACGCGAGAGCGCAGTCATGGAACGCAGCAGCGGGGTCTTCTTGTCCAGGGCCTCGCCCGTGTAGGAGCAGAAAGCCGTGGGGATGCACAGGACGTCGTCCTTGATAAAGGCGGGGCTAGTGGGGTCCCAGGCGGTGTAGCCACGGGCCTCGAAGGTAGCACGCAGGCCGCCGTTGGGGAAGCTCGAGGCATCGGGCTCGCCCTGGATGAGGTTCTTGCCCGTAAACTTGGTAATGGCGGTGCCGTCGTGGTTGGGCTCGAGGAAGCTGTCGTGCTTCTCGGAAGTAATGCCCGAAAGAGGCTGGAACCAGTGCGCATAGTGCGTCGCGCCCTTGGAGATGGCCCAGACCTTCATGGCATGGGCAACGGCGTTTGCCACATCCAGGTCGAGCGGCTCACCGCCCTCGAGGGTTGCAGCAAGGCGCTTCCAAATGTCCTTGGGGAGGTAGTCCTTCATGACTTCCTCAGAGAACACCATGGTCCCGAAGCGGTCAGTAAGATCGGCCATACGGAACTCCCTTCGTATCGGCACCGCGTGAGATGCGGTGTTGATTACTAACGAACGAGTCATAGCTTAGACTCGCCGTGTTTCCGCGACATTACCGTTATGTTGCTGTCGCGAAACCAATCAATGAGGTTACCGCATCGCGGCGGCGTTGCCGCCCTCAACAGCCAATCAACTGTATAAATTGCAGACCTCTCCCCATGGTTTAAGGGTAGTCAATTTGGGATGGGGCTCTATTAACTGGTATTTCGTATCAGATACCAGTCTTTATAGCCCCATCCTAGATTGACCGCTCTGCTATAGGGAATGTCGATAGCAAGGCATCTTTGATTGGTATCCCCGAATAGCGAGTGAAACTCCACCGTGACACAGTGGTGCTGTAGAATCCTTACAACACATCACACTATTACGTATCTAAAGGAGCACGATATGCGCGTCGACGAGGTTTTTAAGCAGGCAGCATCCCAGGGCACCGCACCCGTTTCGTTTGAGATGTTCCCGCCCAAGGGCGAGCTTACCCTCAACACGGCTCGCGAGGTGGCAGGCAATCTGTGCAAGCTTTCGCCGAGCTTTGTCTCGGTCACCTGCTCTGCCGGCGGCTCGGGCAATGGCGCCACCACCGCCCCCATCGCGCATATGATTACGAGCGAATTCAATACGCCCTCGGTGGCGCACCTCACCTGCGTGGGCCGCTCGCACGCCGATATCGCCGCCAAGATCGACGAATACCGCTCCGCCGGCGTAGAAAACATCCTGGCCCTGCGCGGTGATCTGCCCGCTGGCGCGACCGAGGACGACAAGCCCGCCTCCGACTACGCCTACGCCCGCGACCTCATCCCCGAGCTCGTCGACGCCGGCTTTTGTGTGGGTGCCGCAGCCTACCCCGAGGGCCACATTGCCTGCGAGGACCTCAACGCTTCGGTCGAATACCTCAAGCAAAAACAGGATGCCGGTGCGAGCTTCTTCGTGACGCAGCTCTTTTTTGATAACGAGTGCTTCTACCGTTTTCGCGAGCTTGCGGACAAGGCGGGCATCACCGTGCCGATTACCGCGGGCATCATGCCGTTTATGGGCAAGTCGCAAATCAGCCGCATGGTCTTTATGTGCGGTGCGTCGCTGCCCTCCCCCGTCATCAAGATTCTCGCCAAGTACGAGAACGACCCCGAGAGCCTGCAGGCAGCCGGTGTAGATTATGCCGCCCGTCAGCTTTGCGACCTCAAGGAGCACGGCGCCGCCGGTCTGCACCTGTACACTATGAATCGTCCTGCGATCGCCGCGACCATTATGGAGCGCCTGGGGTAATGGAAAAACCGCACATCGATACAACCACTGTCGAAGTGCCGGCCGACCTTGCGTCGCCGGCGCTTTACCGTGTCGATGCTGCGTACCATCCCCGTGTCGACCGTGCCGAGATGCTGCGGTATCTGGGTTACGGCGGCCAGCAGATTGAGCCCGAGCTGTCACGACGTATTGAGCTTGTGGTCGAGCGCCTTGAGCTGGACATTGAGCCCCGCGGCGTGCGGCGCGTGTTTACCGTCGATGCCACGGGCGTGGACGAGCAGGGAGAGCCTTGCATCCGTCTGGTTGGCACCAACGTTGAGCTGCGCGGTCGCGACATCTATCGACATCTCAAAGACGCACGCTTTGCCGCGCTCATGGCATGCACCCTCGGCATGGACGCCGAGCGTCGCCTGCGTACCACGGGAGCCCAGCAGCCCCTGGAGGGAGCCGTGCTCGACGCCGCATGCTCTGCCTATGTAGAAGCCGCCGTTGAGCAGATGGACCAGCAGGTTAAGGCTGCGGCCGCCGCACACGGACTCGCCGGTAACTGGCGCTTCAGTCCCGGCTACGGCGACTGCCCGCTTACGGCACAGCGCTCAATCGTGGACGCGCTCAACGCCACGCGGCTCATCGGGCTTACCATCACGCCCACCAGCCTGCTCATGCCCACCAAGAGCGTGACCGCGGTGATCGGTCTGTTCGACGGCGAGGTCCACGACGCCCAGAGCCGCCCCACCTGCAATATCTGCCGCATGCGCGAGCACTGTCGCTTCCGCGCCGCCCACACCACCTGCTATTCCAGCCATTAGGAGCCCTCGATGTTTACTCCGCTTATCACTCATGATTCTGACGGCACTGCATTGGCGGCACCCGTTGATGCCGCACGTCGCAACGGTGCCACGTACAAGACGCGCACAATCGACGACCTTCGCATTAAGGACGATCGCCTGCGCGCCGCCATCGAGGGCACGGGGCATCTGCTGTTCGACGGCGGCATGGGCACCATGTTGCAGGCCGCTGGCATGAAGGCGGGCGCCCTGCCCGAGCTGCTCAACTTTGAGGAGCCCCAGGTTATCACCGATATCCAACGTCAATATGTCGAGGCCGGCTGCGACGTGATCACCGCCAACACCTTTGGTGCCAACGCGCACAAGCTCGATGGCGCCGCCACCGTGGCAGATGTCTTTGCCGCCGCCGTCGCCTGCGCCCGCGCGGCCGGTGCCCACTATGTCGCCGGCGATATCGGCCCCATCGGCGCCCTGCTGCGCCCCCTGGGCACCCTCAGCTTCGACGAGGCCTACGACCTCTTTGCCGAGGAGGTGCGCGCTGGCGTCGCCGCGGGTGTGGACCTCTTTATTATCGAGACCATGACCGACCTGGCCGAGATCAAGGCGGCCGTCCTCGCCTGCCGCGAGAACTCCGACCTGCCCGTCTTTGCCACCATGACCTTTGAGGAAGACGGTCGCACCTTCCTGGGCACGAGTCCCGAGGTTGCCGCCATCACGCTCGATGCCATCGGCGCCGACGTTTTGGGCATCAACTGCAGCCAGGGACCGGCCGAGCTCCGAGGGCTCGCCGCTCGCATGCTCACCGTTACGGACAAGCCCGTTATGGTGCAGGCCAACGCAGGACTGCCCCGCGTGGACGACGACGGCAACACCGTCTTTGATATCCAGGCGCCCGAGTACGCCGTGGCCGTCGCCGGTATGATTGCCGACGGCGTAAGCGTCGTGGGCGGCTGCTGCGGCACCACGCCGGCGCACATGGCAGCGCTGCGCACGCTTATCGATAACCACACGCCCAGCCCGCGTCACCGCAAGCCCAGCATGTCGGTCACGAGCGCCCAAACGGTCGTGGATCTTCCCTGCGACGGCCACAAGATCGCCGTCATCGGCGAGCGCATCAACCCCACCGGCAAAAAGCGCCTGCAGCAGGCCCTGCGCGACGGCGATCTGGACTACGTGGTGAGCCAGGGCATCAGCCAGCAGGAGCAGGGTGCCGATATCCTGGACGTCAACGTGGGTCTGCCCGAAATCGACGAGGTCAAGATTATCCAACAGGCCACCGAGCAGCTCCAAGGCTCCACGCTGCTGCCGCTGCAGATCGACTCCACCGATCCCGCCGCTGTCGAGGCCGCCGTACGCCGCTATGCCGGCAAGCCCATCATCAACTCCGTCAACGGCAAGCAGCAGATCATGGATGAGATCTTCCCGCTGGTCGCCCACTATGGAACCAACGTCGTCGGCCTTACGCTCGACGAAGGCGGCATCCCCGATACCGCCGAGGCCCGCTTTGCCATCGCCGAACGCATCGTGGCCGAGGCCGCCCGCTACGGCATCGGCCCGGACCGCATCCTCATCGACTGCCTGGTCATGACCGCCTCGACCAATCAACGCCAGGCCGAGCAGATCCTACGTGCCATGTCCCTGTGCAAGGAGCGTCTGGGCGTCAAATGCGCGCTCGGCGTGTCGAACATCAGCTTTGGCCTGCCTGCCCGCCCGCTGCTGGGCTCGGTCTTTTTGGCCGCCGCTTTTGGCGCGGGCCTGGACGCCCCCATCATGAACCCGGGCTCCAAGCGCTTTATGGATACCGTCTACAGCTATCGCGTCCTGAGCGTTGAGGACGAGGGCTCGACCGGATACATCGAGCGCTATGCCGGTTGGACCGATCCGTATAAGATCGCCGCCAACCCGGCAGCAGCTCAGGCCGCATCGAGTGATGCCGCGCCCGCTGCTGGCACCGCCGGCACCGACGGCAACGACGACCCGATTCGTCGCATGGTCGTCTCGGGCCGCAAAGGCGAAATCGCTGCCGAGACCGAGCGTCTGCTGGCAGACCACGACGCCATGGACCTCATCAACAATCACTTTATCCCCGCCCTCGACGAGGTGGGCGTCCTCTTTGACCAGGGCAAGTTCTTCTTGCCGCAGCTTATGGCCTCGGCCGAGGCCGCGCGCGTGGGCTTTGACACCATCAAGCGCCTGATGCCCGCCGGCGAGATCGCCGACAAGGGCAAGATCTGCGTGGCCACCGTCAAGGGCGACATCCACGATATTGGCAAGAACATCGTCAAAATGCTGCTCGACAACTACGGCTACACCGTCTTTGACCTGGGCCGCGACGTCGATCCGCAGGAGGTACTCAAGACCGTCAAGGAGCGCGATGTCAAACTCGTCGGCCTCTCGGCGCTTATGACCACCACAGTCGTCGCCATGGAAGAGACCATCAAGCTGCTTCATGCCGAGGTGCCGGGCGTCAAGATCATCGTAGGCGGCGCCGTACTCACCCCCGAATACGCCAAGCAGATCGGCGCGGACTACTACGCCAAGGACGCCGCCGAAAGCGCTCGTATCGCCGAAGAGGTCTTTGGGCAGTAACATAACGGAAACAACCGAGCACCAAAACGTGCCGCACACGCCACTTGGCACGTGCGGCACGTTAGAATAGAAAAGACTATGCTCGTTTTGGCAGATAGGAGCGCAAGGATGGCGATCACGCCCGCAGAAATCGCGGAAACCCGCGGCATGGTTGAGGAACAGAACCTCGACATCAGGACCATCACCATGGGTGTTTCGCTCATGGGTTGCGGTGACGAGAACCTCGACCGCATGTGCACGAAGATCTACGACCACGTGACGCACACGGCTGAGCATCTGGTCGAGACCGCCGAGAACCTCGAGCGCGAGTACGGTATCCCCATCGTCAACAAGCGCGTTTCCGTCACCCCGGTGGCGCAGATCGCCGCGTGCTGCAAGGATGAGGACCTCACCCCCATCGCGCATGCCCTCGACCGCGCGGCCGAGACGCTCGGCATCGATTACCTGGGCGGCTTCTCCGCTCTCGTCCAGAAGGGCATCGGCGACGCCGACCGCCGCGTCATCCAGTCCATCCCCCAGGCGCTCGCCACCACGAGCCGAGTCTGCTCCAGCGTCAACGTCGCCAGCCTGCGCGCCGGCATCAACATGGACGCCGTGCTCATGGCCGCCCAGACCATCATCGATGCCGCTAAACTCACGGCCGACCAGGATTCCGTCGGCGCCTCCAAGTTTGTCTGCTTTGCCAACATGGTCGAGGACTCCCCGTTTATGGCGGGCGCCGTCCACGGCGGTGGCGAGGCCGACGCCGTCATCAACGTAGGCGTCTCGGGCCCCGGCGTTATGGCCGCAGCCCTGGAGACGCTGCCCGATTCCGCATCGATGATGGAAGTCGCCGAAAAGATCAAGCAGACCGCCTTTAAGATCACCCGCGCCGGCGAGCTCATGAGCCGCGAGGCCGCCCATCGTCTGGGTGTCGAGAAGGGCATTGTCGACCTGTCGCTGGCTCCCACGCCTGCCATCGGCGACTCCGTCGCGCGCATCCTCGAGATCATCGGCGTGGGCACCTGCGGTGGCCCCGGCACGACCTGCGCGCTTGCCATGCTCAACGATGCCGTCAAGAAGGGCGGCGTCATGGCCAGCTCCAGCGTGGGCGGTCTCTCCGGCGCCTTTATCCCCGTGTCCGAGGATGCCGGCATGATCGCCGCCGTCGAGGCCGGTGCGCTTTCGCTCGAGAAGCTCGAGGCCATGACCTGCGTGTGCTCCGTTGGCCTGGACATGATCGCCATCCCCGGTGACACCCCGGTCGAGACCATCGCCGGCATTATCGCCGACGAGATGGCCATCGGCGTCATCAACAACAAGACCACGGCCGTCCGCGTGATTCCTGCTATCGGCAAGGGCGTGGGCGACTGCGTCGAGTACGGTGGCCTGTTCGGCCGTGCGCCCATCATGCCGGTGAACCCCAACGCCGGCACCGTGCTTGCCCACCGTGGTGGTCGATTCCCGGCACCGCTGAACTCGCTCAAGAACTAGCTGAGGGGTTCGGGCGAGGAGCCCCGGGGAGGGCAAATATATAAGGTCGCCTGCTCGGACAGTCCTGACTCGCACGGAGAGCACATTAAGTGCTCTCCGG
>UQHO01000025.1 GCA_900540995.1 uncultured Collinsella sp. | reverse complement strand
CCGGGGTCAAGGTCAACTACACCGTGTACTGCGGCAGGTCCTGCAGGGCGATGACGTCCATGCCCATGTCGTTGGCACTGCCGTGACCCTGCTGGTCCTCGCGCACTGCCTCGATGGCACTCACATACGTGTTGGCGGCAGACATCGCCGTCACGCAGGTCACGCCGCGGCGCACGGCCTCGGTACGTAGCAGGTAGCCATCGCCGCGCGAGCCCGGACCGTACGGCGTGTTGATGATCACCGCGATCTTGCCATCGGCGATGAGGTCGCCGATGTTGGGGCGCTCGCCGTCGTGCGGGCCGCTGATCTTTTCCACGATCTCGCACGTCACGTTGCCTCCACGCAGCACGCGCGCCGTACCCTCGGTAGAGCAGATGTCAAAGCCCAGGTAGCGCAGGATGCGGGCGACCGAAAGGATATGGCGCTTGTCGCGGTCGCACACGCTGATGAACACCTTGCCGGCGCTCGGGTCGGGCAGCTTGTAGTCAATCGCCAGCTGCGTCTTGGCGTATGCCTCGGGATAGCTCTTGGCGATACCCATGACCTCGCCCGTCGACTTCATCTCGGGCCCCAGGATAACGTCGGCACCGGGGAAACGACCCCAGGGCATAACGGCTTCCTTCATGCAGAACCAGTCCAGCTGACGCTCGTCACTCGGCAGGCCCAGGCTCGCGATGGAATCGCCCGCCATGATGCGCGCCGCGCACTTGGCCAGCGGCACACCGGTGGCCTTGGAGATAAACGGCACGGTACGGCTGGCACGCGGGTTGGCCTCGATCACGTAGACGGTCTCGCCCTTAATGGCGTATTGCACGTTGACCAGACCGCGTACGCCCAGCGCCATCGCGATGCGGCGTGTGGTCTCGCGGAGCTTCGCCTGCAGGCTCTCGCTAAAGCTGAACGGCGGGATGCAGGTCGCGGAGTCGCCGGAGTGAATACCGGCCTCCTCGATATGCTCCAGGATGCCGCCGATGTAGACCTCCTCGCCGTCGCACAGGGCGTCGACATCGGACTCGATCGCACCCTCCAGGAAGCGGTCCAGATAAACCGGGTAGTCGGGGCTAATGCGCGCGGCCTCGGCCATGTAATCGCGCAGATGCTCGGCATCGTAGGCGATCATCATGCCGCGGCCGCCCAGCACGTAGCTCGGACGCACCAGCAGCGGGTAGCCGATATGCGCGGCCACGGCCTCGGCCTCCTCAAACGAGGTGGCCTGGCCCGCCGGCGGATACATGATGCCCAGCTTGTCGAGCAGAGCGGCGAAGCGCTCGCGGTCTTCGGCAAAGTCGATGGCATCGGGCTTGGTGCCCATAATGTTCACGCCACTCTCCTCGAGCATGCGCGCCAGCTTAAGCGGAGTCTGGCCGCCGAGCGTCACCACGACGCCGTCGGGGCGCTCAACATCGATAACGTCCATGACGTCTTCGTAGGTGAGCGGCTCAAAGTACAGGCGGTCCGAGGTGTCGTAGTCGGTCGAAACGGTCTCGGGGTTGCAGTTGACCATGATGGTCTCGAAGCCGCGGGCCGACAGCGCGTAGCTCGCATGCACACAGCAGTAATCGAACTCGATGCCCTGGCCAATACGGTTGGGGCCGGCGCCCAGGATCATCGCCTTGGGCTTGTCCGCCGGCGTGGTCTCGTCGGGAGCCACGCACTTCTTGGCATCCGGGCTCGTGCGGTAGATGTTCTCGTACGTCTTGTAGTGGTACTCCGTGGCGCTCGAGAACTCCGCAGCGCAGGTATCGACCGTCTTCATGCTGGGAACCACACCCAGACCCTTGCGGTAAGCGCGAACAAAACGCTCGTCCGAGCCGGTCAGCGCGGCAATCTCGGCATCACTCGTGCCATACTGCTTAAGCAGGCGCATCGCGTCGGCATCGATATCCTCCACACGCAGGCCGCGGATGCTCTCCTGGACCTGCACCATGTCGTTGATGCGGTTGAGGTACCACGGGTCGATGCCACAGATGGCATGGATGCGCGCGACGTCCCAGCCGCGGCGCAGGGCCTCGACCACAAAGAAGATACGGTGCTCGGTCGGGGTGGCAACGACCCGGGCGAGTTCGTCGTCGCCCAGCTTGTCCGCACCCTCCTTGCCACCGGCGCAAATGCCCTGGTGACCGTCCTCCAGCGAGCGCATGGCCTTGCCAAAGGCCTCCTCAAAGGTGCGACCGATCGCCATGATCTCGCCCACGGCCTTCATGCGCGTGGTGAGCGTGGGGTCGGTGCCCTTGAACTTTTCGAAGGCAAAGCGCGGCACCTTGACCACGCAGTAGTCGATCGTGGGCTCAAAGCAGGCGGGCGTGGCCTTGGTGATGTCGTTGACGATTTCGTCGAGCGTGTAGCCCACGGCCAGACGTGCGGCGGCCTTGGCGATGGGGAAACCCGTGGCCTTGGAAGCCAGCGCGGACGAACGGCTCACGCGCGGGTTCATCTCGATGATGATGAGGCGGCCGGTCTGCGGATTCACGGCAAACTGCACGTTGGAACCGCCAGTCTCGACGCCGATCTTCTCCAGAATGGCGAGCGAGGCCACGCGCATACGCTGGTACTCAAGATCGGAGAGGGTCTGCGCCGGCGCCACGGTAATGGAGTCGCCGGTGTGGACGCCCATGGGGTCGAGGTTCTCGATGGAGCACACGATAATGCCGTTGCCGGCGTGGTCGCGCATGACCTCCATCTCGTACTCTTTCCAGCCCTCGATAGACTCCTCGACCAGCACCTCGTGGGCGGGCGAAAGCTCAAGGCCCTGGCTCACGATGGAGACGAGTTCCTCGTGGGTGTGCGCGATGCCGCCGCCGGCGCCGCCGAGGGTAAAGCTCGGACGCAGCACGCAGGGATAGCCCACGCGCTCGGCGATAGCCTCGGCATCTGCCACGCTGTAGGCATAGCCCGAGCGCGCGACCTCCAAGCCGATCTCGGCCATGGCCTCGTTAAAGAGCTTGCGGTCCTCGCCGCGCTCGATAGCGGCCAGGTCGCAACCGATCATCTCGACGCCATACTTGTCGAGCGTGCCGTCTTTTGCCAGCTCGACGGCGGCGTTGAGGCCGGTCTGACCGCCCAGCGTGGGCAGCAGCGCGTCCGGGTGCTCCTTTTTAATCACGCGCTCGATAAACTCAGCGGTGATGGGCTCGACATAGGTGCGGTCGGCAAGACCCGGATCGGTCATGATGGTCGCCGGGTTGGAATTGACGAGGATGACCTCAAAGCCATCCTCTTTGAGCACCTTGCAGGCCTGGGCGCCGGAGTAGTCGAACTCGCACGCCTGGCCGATAACGATGGGGCCAGAACCGATGACGAGGATACGCTTGATGTCAGTACGTTTAGGCATATTTGAAACCTCCTAGAGAGGCTGACTCATTGTTTTGGAAAAGTCAGCGAGGGTGCAGCTGGTGCATCAGGTTGCCGTGATGCGAGGGCGCGCTGGGCTTATGCCCGCGCGTCCGAAGCAGAACGGCAAAATGATGTGCCAGATGCAGCCGCAGCGTCGACCGGTCCGCCGTTCGGTAGAACGGCGGACCCATCATCGGCGAAATTCCATCCCTGCAGGCGGTCCTTCGCGGTGTCGATGTCCAGGTAGTTCTCCTCGCCGTCCATGAGTCGCGTAAAGGCGGTAAAGAGGTAGTGGGCATCGGTGGGGCCGGGCGAGGCCTCGGGGTGATACTGCACCGAGAAGCACGGCGCGTCGAGCAGCTGGATACCCTCGGCGGTGCCGTCGTTGAGGTTTACATGCGTCAGGCGAATGCGGCCGAAGCGCTCGTTCATCACGACGGGCGCGATGCCGCGGCGCACCCAGGCACGCAGGTCGCCATCGGCCGCATGCTCGGTCTCGCCGCCGGAGAGCTCCGGAACCAGCTTGCCCAGGCTCGGGAACAGCAGGCCAAAGCCGTGGTTTTGTGCGGTAATCTCCACACGACGGCTCACCAGGTTCATGACCGGCTGGTTGCCACCGCGGTGACCGAACTTGAGCTTTTCCATCTGGGCACCACAAGCCAAGCTGATCATCTGGTGGCCCAGGCAAATGCCAAAGATGGGCACCTTGCCGATCAGCTGCTGCACCTGTTCATAGGTCTCCACGACGGCATCCGGGTCGCCGGGGCCGTTGGACAAAAAGACGCCATCGGGATTCATGTCGAGCACCTGTTGGGCGGGCGTGTCCCACGGCACGACGGTCAGGTCGCAGCCGGCGCGGACCAGACCCTCCAGAATGCCGCGCTTCACACCGCAGTCGTAGGCGACTACTTTGTGACGGGCAGGAGCGGCAGCCGAAAGCGCAAAGTCATGCGTGGCAGGCAGGTCGGCGGCCACAAACTCGTGAGGCGCGGGGCAGCTCACGGTCTTGACCAGGTTCTCGCCCACCAGCGTGGGCGCTGCGGCCAGACGCTCGGCAAGCTCGTCGATGTCGAAAATCTCGGTCGAGATAATGCCCATCTTAGAACCGTTATCGCGCAGGTGGCGCACCAAGGCACGGGTATCGATGCCCTCGATGGCGACGATGCCGTGGGCACGCAGATACTCCGGCACGCTGACAGCCGAGCGCCAGTTAGAAGGCGTGGCGCACATGTCGCGCACGATCATGCCGCGCATGGCCGGAGCGCTCGCGGGGCGGGCGGTATCGCCGGGGAAGGCCGACTGGACGTCGGTCTCGTCGATGCCGTAGTTGCCGATCTGCGGATAGGTCATGGTTACGATTTGGCCGGCATAACTCGGGTCGGTCATGACCTCAAAGTAGCCCTCGAGCGAGGTGTTGAAGCAGACTTCGCCGGTCGCGGTGCCCTCGGCGCCGCATGCACGTCCATAAAAAATGGTCCCATCCTCAAGATACAGGATGCAGGGACCGCAGGTGCCCTTGCTGGTTTTGGCCAGCATACGCTGGCAAAGCTCGCTGGGCGCGAAGGTGCGGGCGGCAGCGCCCGCGGTATGGTTGTTCGCCATAATTCTCCTTCCCGGTCTCACAGGACCGGCTTAAAGGTGTGTAGTTAGGCCTCGCGGTATTGTAACCACAAGCATGCCTCATGGCGTTAATTTCATCGAAATGTTTACGAAATGATAATTATGACTTTCTATGCATAATGATTATTTAATCCCCGTCCCAGAAAAATTATCCCGCGTGGGCGTGTGGCTCACGCGGGATAATGTCCTCTTACTTTCTCTTGTCCTGCTCCAGCAAATCGGACGGCGTTCGGTCGGGCTTGCCGCCGCGGAAAATCTCGCGGCCATGCAGACGATGCTCCAGGCCACGTTCGGCCTTTTCCTCGTCAATCTTGGTCTGGCTCACCACCGGGTCCTCAATCAACGACGACACCGAGTTCACCTGTTTTTGAATGCGCTCGGCGATGGTGTCATCCATACTCACGATGCGCATCTTCCAGTCGATATTCGTGGCGTTGGATGAGCTCTTGGTCCACACGAACGTCAGGATGGCGCTCTGGTGGCCGTGGGCGGGAAACATGCCAAAGAAGGAATCGTGCTGAATGTTGCTATCCTCGTCGATATAGGCGTGAACGTTATACACCACGCGGTCGATCTTATCGTTGAGCAGCGCGTTGGTCGCAAGCGCCGCGGCCTGAATCTGCCCGTTGGACAGCAGCTCGAGCTCGTTGGCAGACGATGTGTCCAACACCGTCACCTCGACCGTGCCCGTACGCTCATCGGCTTCATCGACGGTAAAGTCGAGCGGGAACTGCGTAAAGCCGTTGCCCCACTCAAGGCCGCCCTTGAGCGCGGTCGAGACAGTATCTACCGAAACGCTCTCGGAGAGGTTCGCGGTGTTCAGGCGTCGCATCACGCCGTAGCCAATCTGCATGCCCACGATCAGCACCAAGATGCCGATGACCACGGCCATCGCGGTCTTCGTAATGGTATGGCTCACCTGCGAGCCCGAAGGATCGTCCTCGGACAGCGGGTCGATATGTTTTGCCTGGCTCGCGCGGTCCTCGCTGCGCAGCTGCGCTAGCGCCGCTTTGTCACCGCGCTTGGCCGCGGCCTCCTTCTCACGCATGCGCTCGGTTCGCTTTTTGGCAAGCGTGGGATCCAAGACACCGGATGCATCGATTTCGGAGAATAACTCCGTCACTTCTTCCGGAGTCAAAGGGTTCTTGTCAGCCATAAACTTCCTGTCATATCAATCAGTCGAGCTCGTGCGCACGCGCACCTTCGAACTGCATTCGATAGTAACGGGCATAGGTGCCGCCACGGGCGAGAAGCTCCTCGTGCGTGCCACGCTCCACAACGCGACCATGCTCAACAGTCGCAATCTCGTCAGCATGCTTAATGGTCGAGAGACGGTGGGCGATGATAATCGTGGTGCGGCCGCGTGCCAGCTCTTCGAGTGACTCCTGGACCGCCTCCTCGCTCTCGTTATCCAAAGCACTCGTCGCCTCGTCCAAGATCAGGATCTTGGGGTTCTTGAGAAACACGCGCGCGATGGCAATGCGCTGCTTCTGTCCGCCCGAAAGACGGCTGCCGCGCTCGCCCACCACCGTGTCGTAGCCCTGTGGAAGCGACTCGATAAAGGCATCGATGTTGGCGCGACGGGCGGCCTCGGCGATCTCTTCTGCCGTAGCACCCGGCTTGCCGTAGGCGATGTTCTCGCCGATTGTTCCGTCAAACAGATAGACATCCTGCTGCACCAGGCCGATGGCGCGACGCAGGCTCTGCTGCGTCACATCGCGCACATCCTGGCCGTCGATGCTAATGGATCCGGCAGCCACGTCATAAAAGCGCGGCAGCAGCGAACAGGTCGTGGACTTGCCACCGCCCGAAGGGCCAACCAAAGCGATGGTCTGCCCAGGCTTGATGGACAGATCCATATGGTCGATAACGGGACGCTCGTCGGCATCGCCCTCGCCCAGCTCGACATCCTCGTAGTTAAAGCACACGTCGTGATACTCCACGGCGCCGGCGGTCACCTGCAGATCCGTGGCGCCCGGCTTGTCCTGGATATCCGGCGCGGTCGAGAGCACCTCGTCCATACGCTTAAAACCGGCAATAGCCTTCTGATACGTTTCGGCCGAATTGACGAGTGTCTCGAGCGGCGTGCAGAACAGCGAAATGTAGAGAGCGAAGGTTGCCATATCGACCGCCTGCAGCTGACCCTGGGCAACGAGCCAACCACCCAGCAGCACCACGATCACATAGAGCACACCCGAGAGCAGGCCATACGTCGCGGTATAGACGCCCATGGCGTGATACATGTTCTCCTTGGACGAAAGATAGCGATTGTTGGAGGCGCGGAACTTGAAGCGTTCGGTCTCCTCATTGGCAAAGCTCTTGACCACGCGCATGCCCGCCAGCGAATCCTGCAGCTGCGCATTGATGCCGCTGATTTTTTTGCGGTTGTCGCTAAAGACCTCGCGCATGCGCATGTTCTGCCAAAACATGATGACCGCAAACGCCGCCGTCACCACGGCCATGGCGAGCGCCAGCACCGGGGCGATGGTAAAGAGAATCGCAAACGAGCCGATAATCTCGATGCCGCAGATGATGATCCACTCGGGCACGTGGTGCGCCGCCTCGCAGATATCGAACAGGTCGTTGACCACGCGGCTCATCATGTCGCCCGAGCTGTTGCGGTCGAAGTACGCAAAGCTAAAGCGCTCATACTGGTCGAACAGGTCCTCGCGCATCTTGGACTCCATGCGCGCGCCCATCACGTGACCCCAATAGCTCACAAAGTAGCGGCAGGCGCAGCGGATGATATACATCAGCACCAAACCCGCCGCGATCATGCCGAGCGCCTGCATAATGGCAGCCTGACCCTGAGTAAACAGCCCACCGGTCAAATTGCGCAAAATAATGGGGAACGCCAGGTCAATGGCGGCAAGCACCAGAGCACAAACAGTATCAGCAACAAAAAGCCCCATCTGGGGCTTGTAATAAGACAAAAACCTCTTCAGCATAATCACCTTACGCGGTTTTACCAAACCGCGTTTCGTCTCGACGCTGCAAGTGCTCCATTTGGACAATCTGGCCTTCAATCGTCGGTCGCGTATATCCATACGCTTCCCTCCTCTTTTAGGCCACCTTGTCTCAAATGGAGCACTTTCGCTGACTTACACAAACCTGCGGGATCATCCCCGCTCGTTAAAGCTCGGCCCCGCCTAGTCGGTGCGCGATGCTGTCGCAGGCAAGCGCGCCTACGACGGTCTTGGCGTCTTCGATCTTGCCGTCGAGTACGGCGTCGATCAGCTCGTGCAGCGGCACCAGGTCCACGTTGACAAACTCGTCATCATCGGGGTTGGGCGCATCAAACTCGAGCTTGGTAGCCAAGTAGATGTGGATGATCTCATCGCAAAAACCGCAGGACGTGACAATCGACGTCAAAAAGCGAATACGACCAGCCCTAAAGCCCGTCTCCTCATGCAGTTCGCGCTTGGCGCAATCGAGCGGGTCCTCGCCTGGATCGAGCTTGCCGGCGGGAATCTCGACCGTCACGCGGTCGATGGCGGTGCGATACTGACGCACCAGTACGATCTTGCCGCTCTCGGTCAGTGCCACAACGGCCGCCGCGCCCGGATGGCGAACGATATCGCGGGCGCTGCGGTGACCGTTGGGCAGCTCAACCTCAAGACGGTGGACGTCGAGGATCTTGCCCTTCCAGGCGCACTCCTCCGAAAGAATCTTCTCGTGCAGCTCGGCATCGTGCGGGTCGTCGTCGCCCAGCACCAGCGCCGGCTCGTCAGCGACCTCGCCACCAGGCTCGCCCTCGGCGTGCCCATACATGCGGCTGCCCTCTTCGACGATCTGCGCGTCCACGAGCTCTTCGTTCTTCTCGTCCATCCGTCTCATTCCTCTCGGATTTTAGGCATCCCAGGCGTCGCGGCCGCGCAGCGCGCGCAGGCCGATGTCGTGACGCAGGGTCTTGCCCTCAAAATCAATCTTCTCGCAGGCCTCGTAGGCAAGGTTGCGAGCGTTCTCGAACGTGTCGCCCAGAGCGGTCACGGCAAGCACGCGGCCACCATTGGTCACGAGCTGGCCGTCCACCACGGCGGTGCCCGCGTGGTACACGGTCACGTTCTCCATGGCCTCGGCATCGGCGATACCGGTGATGACCTTGCCCTTCTCGTAGCTGCCGGGATAGCCCGCGCTCGTCAGGACAACGGCCACGGCCCACTCGTCACGCCAGTCGAGCTCAATCTGATCGAGCTCGCAGTTGGCACAAGCCAGCATGACCTCGACCAGGTCGTTCTTAAGGCGCGGCAGCACGACCTGCGTCTCGGGGTCGCCAAAGCGGGCATTGAACTCCAGCACCTTGGGGCCGGCAGGCGTGAGCATAAAGCCGCCGTACAGGCAGCCGCGGTAGTCGATACCCTCGACAGCGAGCTCGGCCACGGTCTGCTCCATGACCTTCACCATCGTGGCGTGCTCCTCGTCAGTCACGATGGGCACCGGGCTGTAGACGCCCATGCCACCGGTGTTGGGGCCCTTGTCGCCCTCGAGCGCGCGCTTGTGGTCCTGCGAGGTGGCCATGGGGCGAACGGTCTTGCCGTCGGTAAAGGCCAGCAGCGAGCACTCGGGGCCAACGAGCATCTCCTCGATAACCACGGTGTTGCCGGCATCGCCAAAGGTGCCGCCAAAACACTCACGCACGGCCTCCTCGGCCTGCTCAAGTTCGGTCGCCACGATAACGCCCTTGCCCGCGGCAAGGCCGTCGGCCTTGACGACCAGCGGGGCGCCCTGCTCGCGCACGTAGGCAAGAGCCGAAGCCTCGTCGGTAAACGAGCCGTAGGCCGCCGTCGGGATACCGGCGCGCTCCATGAGCTGCTTGGAGAACAGCTTGGAGCCCTCCATCTGGGCGCCCTCGGCACCCGGGCCAAAGCAGGGAATACCCGCCGCGCGCACGGCGTCGGCCACGCCCGCCACGAGCGGAGCCTCGGGGCCAATTACCACGAGTCCGCATCCGTGGCTCTGCGCAAACGCCGCCACGGCCGCAGGATCGCAGTCGTCGAGAACAACGTTCTCGCCGCAGCTCGCGGTGCCGCCGTTGCCCGGCGCAATGTAGAGCTTGCCGGCGCGCGGTGATGCTGCGAGCTTAGCTGCCAAAGCATGCTCACGGCCGCCGCTGCCCAACAACAGGATGTCGATGGTTTGAGTGTCCGCCTTCAAGGGTGCCTCCTCTATGGATGAACGGCCCGCTCCGCGCGAGCCCTTTGCAAGCAAATATACCCCTCGGCCGCCCGTCCGGGCTGCAAAGGGGTATATCGCAATAACCAAATAGTCCCGATTACTTCCAGAATCGGTTGATGATCTGCTCGCGACCAGCGCCAACGCCAATGAACGTCACGCGTGTGTGTGCCAGATCCTCGATAAACGCCACGTAGTCCTGAGCCTCCTGCGGCAGCTCCTCAAAGCTGCGGCAGCCGGTGATGTCGCACTTCCAGCCGGGGAGCTCCTCGTAGATGGGCTTGGCATGCTCAAAGCGCACCTGATGCTCGGGCACGCTGGTGTAGCGCTCGCCATCGACGTCGTAGGCCACGCACACCTTGATGGTGTCGAAGGCCGAAAGCACGTCGAGCTTGGTCACGGCGATGTCGGTGAGGCCGTTGACGCGCGAGGCATAGTTGGCGATAGGGCCGTCAAACCAGCCGCAACGACGACGGCGACCGGTGGTCACGCCGTACTCATAGCCCTCCTCGGTTAGCGTGTGACCGGCCTCGGACTCATAGGAAAGCTCGGTGGGCATGGGGCCCGAACCGACGCGGGTGATATAGGCCTTCATGACGCCCAGCACGCGGTCGACGTTCTTCATGCCCACGCCGGAGCCGGTGATGGCGCCGCCGGCGGTGCAGTTGGAAGACGTCACGTACGGATAGGTGCCGTGGTCGATGTCGAGCAGCGTCGCCTGGGCGCCCTCAAACAGCAGGTCCTTGCCCTCGTCGATCATGTTGTTGAGCAGCAGGCTCGTCTCGGTGATGTAGGGGCGCAGGCGCTCGGCCATCGGCAGGTACTCGTCGCAAATCTGGTCCACGGTGTAGGTGGGCAGGTTGTAGATGAGCTCGAGCTCGGGGTTCACGCGGGCGAGAGCGGTCTCCAGCTTGTCGCGGAACAGCGTCTCGTCCAGCATGTCCTGCATGCGCAGACCAATGCGGGCCATCTTGTCCTGATAGCACGGACCGATGCCGCGCTTGGTGGTACCGATGTTCTTCTTGCCGAGCTTCTGCTCAAAGGCGCCATCCAGATCAATGTGGTACGGCATGATGACATGCGCGTTGCCGCTAATCTTGAGGTTCTTGGTGGTGATGCCGTCGGCCTCGAACATGTCGATCTCCTCAAGGACAACCTTGGGGTTGACGACGCAGCCGCTACCGATCACCGACACGTGGTCGGAATACATGATGCCGGAGGGCACCTGGTGCAGGCCGTACTTCTTGCCATTGACGACGATGGTGTGACCGGCGTTGTTGCCGCCCGAGTAGCGCACGACGGCATCAAAGTCGCCAGCGACCAGGTCGCAAATCTTACCCTTGCCCTCATCGCCCCACTGGGCACCGACCAAAACGGTTGACGGCATGTTTACTCCTTACATTCATGGACTGTCTACGCGCCACGCCGGCACGCAGAAGCACAAAACATTCCCAGTATACCCGTGCAACGGGCGCCTGTCCTACTCCTCGGCATGTGCCCCATCAAGCTCATAGAACTTGGTGGATGCCGGCAGGAACATCAGGTCGACGTCGCCGATCGGGCCCGAACGGTTCTTGGCCACGACGATACGCGTAACGCCCTCGTCGGGTCGATCGTCGCGCGAGGCTTCGGCCTCGTCGGCGGAGCGGTCCAAGAACATAACGATATCGGCGTCCTGCTCGATGGAGCCCGATTCACGAAGGTCGGAAAGCTGCGGGCGCTTGCCGGTACGGGATTCGACCTGACGCGAGAGCTGTGACAGCGCGATGAGCGGGATCTTGAGCTCCTTGGCCATGATCTTCAAACCACGCGACATCTCCGAAACCTCGACGGTACGGCTCTCGGAGCGGCGTCCCGGCGGAGGACTCACCAGCTGCAGGTAGTCCAGGATGATGATTGCCTTCTCCTTGTTATGGAGCATGCGGCGGCTCTTGGCGCGAATCTCGGTCACTGTGGTGCCGGGCGTATCGTCAATCAGAATATCGAGCTTGGACAAGGTCTGCGTGGCCTCGTTGATATTGGCCCACTGCTCGGGGCTAATGCGGCCCATGCGGAAGTCGCTGATCGAGATCATGGCGTAGGCGCAAATCAGGCGCTGGGCAATTTCCTTGCCCGACATCTCCAGCGAGAAGAAGCCGACGGTATAACCAGCAGCGGCAGCGTTAAGTGCCAGATTCAGAGCGAACGACGTCTTACCTACAGCAGGACGGGCGCCGATGATGATGAGCTGGCCCTCGCGGAAGCCCATGAGCATACGGTCGAGTGACGGAAAGCCGGTGGGCACGCCCGCGGCCTGGCCACCGGCCTGGCACACTTCCTCGGCCTCGTTATAGGCCTCGACCATAAACTCGGTCAGCGTCTTGTAGCTCGACTTGACCTCGCGCGCCGTAACCTTGAGCAGCTTGCTCTCGGCCAGCTCGACAACCTCTTTGGTGTCGGTGGGGGCGTTATAGGCCAGCGCGTTGATCTCGTTGGTGGCGCCGATCAGCTCACGCAGCATCGAATCGCGGCGAACGATAGCGGCATGGTGCTGCCAGTTGACGAGCGACAGGGTCTGACCCATCAACTCCAAAATGTACGCTTCGCCGCCCACGGCATCGAGCTTGTTGATGCTTCGCAGGTAATCGATCAGCGAGATGGAGTCGATGGGAATGCGGCTGTTGTACATATCGACCATCGCGGTATAGATGGTCTTATGAATGGGCCGGTAGAAGTCATCGGGCTGCAGCTCGACCTGGGCTTCTTCGACCACCTCGGGCGATAGCAGCATAGCGGCCAGCACATTGGCCTCTGCATCTTGGTTTTGGGGAAGACCCAACTTTGAGCCGCGGTCCTCGACCGTCAGCCCGGTCTCCCTATCGTCATATGCCATGAGCATCCTCATTCATATCGCTTGCGAGCATCCATAGTATCAGCTACGGTCCCAAAACGCGCCGCGCGCCGCCAATCATCACCGAACCAAACGGATGAACGGTCCTGTATATAGGACTTCGACGCAACGTTCACCATGACACTCACTCAGCGCAAAAAACAAAAGGGCGCCCTGGTTTCCCAGAGCGCCCTTCTTAGAACAAGATTGTTGCGTTGCAGCAAATGCTACTCGGCAGCAGCCTCAGTCTCGACCTCGGCGGTCTCGGCCTCGGCGACCTCAGCGGCCTCCTCGACCTCAGCCTCGGCAGCGAGCTCCTCGGCGGTAACGCCGACGAGAACGACAACCTCGGCCTTGATCTCGCGGTACAGCGAGATGGCAACGGTGTGGGCACCGGCAACCTTGATGGGCTTACCGAGCTCGACGCGCTTGCGGTCGATGTCCATACCGAGCTGAGCCTTGATGGCGTCAGCGATCATAGCGGCGGTAACGGAGCCAAAGAGGATGCCCTCGTCGCCGACCTTGACGTCAACGGTGACCGTCTTGCCCTCGAAGGCAGCCTTGGTCTCGTTGGCGGTAGCCAGACGGACGGCCTCGCGCTTGGCGATGTTGTTGCGACGCTCGTCAAGCTGCTTGAGGTTGCCCTTGGTGGCGGCAACAGCGAGCTTCTTGGGGAACAGGAAGTTCTCAGCGTAACCCTGAGCGACCTCTACGACGTCACCCTCGCCGCCCTTGCCCTTGATCTCATCGAGAAGAATAACCTTCATGATGCGTCTCCCTTCTTAGCCGCGGTCGCGGTTGCCACGAGAGGAAACCACGGGGACGGTGTACGGCAGGAGAGCCATCTCGCGGGCGCGCTTGATGGCGTTGGCGATGTCATGCTGATGCTGCGTGCAAGCGCCAGTGACGCGACGGGGCTTGATCTTGCCACGGTCGGTCATGTACTTACGGAGAAGCTGAGTGTCCTTATAGTCGATGAACTCAGTGTTCTCCTTGCAGAACTGGCAGTACTTACGACGCGGCTGACGTGCAGAAAAATCATTAGCCATGTCAAAATACCTTTCATTTGGCAACTTCGGCGAACCGAAGCCGCCTCTCACTCAAAAATAGGTGAACAACCCTTAGAACGGGATGTCCTCATCGTAGACGTCGACCGCGGGCGGCGTAGCCACCGGTGCGGCAGGACGTGCTGCGGGCGCGGGAGCTACGGGGGCGTAACCGCCCTGGTCGTAGCCACCCTGGCCACCACGGGAGCTCATAAACTCGATCTCATCGACGATGACCTCAAGCTTGCTCCTGCGCTGACCGTCGCGCTCCCAAGAGCTGTAGCGCAGCTTGCCCTCGATCGCGACCTTGTTTCCCTTTGCCAGGAAACGGCTCACGGCCTCGGCGCGGGTGCCGAACATAGTGCAGTCGACAAAGTTGGGATAGTCCTCCCACTCGCCAGTCTGCGCGTTACGGCGACGATCGTTCACGGCGACGCCAAAGGACAGAACCTGGGTTCCGCCGGCGGTGGCGCGCAGCTCGGGATCGCGGGTGAGGTTACCGGTGATGTTCACTCGATTGATGCTCATAACTCACTACTTCCTCTTGGGGCACAAGCCCAGTCCAAAACGACAGTCTTACTCCTGGTCGTCGCGACGGACGATCATGTGGCGGACCACAGCGTCGGTGATGCGCAGGACGCGATCAAGCTCGGCGATCTGGGTAGGATCTGCGTGGAAGTTGATGAGGGTGTAGTCACCATCGGTGAGGTCGTTGATCTCGTAGGCGAGCTTGCGCTTGCCCCACTCGTCAACGGAGTCGACCTTGCCAGCGCCCTCAGCGATCGTGGTATCGATACGCTTCATAACAGCGAGACGAGTCTCGGGGTCGAGCGACGGGTCAACAAAGAACAGCAGTTCATAAGCCTTCATATTGTCACCTCCTCTGGGCAAATGTGGCTTCAGGTCGTGAAGGTGCGCCTGAAGCAGGAAAAGACTTGGTAATAATATCTTTCAACCTCCTAGGCTGCAAGAATATGCAGCTACAACCTCATGACCTCCACATATGCCCATACTCGCACGACGTTTCATGCGCATTCCAACCAAATGCTGACCAAAAGCTTGACGGATCTGTTGACAAGATACGGTGCCGTGGGGACAAGCTGAGCCAAGCCGCAGGTCAACGGGCACAAGGCTGTGGTCGCAAAATGCATACCAGTGGCCCACAGCACCACCCAAAGATTTTTAAATTCATTGCCAAGTCGCTTATGAATACCCTTTTTTGAACAATTGAGTTGATCAACCACGCTGGTCGGAAGCCGTTTTTTGGCACCTCAAGCCCCACTGCAGCGCCAAGCACGGCCAAGCGTTTTAAAAAATGCCAACTTTTCTGTTTGCACTTTGCGATTCCTCGTGTATACTGACTTTCGCATTTAACGGAGAGTTGTCCGAGTGGCCGAAGGAGCACGATTGGAAATCGTGTAGGCGTCAAAAGCGTCTCCAGGGTTCAAATCCCTGACTCTCCGCCAGTTAATTCCAAAGCAGGCCTTCGAGCCTGCTTTGTTTTTACCCCACGCGGAGGGGTGGCAGAGTGGTTGAATGCGGCGGTCTCGAAAACCGTTTGGCCTGTATAAGGTCACGAGGGTTCGAATCCCTCCTCCTCCGCCATTTTGGTTGAGAAAGCTCCCAAGAATGGGAGCTTTTTTGTTTTGAGTCTCTAACAAGCAAATACGGCGGAGGAGGAGGGATTCGAACCCGCCAGGGCGCGACGCGTAAAGAAAACGCGCCCGTGGCGCGTTTTTAGCGCAGCGCGGTCGGCGTAAGCCGACCGGATAAATTTTGAGCAAAGCTCAAAATTTGAACATCCCTCCTATTCAGCCACGCCCCCATCGTGGTCGATCCCAGCCCATATCTCAAACATGTACACCGCCCTCCAAAGATGTCAAAAAATGTCGTTTTTGGAGTGTGATGTACACGTTTGCATACGACGCGCACCGAGCATGAGTCGATTTGCTTGCATCCGGTATATTTCCCCACCTCAACGGACATAAGAGTTTGGTGTCAGCTCGAAGCGAGAGGCCCCCAATGGATACTCCTGTTCTCATTTCGCATAAAACGGCGTGGCTCGTCCATCATGCACCGCGGAACCTGGTTCAAGCCGTCGCACAACGCGACTACCAGATAGGTGTGCGGGGCCTCTCTACCCAGCAACGCATCGCGCGCATTCGGCAGGCACTTACCGACTGCGGCATTCCGTCCACCATGCTCAAGACTATCGACATCTCCGTAGTATTTGCTTTCGAGCGAATTCGCACCAACGGTGTCACCTGCCACGTTCTCGGCCAAAACCTACCCTACGACCATATTGACGAGCTTACGCCCGGCATCTTTATCACCGACGAAGCCTTCACCTTCGTGCTCGCTGCCGAGTGGATGGATAGGATCGAATACCTCGAGTATGGTTACGAAGTTTGCGGCGACTATCGCATGGGGCTCAATTCCTCTGACCCTTACACTGAGCAACCAGCCACCACCTCCAAGGACGAAATTGTCGAGCTACTCGATCGGCACCCTGGCAAACCCGGTGCCACACGCGCCAGACTCGCGCTCAGACACATCTACGACCACTCAGCCTCGCCCATGGAGACCGCATCGTCCATCACCCTCTCGCTCCCAACAAGCGAAGGCGGCATTGGTATCAGAGGTATCGAACTCAACAAACCGCTCGAAATCCCTCAACGTCTCTGGCATTGCACAAAAGCCCGATCGCTCAAAATCGACGCTCTTGTTACTTATCAGCGCAGAGAACTCGGCATCGAATATAAGGGCGGTTTTCACGACGAGACCGAGCGCAAGGGCGCAGATGCGGAACGAGAGGCCGTACTCTCCCAAATGGGATATCGAATCGTTACGCTCACCTCGGCACAGTTCGCAAGTCAACTTGCCTTTCATCGCGCCATGAACAGCATTCGCGAAGCACTCGGTATGCCCCGCTGCACGGACGCCGAGTACCAGCGAAAGCAAAACGAACTGCGCAAGGCACTTATCCGCAACTGGAAGAGCGCGCAAGGCGAAGACACGCCTTCCGAGTAGCGTCATCCCAGCGCGCCACACCAAAACATGTACATCACCCTCCAAAACCGACATTTTTTGACATCTTTGGAGGCTGATGTACATGTTTGGAACCTATGACCATACCCGGTCCCGACCGTTTACCGAGCAATAGGGTCGCCACGCCCGCCAACCATGTACTATGTACGGGCATTGTCTAAACCCACAACCCAAAGGACCCCATCTTGCCCGTCGTCGCCGCCATAACCATTACCTCACATGCCTCGGATGCCATGGTCGCTATTCCGTTTTGGCTCGAGATGTTCGCTGTTGTCGCTGCATCGATCTCGGGTGTGTTGGTTGCGCGCGAGCACAAGCTCGACCTGGTGGGCGCGGTCGCGCTCGCGGTGGTCTGCGGTCTGGGCGGCGGTCTCTTGCGCGACATGACGCTGCAGGTGGGCAACGTCTACATCCTCAACCAGCCAATGGCGCTGCCGCTCTCCATCGCCACGGCAGCCATCATCTACATTTTCCCGGCAATCGTCGACAAGCCCGAAAAACTCATCCCCTTGCTCGACATCATCTCGGTCGGCATCTATGCGGCAACCGGCGCAGACAAGGCACTGGTCTACGGTTTTGCGCCCGTCGTTTGCATCATGATGGGCTTCTTCACCGCAGTAGGTGGCGGCATGCTGCGCGACGGCTTTATGGGCGTGGTTCCGGGCATTTTCCAACGCACTAACTTTTATGCCATCGCGGCCATCGCCGGATCGACAAGCTACGTGTGTCTCGTTATGAGCGGCATCATGAGCAATGTCGCCGCGCTGATCGTATGCGTTGTCGTGACCATGGGTCTGCGCTGGCTCTCGCTGCGCTTTGACATCAAAAGCCCCACCGAAGAAGACATCGCGCGCTTTTTGCATCGCAAAAAGTAGGTAGCGCGGGCTCATCCTTCGAAATGCAACCGAGAGGTTCTTTTAGAGCGCCCACGCGTTGGGTACCCTGTTAGGTATATGCCGAGTATCTAACGAAGGATTCACTATGCCCTGCAATCAACTCCCGTTGACCCAGCGCCGTAAAGCATGGGGCCGCATCACCATCCTATTCGCGCTCATCGCGCTGGCGATCACCGTGCTTCCCACGGCGTCGTTCGCCGGCACGGACACCGCAGGCAACGTACTTGCGACCGACAATGACGCCAATCCGTCCGGCGTTGAGGGTGACCTGTACTGGGCCGGTCAGGCCCTCAACTTGGATGATGTGTCCATCGACCGCGATATCATCGCCGCGGGCGATACCCTCTCAATTCGCGACTGCACGGTGGGCGGCGCCATTCGTCTTGCGGCGCGCACGATTGATATCGCCCAGACCACGGTTGATGGCAGCGTGACCGTTGCTGGCCAGCATGTCGTTCTCAATTCCGACAGCACCGCCAACTGTTTCTACGCGATAGGCGAGACGGTTGCCTTGCGAGGCTCCACCAAGTCGGCAGCGCTTGCGGGCGATACGGTGACCATCGATGGCACCGTCGAGGGCGATGTCGAGGTTTGGGCCGACAAGCTCATCCTGGGCAAGAACGCCCATATCACCGGCACCGTGAACGCGCACGTCTCCGAGGACCCCGAGCGCGCCGCGGGAGCCGAGGTCGGCGCACTCAAGATCGACCGCACCGAGAACGAGGACACCTCCACCGTTAACGATGTCATCGGCGGTATCGTCGCCGCGGCACTCTCGACCTGCTTTGTCGCTCTGCTGCTCGAGCTCGTCTTTCCGCGTGCGACTGCCAGCGCCGCCGGTATGCTCCACCAGCGCCCCATGCCCCTGTGGGTGAGCGGTCTTCTGGGCACGATTGCTATCGTCCCCGCCGTCCTACTGCTAATTATCTCTATCGCTGGTCTGTCGCTTGCCGGAGCCCTCATGTGCGGTGTTATTGGCATCGCGCTGGTGTCGAGTGCCTTTGCAGGGTGCGCGATCGCGCGCATGGTCGGACACAGCCAGAACCGCTACGCCATGGCAGCCGCTGGTGGCGTAATCGCAGGCGCCCTCACGGGGCTTCCCCTCGTAGGCGGCTTCATCAGCGGCGTGGCCTTTGTCTTTATGCTCGGCTACATCATCCAAATCATCTGGCACAACGCCCACCTCAAGCCGCAGCAGCCGGCTAACACGCCAGAGCTTCCCACCGCTTAGCAGCCGATCACCACAAAGGGGCCAGGCACCTTTGTGGTGGTGCAAAGGGGTCAGGTTACTTTGCAACAACAAACGAGGCGGGGCACTCGGTCATATCGACCGGGTGCCCCGCCTTTCTTGGAGGGTTCTCTAGTAACTTTTTCAAAACCAATGATCATCAGGTCGGTAGGCCTGCGCGTCACTCATTACGGAGGCAGTACGCCAGTGAGCATGAAAGGCAATTATTTTTCACGACGACCGCCTCCCCGCTTGATGACGAGCCCGACAACAATAGCCGCCACTCCGATGGCAGCCAAAGCCGCCACCAGCACCAACGTTCTATCTCCCGTCGAGGGTATAAAGCCACGACTTGCTTCTTTGCTCGGGGTGTTGAGCACCGACAGCTCAATCGAACCCGTCCCGGCATCGGCGGTATCAACCCGCAGAGGGCTTTTGACCGACACGGTCACCTTGAGCTTCGCGGCCGCCACCTGCTTAGCGTCCAATCCCTCAGACGTAACCGTTACCGTTCGTTTGCCCTCAAAGGCGGTGTATCCCTTGGGAGCCGCGGCCTCCTCGACGGTGTAGACACCAGCGTCCACACCGCTCAATTCCGCGTGGCCGTCCGCGCCCGTGGTGACGCACGCGTCAGCATCCGTCGACCACGAGCCGTCGGTCGTTAGGATGCGCCCGCGGTCATCGATGATGCGCAGTTTGGCACTCGCGAGCGGTTTATCGTCCGAGCTCGAGCGCTTGATGAGGCTGAGTCCCCAGGTATAGGCCGTGGCGTCATCACTCGGCGTATGGGTGAATCCGGCATCGCCGGACTGGTCGACGAGGGGAGAGCGCGGGTAACGCAGGTAGACCTCGTTGGGGTTGCCCTTGGTGGCGCCTCGATTGCAGTTGGCCCCCAACGGCGCATTGTAGACAGCAACCACGCGGGCGCCCGCGGCAAAGGCGTCAGCCCCGCCGAGCGCGGCGATGAGGTCGCCGGTGCGCACGGTGAAGGCATTGCCCTCGACCGAGACCTTGCACTGTGAAGTAATGTCTGTCCACCCTTTAGCCGGCGTCGAGTTGGCGTTGCCGCCCTCACATGCGACGACGTCGAAGCCGCCGTCCGCGCCCGCCGCCACGTACACGCGCATGCTCGCGGCCACCTTGGAGGGGTCGAGCCCCGCGCTCATGGTGTCGACGAACCGCACCGTATAGGTGTCGTAGGCCGTGAGCCCCGCCGGGACCGTGGCCGAGAGGCGCCAGTACAGGTCGTCGGCAACCGTGGCGTCGGCGGCCTTCTGCCAGGCGGCGGTGCTGTCCTCCAGCACGTGTTTTTGGACCTTGGGGGTCGCCGCCTTGGGCTTGACGGTAACGGCGCTGCCGCCGACCAGGGTCATGATCGGCGCGGTGCCGGCCTCGCCCTGGGCGATGGCGTCGCCGTCGGCGACGATGAGCCAGTAGCCGCAGGGCAGCTCGGCCGCCGTGCCCGCGTTAAGGGCCACGGAAGTTGCGTCGGCATTGCAAATCGCGCGGGCAAGCTTTGCCGTCAGCGCGGTCGTCATATGCCCGTCGGCATTCATCCACTCGGCAGTCTCTTGCGCCGCCGATGCCGAGCCATCAAGCCCCGCATCATGAAGCACGGGAAGAACGGCTTGACGAACCGCGCCATTCGCCCACGTTACATCAGTTGCAATTTTATGGCCAGCATCGTCATCATCGATAACTGTCGCCGAAAAGAGCTGGTACGCGTCATACCGCGTCGCGACTGTACCGTCCACCGTAATGGCACCGGTGTCGGCAGCACGAGCCGTCCTGGGCAGCATCGCAAAAGAGAACATAGCGACCGTAGCTATCGTTGCGACGGCCAACAAGCGGCACCAAAGCCTACTCACGGCGACCACCTCGATCTTGATCGCGATGGCGGTGAGCATGCATCCATGTCGCGGCAAAGCACAGCAGCGAAGCGCCAGCCAGATACGTCATAGTCAAGCCGGCACCGCCTGCCTCGGGAAGCGTGGTCGAGTATCTGTTGGTAAAAGTCGGCGGGGTCGAAGAGCCATTGTCATAGGTGACGGTGGCGACGAGATTCCTCTCACCGTTGTCCACCTTAACCGTAACCTTGTGCTGGGTCCTGTCGTAGGTGATGTGGTCCTTGACGTTGTTCTCGGCGCCCTCGGGGACGACCTCAGAGATGGTATAAGTATAGGTATCGGCCTTGTTGTAGTCGACGTTGAAGGAGACGTTGCCCATGGCATCGTTGGTCACCGTTTGGAGCACCCTGTCCTTGTCATCCTTGAGCGCGAACGAGAACTGACCTTCCTTGAACGTTCCGCCTGCGAGCACCTTCTCTGCGTTAATAACCGCCTTGCCCGTCATGCGGTTGTCGTAGACCCAGATCTCGTCCTTCTTTGTATCGCCGATGATCTCCGCACCGTCGACGATGTCCTTTGCCTTAGTTAGCGCAGCCTGATAATCCTTGTCGCTCGCGCTGCCCTTGAGCATGATCCACGTGGGATCGGCCTTGGCATAGCCAACAGGCGCCTTGGTCTCCACGAGCTGATAGAGCACGCAATTACTCATCTTCTTGTCGCTTGTGCCGAACGAGATTTTGCCGTTGGCGTCGGTGGGGACGTCGATCGCGGCCTCGTCAAACGGCGTTCTGGCGTTCTCTACATTTCCGTCATCCGCAACCTGGCCCATATCCACGCTGTAGAGTGTGAACTTCGCCCCCTCGAGCGTCGCGCCGACCTGCTGGGCGTCGTACTTGGTCATCGTGATGCTGTAGCCGTTGCCGCCCGCGCTGGCGGACGCATTTTGAATCTTCCATTTTTGCTCGTCGATCGCCGAACCCTCCGTCACCCCCGCAAGCTCGGCGGTGTTGGAAAGGGACACCTCTTCGCCGGGGTTTCCGGTCGGGATAACCTCATACTCGACCTTGAGGTATTTCCCGTCTGGCACCTCAAGAGTCAACTTCGTACGCGAGCCAGATTCATCCTTGACTTGCTCCATCTTCGACGAATAGTCCTTATCAGCCAGCGGTGACCAGGCACCATTCACCTGCTCATAGACCTTAAGCGTCGACGGCACCAGCGCGCACTTGGCATCCATGGTATCGACGAGCTCAAGGAAGTCGGTGCCATTTTTAAGGGCAACGGCAGACTCGTTAACAAGAATGGTGTATTTGATGCGATTGCTATTGGCAACCTGCTCGCCGGACTTTTTGATGACGTTGTTCTTAATGATGACGTCACCTTTACCGGAATCGAACTGTTTAACTCCTGACCCCGCGCTGGCCTTGTTGGTGAACTTCACCTCGTTTGTGGAGGTATCGAGCTCACCGCGCTTGACCGCCGTCTTGTACGTGAGCTTTGCGTAGCCGGCATAGCTTTCAAGCTCAGTCGTGGGGATGGAGAAGGTGACCGTATTGCCGTTGCGGCTGACGTTGTCGGCGGCGAGCGTCCGACCCGTAACGACCTCCTTGGCCTCGCCTCCGCGATGAAGCCCCGTATGTTTATCATAGGGGTTCTGCACGAGCGTATACTTTGCGGAATTCGCAACATAGCTCATACCATCCGGAAGGCTATCAACGATATTCAGCGGTTTCCCGCCCAGCTTTCCAGCTCCATAGTATTCGAACTCGCCATTTGCGCCCTTATTACCCTTTTGGCGGTTTGCATACACCGTCCAGTCGACGATCCAGGCGCCCTTCTCATCCGAGCCGTCAACGGTATGCCAATCGAAGTTCTCAACCCAAGACACCTTCGACTCCGCTTCCGGCTTCTCGACCGCGGGCATCGTTTCTCGGTTGACAACGTACTTGATGGGTTCGGTGAACGGCCACTGTAGTCTCAGGCCCGGTGCTTCGACCGCTGCGAAGTTTGAGTACCAGCCCGACAGCGCTTCTGATGTGGTGTCGTAGGTGATAACGGCGTAGTCTTCGTTCTCGAGAGCGGCTTTCACGTTGTCGGTAACGATGATTTTGAGGTCGTAGTTTTTCTTTGTTTCATTACCCGGATAGCTGGTCGTTGGTCTCCAGTCGGTGCCCGGAACCAGCTCGGTATTGCCGATTTTAATGGTAATGGAGCTTTCGTCGACGCCAAGTTTCTGCGACCATGCCGACTGAAACGTGTCCTTCACCGTCACCTCGCCTGGATGGGCCGCATTGACGATCGCCTTCAGCGCGACCTTCGTCTCCCACGTCGCCCTGCCCGTCGTCGCCGCCTCATCGTATCTCACGAGCCTCTTGGTGATCGGCACAACACCCGTCAGCTGCGGCGTGAAACTGCCATCATCCGTACCGGAAACGGAACCTTTGCGCTCGATGGTCGCGCTGTTGCGCACGGTGTCGTACGAGCTCGTATCGTTCATCTTGGTGTGATAAACGATGCAGTAGGTGGCGTACTTATCCTCAAGGTTGTTCGGGAACGTATAGGAAAAGAAATTATCCTTAGGTTCAAGTTTTCTTTCACAAATCTTGACTCCGCTCGCCTCCGAGTCGCCTTTGTAAACCGTAAAGTTGCCCGTATACGTCTGTTTTCCGTCCAGATTATCGGTGAACATGTATCCGCTCATGTCGGCCTTGAGCTTGCCTTGGTTGAGCTTGACCGTCCACTTGATGTCCGACGGCGTGCCTGAGCCATTGGACTTCTTGATCATGTCATAGCCGAATGTAACAGGCTCAGCCGTAGCTGTTCTGTTATCGCTGTCGCTTGAGCCAGCCCAATTCCACGTTGCCTTATTCTCAGCTTTGATCAAATCGCCGCCGTTCGCGGCAACGCCGCTCTTCAGCACCGTATCGTACGTGATCGTGTGGTTGCCCCGGGAAAGGTTGCCCAGGCTGTCGAGGGTTACGACCTGGCCGTCGATCATCGGCTGGGAGTCAAGCTTCTTGCCGTCGAGCTTGAAACTGTCGTTCACAAAGTCGAAGTTGTCGCCCAGCGTATCAGTGAAGCTAACGTCCGTAGCATACGACTCTACGGTAAGCGTAACAGTCCAGGTAACCTTGGCCACGCCATCTGCGCCCTGGGAGAAGGTCCCCGACTTCGTCCCCGTGACTTTGCCGTCCTTGATAGGAATTTTGATCGTTCCCGCACCAGGAAACACGACAGATGCGTTGCTACCAGAACCGACATTCTTGTTTTTAAGCTGGAACGAGAAGTTTGCCGCGACATGAATGTTCGCAGGATTCCGTTCAAGCCAGCCCTTGTCAAACGTAAAGACAACCTTATTACCTTCGATCTTCCACGTGCCAGCTTGGGCGGCAGAAGATTCCGGACCCTCCATGAGGTTGCCACCTGCGTCATCAACGACGATGGTGCCTGGCAGCTCATAGACAGCGATGTTGTTCCCAGACGAAGGCGCCTTACCGCTTTTAAATTGTGCCGAAAAAGCTCCGTAGAGCTTCGAAGTAGACGTTACGGCAGTATCACCCAAAGGCTTATTATGGTTCTCATCGGTATACAGCTTGACCTCAACCGTTGCCGTATCGCCGTTGATCTCAATCGGCGTCGGCGTCGTCGCATCCTCGGCGCGCACGGGGGCTGCACCGTGAAAAACAGCGGCGGTGAGGCTAATCAAAATGAAGATCAGGGCCGCCATACCCAGCGACCGTGAGCGGTGTGCGTCCATAGTTGTCCCTTAATTCCTACAACACAGTGTGGAATACGGCGAATCGTCGGTTCGAACACAAACCCCAACATCTACGAGAACCTACCTGGCGCATTGCAAGAACCCATTGGGGGGCAACTTCTAAGACGGTTCGTCTATGCCACAATGCATAAAATACAATATAGACACCAGTCATGTAAACCGCTGGTAAAGAGGTCTTTTAATGTAATACCAGTTGATTTTTATCTGTTAACGGTTTTGTATCAAAGCGGTTATATCCTGTGGAATTATGTATATGTTTAAACAACTTAACTTTGACCAGAAAGCCGATCGGAGGGGATAACCGCCCCCACTGTGGTGCAAACGAACCTGTCCCCTTGCACCAAAAAGGGCGCCGACCATTGCGGTCGACGCCCTTTCTTATTGGCGGTTATAAGCCCCAGCGCTTATTTGTTGACCTGGCCGGCGCGAACGGCAGCCTTCTTACGGTCGGTGGCGTTGAGCAGACGCTTACGCAGGCGAATGTTCTTGGGAGTGATCTCCACCAGCTCGTCGTCGGCGATGTACTCCAGCGCCTCCTCCAGCGAGAAGGTGCGAGGCGGCACCAGCTGGACGGAGATATCGGAGGTCGAGGAACGCTGGTTGCCCAGGTTCTTGGTACGCGCGATGTTGACGACCATGTCGCCGGCCTTGCTGCGCTCGCCCACGATCATGCCCTCGTAGCACTCGGTGCCCGGCTCAACAAACAGCTGGCCGCGCTCCTGCAGCGTACCCAGAGCATAGGCAACGGCCTTCTCGGTGGTCATGGAGATCATGGCGCCGTTCTGGCGGTTACCGATCTCGCCGGCGTAAGGACCATACTCCAGGAAGGTGTGGTAGAACACGCCCTCGCCGTGGGTGACGTTCATGATGCGGTTCTTAAGGCCCATGATGCCACGCGTCGGGATCTTGAACTCGAGGTGCGTCACGATGCCCGAGGTGTCCATGCTCGTCATGATGCCGCCGGAGGTACCGAAGACCTCAACGACCTTACCCGAGTACTCGTCCGGGCACTCGACGACGGCCTGCTCGACGGGCTCCATCTTGTTGCCGTTCTCGTCCTTCTTAAACAGAACGCGGGGACGGCCGACCTGGAACTCAAAGCCCTCGCGGCGCATGGACTCCATCAGGACGGACAGGTGCAGGATGCCGCGGCCCGAGACCTCGACGCCGCTCTTGTCCTCGAGCTCCTCGATCTTCATGGTCACGTTGTTCTCGGCCTCGGTGAACAGGCGCTCCTTGAGCTGACGGGCGCCCACGATGTCGCCGTCGCGACCGACGAGCGGGGAGGTCGAAGCCTCAAAGACGATGGACAGGGTCGGCGGGTCGATCTCGATGGGCTCGAGCTCGACGGGGTTCTCGGGATCGGTGTAGACATCGCCGATATCGGTGCGGTCGATACCCACGACAGCGGCGATGTCGCCGGCGCCGACTTCCTGGCACTCGGTGCGGCCCAGGTAGTCGAAGGTAAAGAGCTGCTTGACGGTAGCGGTGGCGCTGGAGCCGTCGTTCTTGACAACCAGGATCTGGTCGCCTTGGTGGATGGTGCCGGAATACACGCGGCCGATGCCGATACGACCAACGAAGTTGGAGTGGTCAATGGTCACACACTGCATGGCCAGCGGGGCGTTCTCGTCAACCTCGGGGGCGGGCATGTCGTCGATGATCATATCGAGCAGCGGATACATGTCCATGTTGCCGTCGTTGGGATCAAGGCGGGCAAAGCCATTCATGGCGCTGGCGTAGACCACGTGCTCCATGGCGAACTCAAGCTGGTCGTCGGTGGCGCCCAGGTCGGCCATGAGGTCCAGGCAGTCGTTGTAGGCCTTCTCGGGGTTGGCGCCCGGACGATCGATCTTGTTGATGACGATCATGATCTTGAGGCCGGTGTCGATAGCGTGACGCAGCACGAAGCGGGTCTGGGGCATGGGGCCCTCAAAAGCGTCGACCAGCAGCAGGGCGCCGTCGGCCATACGCAGCACGCGCTCGACCTCGCCGCCAAAGTCGGCGTGGCCCGGGGTGTCGATGACGTTGATCTTAACGTCCTTGTACTCGATAGAGATGTTCTTGGCGAGAATCGTGATGCCGCGCTCGCGCTCCTGGTCGTTTGAATCCAGGACGCGGTCCTCGACCTGCTGGTTGGCACGGAAGGCGTCCGTGGCACGCAGGAGCTTGTCGACCATCGTCGTCTTGCCGTGGTCGACGTGGGCGATGATGGCGATGTTCCTCAGATTGTCTACGCGCATGTAGTTCCCCTATCTTCTATCCATATACAAACGGCACGCGTATGCGGCCCGCCCAGCGATACAACGCTCAGCGGGAATATTGAGCCTTTTACCGAAAACTCGTTTATTTTAGCGATTTTAGATAAGAGGGGTTTCCTCACCTGCAGGTTCAGGGTCGCTCCACATAAAACCATCGCCGGCACCCATGCCTTCATACAGCACATATGCCGAAAAACCGCTCTCGAGCGTGGTCTCGAAGAAGCTCACGAGCAGGGCATCGTGATAGCCGCCGTCAATTTCGACGCAACCGGTGTATCCGATGGCATAGCGAGCGATACGGCCCAGGCCCTCGTCCTTAAGACCCATCTTGTGCTCGGAGATAAAGTTGGTGGCCGCCTCGAGGCACGCCTCTTCGCCATCCTCATCGAGCGCCGCCAGATAACGGTTGGAAGCGGCGTCCTCAATTGCCACGACCACGCCGGGGTTTTCGTCGGCGGCAAGGTCGTCCAAGAACGCACCGATCAGATCGCACACCATGGCGTCGAGCTCGGCGGAGACGTTACCGGCATCCTGCATATCCTGTGCCATCTTTAGACCTTCCCATCGAGTCTGGCGTCGTTACAGTTCTTGCGCCTCGGCGGCGATCTTAGCAGCGGCATCGCGGGCGCGCATCATATCCATCGCGCGCTTGTCGAGCACCTTGATCTGACTGGTCAGCATTACCGCATCGACCACACCCCAGATCACCAGGCCCGTAGAGATCGAAAACCCAAGCGCACCAACTGTACCACGAAGGCGCGAACAGATTGCCGCGACAAGGGCGGAGATGACAACCATCTTGATAAACGAGCCGCGGCGTTCGCGAAGCGTGCGGGCCTGCGTCACATAGGCAATGCGTGCCGCCTCGGACGCCTCGGAGCGCATCTGGGCCTCGTGGGCGATCGCAGCCGCCTCGGCAGAAACTCCGGCGCTCATGAGCGCGCACTCCGTCGCGTGCTTGTCGAGCATTTAAAAATCATCGGGTGAGAGCGTGTGGACGAACTCATCGAACTTTTCGAACTCTTGCTCGTCGTCGACTTCCTCGGCGTGCGGCGAGACGGTGCCCAGGCGATTCATGATGTCGTCCTCCACAAACATGGGGGCATTGCTGCGTACGGCGAGGGCGATGGCATCGCTCGGACGCGCATCGATCCTATGCTCGCTGCCATCGGCCAACACGACAACCGTCGCGTAGAACACGGGCGGCTCGGCGCGGACGATTTCGACACGCTCGAGCTTGGCACCCAGGGCGTCGACGGTGTCGAGCAGCAGGTCGTGCGTGATTGGGCGATCGGCGCGTCCGCTGTCGATGCCGCGGCTGATTGCCGCAGCCTCAAACGAACCAGTCTGGATGGAGAGGGAGCGCAGCGGCGCGGGGGAATCCGACTTGCTGCAGCGCTCGCGAAGTACGATAAGCGATGGCACGGGACCGGCGGCCATGAAGATGGTCTCTATGTCGACACGAACCATGGAACACCTCCGGTACGTAGCGGTTAACAGGCGGCAGGGTCGCCGCATTGAATAGCTATACTACCCAATCTTTCGCCCAGCACACAAAATCAAAGTAGTTAATTTGGGACGGGGTATTTTGACTACTTTTGTTTGATAAGAAAAAAGCCCCGAGGCAATGCCCCGGGGCTCTTCACGTTTTTGATGGTGGACCTGACAAGATTCGAACTTGTGACCTCCCGGTTATCAGCCGGACGCTCTAACCAACTGAGCTACAGGTCCATCATGGTGGAGGTTAGGGGGATCGAACCCCTGACCTCAGGCTTGCAAAGCCCGCGCTCTCCCAGCTGAGCTAAACCCCCACGGAAAGAGTAATAAACACCCCAGCGGCGACTCGGCTCTCGCTGGGGTGTTTATTGCGAAAGAAAGTGGTGGACCTGACAAGATTCGAACTTGTGACCTCCCGGTTATCAGCCGGACGCTCTAACCAACTGAGCTACAGGTCCATCGCGCAAGGGATATATTAGACGAGTCGTTACGCGCGCGTCAACAACTTTTTTGAAAATCTTTGAGGGGTGTTCGCCCCGGCCGCACGGCGGCATGTGAAGTCGCCTGCTCGGACAGTCCTGACTCGCACGGAGAGCACATTAAGTGCTCTCCGGCTCGTGCGGAAC
>UQHO01000024.1 GCA_900540995.1 uncultured Collinsella sp. | reverse complement strand
ACAGGAGGCCACTTAATGTGGCCTCCGTCGTGAGCAGGACTGTAGAGCAGGAAACTTCACCCGTGCCCGGCCTCGCGGGGAACCGGTGGGATAGACCGGTTCAGATGGGGCTTTGATGCATGGGTGGTCTGTTGGTGGGCAAATGGGTATCATACTGTGGTTATTGCATCGACTCTGTGATGCATGTTTGTATGTTCCCGGCGGTCGGTTTGCCAGAAGCGCCCCGTCGGTTGTTCCAGACCCGTTTCGAAGAAAGGAAACCACACGAACCTATGGCAGCTAAAAAATCATCTCCCTTGAAGATCATCCCGCTCGGCGGCCTTGACGGCATCGGCAAGAACATGACGGTCTTCGAGTGCGGCGACGACATGGTGCTCGTCGACGCTGGTCTCATGTTCCCCGACGACTCCCAGCCCGGTATCGACCTGGTACTTCCCGACTACACCTACGTTCTGGAGAACGAGGAGAAGCTCCGCGGTATCATCGTCACCCACGGCCACGAGGACCACACCGGTTCGCTTCCGTACCTGCTGCAGGACCTCAACAACAAGGTGCCCATCTTCTCGAGCAAGCTGACGCTTGGTTTTATCGAGGGCAAGCTCTCCGAGTTCCGAATCCGCGCGCCCAAGTTCCGCGAGGTCAAGGGCGGCAGCCATGTCAACCTCGGCGGCATCTCGCTCGACTTTTTCTCGATGACGCACTCCATCCCGGGCGCTCTGGGCGTGTTCATCCGCACCAATCAGGGCACCGTTATGCACACCGGCGACTTTAAGCTCGACCAGACGCCCATCGACGGCGTCACGCCCGACTATGCCGCTATCAGTCGCTTTGCCAAGCAGGGGATCGACCTGCTGCTTTCCGACTCCACCAACGCCACGGTTCCGGGCTTTACCAAGTCCGAGGCCGAGGTTGGTCCCAACCTGTTGCACGCCATCAAGAATGCCCCGGGTCGCGTGTTCGTCGCGTCGTTCTCGAGCCACATCCATCGTCTGCAACAGATCTGCGATGCCGCCCGCAAGTGCGGTCGTAAGGTCGTTGTGACCGGTCGTTCCATGCTCACGAACACCCGCGTGGCGCGTGAGCTGGGCTACCTCACCATCGATGACGCTGATATCATCGATGCCTTCGATATTGATAACCTGCCTGACGACAAGATCGTCGTCATGTGCACTGGTTCGCAGGGCGAGCCGCTGTCGGCCCTGTCCCGCATGGCCAATGGCGAGCACAAGACGCTCTCCATCCACGAGGGCGATACCGTTATCCTCTCGGCAACTCCCGTTCCCGGCAACGAGAAGGCCGTCCAGCAGGTCGTCAACAGCCTGGCCAAGCTCGGCTGCGACGTGTGGGATAAGAACCGCGCTCTCGTCCACGTCTCGGGTCACGGTAGCCAGGAGGAGCTCAAGCTTCTGATGGCCATGGCCAAGCCTACGTACTTTATGCCGGTCCACGGCGAGGCCGTGCATCTGCGCGCCCATGCCCAGCTGGCCCGCAAGATGGGTCTCAAGGACGATCATATCTTTATCCTCGATAACGGTGACACGCTCGAGATGCGCGGCGGTATCGTCAAGCGCGGTACGCCCGTCGAGTCCGGCGTCGTCTACGTCGACGGCCTGCGTATCGGCGATACCGACCCCATCGTCCTGCGCGATCGCCAGAAGCTCGCCAACGACGGTATGGTCACGGCCGTTGCCATCGTCTCCCTCAAACACAAGAAGATCGAGGCCATCGAGTTCTCGGGCCGCGGCGTCTCGTTTGCCATCGACGACCAGTTCTCCGAGGATGCCTCCGCGTCCATTATGAAGACGATCGAGAAGGGTAAGTTTAGCTTTACCAGCAGCGGTTCCGATGCCATTCGCAAGGCCGTGCGCGATTCGCTCTCTAACTTTATCTGGAGCCGTACGCGCACCCGTCCGATGATCATCCCGGTCGTCATGGAGGTTTAGTTTGGCGCGCGGATCTGCACAAAACGCCAAAGGCAATAAGGCCAATAACCAACCGGCATCTGCTAAGGGTGCCGGTTCCCATCTGCGTGCCAATAAGGGCCACGAGTCCGAGTTTGATGAGTTTGAGCCCTTGGTCGAGCCTTCGGCCAATCGCGATATCGCCGGTGTGGTCATCGCCGTTTTGGCGATCGCGTCCTTCATTGCCGTGATCTCTCCGGCAACAGCGCCCGTGACGGCTGCGGTTGCCGGTTTCTACCACCTGGGCTTTGGTCTGGGCGCCTACGTGCTGCCGATCGTCATCTTGCTGTTTGCCGCCACGCTCTTTTTGGGTGAGGACTCGCCGCTCAACGTGCGCTCTGTTGCGGGCGGCGCCTTGGTCTTTATCGCCGTCGTCTCCATTCTTTCGTTGATGGTGCCGGGCACGAGCGATTCGTGCGACCTTATGTTTACGCCGCAGAACCTTTCCGTGTCGGGCGGCTACATTGGCGCCTTTATCGCAAGTGCCTTGCAAAACGCCCTGGGTAAACCTATCGCCATGGTTGTCTTGCTGGGGCTTGTCGTCGTTGGTTTGGTCATTATCGGCTTTTCGGTGGGTGGCGTTTTGCGCTCCGCACGCGATCGCGCTGCCGATTTTGCCGAGCGTCGACGTGCCGATGTCAATGCGAGCCCGTGGGGCGATGAAGAGGCCCTGTCTGTTCCCGGCGTCGCTCGTCCGCACCTGAGCATTCTGCGCCAGAAGGGGACTGACGCCGCGGTGACCACGGTCATGGGTGGCGATGTCGACCCGGTTTTGGATGACGACGAGGACGATGACCCGTTTGTCGACGTATCCGAGTCGGTTGAAGCCGAGCGGGCCAAGACCACGCTGCTGCCGCGTCGCCATGTCAAGAAGGGCAAGGCTGCGCCTAAGCTCAATACGAGTGAGCCCGACCCATCTTGGTCCGATAGCGAGATTGAGCTTACCGAGGGCGATGACGAGGACGACGAGGCTCCGATTGAGACCGCAAAGACAACTTTGCTGCCGCGTCGCCATGCAAAGCGCGGCCAGGTAACCGGCCAGCTTTCGATGGAAGACGACCCCGATAAGATTGACGAGTCCGAGCCGCCGTTTGCCGTGAATCCCGTCTCGGCCGCACCTCAGATTCCCGACTTCCTGAAGCATCCCAAGGTTGCCGATGCGCCTGCCACGAGTGCTATCGAATCGGCTGCGGCTCGTGATGGGGGAGTGGACGACGGCGCCGCAGATAACGAGGGCGAAGAAGAGGACGGCCTCAAGCTTCCGCCGCTCGAAATCCTGCATGCCAACCCGCAGTCGGCTTCCGCTGCGTCTTCGGACAAGGAGCTGGAGCAGACCGCTGAGTCACTGCAATCCACCTTGCTTGAGTTTGGCCGCAGTGCCCGCGTGGTCGGCTGGATCGCCGGCCCCACGGTGACGACCTTTAAGCTGCAGCCCGGTGAGGGCGAGCGTGTGAGCAAAATCTCGAGCCTCGAGGACGATATCGCGCTTTCGCTCGCTGCCCAGTCGGTGCGTATCTTTGCCCCGATCCCCGGCACCTCGCTCGTGGGCATCGAGATTCCCAACCGCAAGCGCCAGAACGTCAATCTGGGCGACGTGCTGCCCTATGTGAAGGGCGGTCCGCTCGAGCTCGCCATCGGCCGCGACGCCGAGGGCACGCCGGTCGTCGCCGACCTCGCCAAGATGCCTCACCTGTTGATCGCCGGTACGACCGGTTCTGGTAAGTCGGTGATGATCAACTCCATCATCACGACCTTGCTCATGCGCGCCCTTCCCGAGGACGTTCGCCTGATCATGGTCGACCCCAAGCGCGTCGAGCTTGCGGGCTATAACGGTCTGCCGCATCTTTACGTGCCTGTAGTGACCGAGCCCAAGCAGGCCGCGAGTGCTCTGCAATGGGCCGTGTCCGAGATGGAGCGTCGCCTGAAGGTCTTCGAGCGTCTCAACGTGCGTAAGATCTCGACCTACAACGAAAAGCAGGCCGCCGGCGAGTTTGAGCATTACGATAACCCGCCGCAAAAGATGCCCTACCTGGTCATTATCATCGACGAGCTCTCGGACCTGATGATGGTTGCCGGTAAGGATGTCGAGGCCTCGATCGTGCGTATCGCCCAGCTGGGCCGTGCCGCCGGCATTCACCTCATTGTGGCTACGCAGCGTCCGAGCTCCAACGTGGTGACGGGCCTTATCAAGGCTAACATCACCAACCGCATCGCCTTTAACGTCGCCACGGGTATCGACTCGCGCGTCATCATTGATCAGATGGGCGCCGAAAAGCTCACTGGTTTGGGCGACATGCTGTTCTCAAAGGTCGACTGGGGCAAGCCTCGCCGTATCCAGGGCTGCTTTGTCTCGGATGACGAAATCAACGAGATTGTCGAGTTCGTCAAGTCGCAGAGCGAGCCCGACTACCACGAGGAGATCCTGTCTGCCGTGGCGCCCGCTTCCATGTCCATGGCGGGTGGCGGCAGCATTGTCCGCACCGGAGTCGCCGAGCCGCAAGACGATGATCCTCTCATTTGGGAAGCCGCCCATATTGTGGTGGAATCGCAGCTTGGCTCCACATCTGGCCTGCAACGTCGTCTGAAGGTTGGCTATGCGCGCGCCGGGCGTATTATGGACATGCTGGAAGAAAAGGGTGTCGTCGGTCCGCCCGACGGTTCCAAGCCGCGCGAGGTCCTGCTGGACGAGGAGGGGCTTGCCGCGCTGGAATCTGTCGACGCCGAGATGGCACGTGAAGATCGTGAGTTTGGAGGATTCTGATGGCTGCACGCTTTGGTGACATGCTGCTCGAGCAGCGTCGCCGAATGGGCCTTTCCATTCAGCAAGTCGCCAACACCATCAAAATCAGGCCGCAGATCATCGAGTTTTTCGAGACCGGTAACTTTGCTTCGATGCCGCCGCGCGGCTATGCGCAGGGCATGATTTCGAGCTATGCTCGCTTTTTGGGCCTCAATCCGCGCGAGGTCGTCAATGCCTACTTTGACGATCTGATGGCATATGAGCGCGAGACGTCGCAGCAGGGCGGTCGTTTTCAGGACGCCGCTGGCTACGTCAATTCGCGTTCCTCGGTCGATAACGGTCGCTTCCTGATGGTTCAGGGCGGTCGTTCGACGCGTTATGGACAGCGTCCTCAGCAGGCCGGTTATATTACCGAGACGGGTTCGGGCGAGGAGATTCGTTCGCAGCGTGACCGGTTCCGCAGTACGCCGATGCCCGAGGACCGTGCACTTCCCGCTGCCCGCGGCGTGGCTCGTGACCCTCGTGCCGGCTACGGCGACGGCGGCTATTCCGATCGCGGTTACCGTGGGGTCTCTTCTGGTCGCTCTCGTGGCGGCTATGCGGACGCCGATACCACGCAGGTGACGCCGCGTCTTCGTTCTCAGTCGCAGCCGTATGGCCAGCGCTCTTCGGCTCCGCGTTCGGGCCAGCGTGGCTATCAAGGCCGCGGTGAACTTGCGCCCCGCTCGGGTCAGCGCAGCCTTCAGGGCCAGGGTGGCTATCGCGGCCGTTCCGATAGCAATCGTGGTCGTATCCCTCAGGGAGGCGGCCGCAGCAGTTCCAGTCGTGGACGTGGCGGTGGGCGTGCTTCCCAGAACAACGGTCTAGATCCTCGTATCGTTTACGCCGGCATCGGTGCCGTGGCCTTGCTGCTGATCGTGCTCATCGTGGTGCTCCTACGTGGCTGCGGCTCCTCGGCGCCCGAGGCGACGCCTGAGACGCCCGCTGCCACCAAGGCAACGACTAAGAAGTCTTCCAAGAAGACCGAAACGGTCGATGAGGACGAAGACACCGATGGGGCGACGGATGAGTCGACTGACTCGGACGCTACTAAGACGACGGCCAAGAAGGAAGAGAACGAGGTCACGAAGGTCAAAGTCTCCGTTGCCAAGGGAAAGACCGCGTGGATTGAGGTCAAGGTCGACGGCAAGTCGGTCTATGGCGCCCAAGCGACTGGCCCCTTTGAGCAGGAGTACACGCCCGAGTCCTCGATCGAGATCACCACGTCCAAGCCTTCCGATGTCACCGTTACCAAGAACGGTGAAAAGGTCCGTTACGATACCAAGACCTCGGGCGTGGCGCGTGTGACGATTACCGTTCCCAAGAAGGAAACGACTGATTCCGAGAATGGTGAAAGTTCTGATGGTACCGACACCACCGATGGTACCGACACCACCGATGGTACCGACACCACCGACGGTACCGATGCCCAGTCCACGGATGGCGCCGATACCTCAACTGACGGTCAGACGCCCACCGATTCTACCGACTATTCGTACGATAGCTACTAAGCCGCTCGTACGCGAAAGGAAACATCATGGCTAAAGATTCCAGCTTCGACGTCGTGTCCGAGGTCAACATGCAAGAGGTCGACAACGCCTTCCAGCAGACCACGCGCGAGATTTCCCAGCGCTATGACCTTAAGGATTCCGGCGCCACGATCGAGCTTTCGAAGGGCGACAAGCTCTTTACGATCAACGCCCCGGCCGACTTTGTCTCCAAGCAGATTATCGACGTGCTGAGCTCCAAGCTCATCAGGCGCGGCATCGACCTCAAGGCTGTCTCGTGGGATGCTCCGCAGGCGGCATCGGGCGGCACCGTGCGCGTGCTCGGCCATATCGTCGAGGGTATCGACCAGGCGACCGCCAAGAAGATCAACAAGGACATCAAGGACCAAAAGCTCAAGGTCAAGGTGACCATCGAGGCCGACAAGCTGCGTGTTTCCTCTGCTTCGAAGGACGCGTTGCAGACCGTGATCCAGTTTCTGCGCGACCAGGACTACGGCCAGCCGCTGCAGTTCACCAACTACCGCTAATATCATTCGAAAGGACCGCTCTCCAACATGGATACACCGTTGGGCTCCGTGCTCTACATCACCCTCGGGTGCGCTAAGAACGAGGTTGACACCGACCGCATGCGTTCTCTTTTGACCGCTGCAGGCTACGAGGAAGCATTCGACCCGCAGGATGCCGATATCGCCATCGTCAATACATGCTCGTTCCTTGCCTCCGCAACGTCCGAGAGCATCGAGACCACGCTCGAGCTCGCCAACGAGGTTCAGGACGGCGTTCGTTCTTGCCCCATCGTCATGTGCGGCTGTGTGCCGTCGCGCTATGGCGACGACCTGCCTGACGAGCTGCCCGAGGTCGCTGCCTTTGTGAAGGCCGACGAGGAGGACGGCATCGTGGCGGTCATCGATGGCGTACTGGGTGTCGAGCGTGAGATCGCAGCCTATATTCCGCAGGTCAAGCGCACTGTCGAGGGTGCTGTCGCCTACGTCAAGATCTCCGATGGCTGCAATCGTTTTTGCAGCTTCTGCATGATCCCCTACATTCGCGGTCGCTATCATTCGCGCAATGCTGAGAGCATTATCTCCGAGGTGCGCGACCTGGTTGCCGGCGGTGTGCGCGAGATCGTGCTGATCGGCCAGGACACGGGTATTTGGGGCACCGACTTTGCCGACGAGGACGTCGCCGAGGGCTCGCCGCGCAATCTGGCACAGCTGCTGCGTGCCGTCGCTGAGGCCGTGCGCCCGCACAACGTCTGGGTCCGCGTGCTCTATCTGCAGCCCGAGGGCATGACTGACGAACTCATCGAGACGATACGCGATACGCCCGAGGTGCTGCCCTATATCGATATCCCCGTGCAGCACTGCGACGCGCGCATCCTCAAGGCCATGCGTCGCTCCGGTTCGCGCCAGGAGCTCGAGGACCTGTTCCGCGACCTTCGCGAGCGCATCCCCGGTATCGTGATTCGCTCCACGGCCATGGTCGGCTTCCCGACCGAGACCGACGACGAGTTTCGTGATCTTATCGACTTTATGGACACCGTCGGCTTTGACTACACGAGCGTCTTTGCCTACTCGCAGGAGGAGGGCAGCCTGGCCGCTAAGATGGAGGGTCAGGTCGACGAAGAGGTCAAGCTCGAGCGCGCCCAGGAGGCCATGGACCTGGCCGAGTCGCTCGGTTTTGCCGCCACCGCCGCACATGTGGGCGAGCGCGCCCAGGTGATCGTCGACGGTATCGAAGAAACCGAGGACGGCGCCGAGCTGATCGGCCATGCCTGGTTCCAGGCGCCCGATTCCGATGGCGCGGTGCACTTGGATGCCAGCGAGGCATCTGTGGGCGATATTCTGACTGTCGAGTTTACCGATAGCTTCTGCTATGAGCTTATCGGCCATGTTGTGGAGTAGGAGAGCATCGTGGCAAACGAGAGCAATAAGGAACTGACGAGTGTTTGGACGCCCGCCAACATCGTGACGTGCGTTCGCATCGTTTTTATCCCGGTGTTCATGATCGTGTCGGCGCTTTCTCACACGAGTGTTGCCGGTACGGATTGGAGCACCTTCGACGGCCCGCTCGCCGCCGCTGCCTTCATTCTGTATGTGATCCTGTCGTGCACCGATAAGGTCGACGGTTATCTGGCGCGTTCGCGCAACGAGATCACCGACTTCGGTAAATTCTTGGACCCCATCGCCGATAAGCTGCTCGTGTTTTCGGCCCTGCTGCTGTTCTTGGATTTTGGCGCGGTGACCGTGTGGTCCGTGTTCATTATCCTGTTCCGTGAGCTTCTGGTGAGCGCCCTTCGCATGGTCGCGAGTGCGGCCGGTGTGGTCGTTGCGGCCGATAAGCTCGGTAAGTACAAGACGGCGACCACGATGGTCTCCATCTGCGGTTACCTGTGCGTTTTTGCTATGGCCGGCTTGCACCTTGGTCCGGTGGCGCTGACGCTCGGCATCTACTCGGTGTCGCGCTTCCTGTATGCCGTTGCCGTTGTCTTGACCGTTATCTCGGGCGCCCAGTACTTCTGGAACTGCCGCAAGATCGTCTTTTCGGTCTAGGTCCTGGTGGGTATGACGGACTCTTTTGAGCAGATTTCCGCACATAACGAGGAGCTGGCGCGCGATATCGTCGAGCGCGCGAGCGCTCGGGGTGTGACGGTTTCGACGGCTGAGTCGCTGACGGCGGGTATGATCGCCTCGACGATTGCGGATATCCCGGGCGCCTCGGCGGTGCTGCGTGGCGGTGCAGTGACCTACTGCGATGAGATTAAGCATCGCGTGCTGGGTGTTGAGCAGGAGACGCTCGACCGCTACACCGCGGTGTCGCATCAAACTGCGCGCGAGATGGCGTCGGGTTCGCTGGAGCTGTACCAGAGCGATATTGCAGTGAGCGCAACGGGTTATGCCGGCCCCGGCGGTGGTACTGAGGACGATCCTGCTGGCACTTTCTATATTGGCTGGGCACATCGTTCCGCCGATGGGGGAGTGCCGGTCGTGGACTCTGTGCGCTGCCACTATGAGGGCGACCGTTCGTGTGTTCGTGCCCATGCGGTCACGGAGGCGTTGGGGCGCATTGCCCTTGTGCTCAACTCTATGGAATAGACGTGTTTTAAGGGGCCTCCGGGCCCCTTAATTGTGGAGATAGGGACCTTAGGCTCATTTGGCGTTTGTGCTGGCTGTAGACGTATTCTTGCCTTCCTTGCTCTTATTTGGCCCTTTGTGGTCAAGCATTTGGTCAGTGTTTGGTCGGCGTTTGGTTGGGTTTTGGAAAGACTGCCTGTATATGATTGGCCTGAACGGTTGACCACGAACAGCCGTTCGTTTATTATCGATGCAGGTTGTTAAGAGGAGGGCTATTCATGGCCAAGAATTCAGGTCCCGTACGTACCGTTCATGCTCGCACGACGGGTAAAGAGCGCGATGAGATGATCGCCACCACCAAGGCCGAGATCGAGAAGAAATTCGGCCAGGGTTCCATCATGAGGTACGGCGACGGTGGTCCCGAGCTCGAGGTCGAGGCCATTCCCACGGGCGCTCTGGCCCTCGATGCCGCGCTGGGTATCGGCGGCGTGCCGCGCGGCCGTATCGTCGAGATTTACGGTCCCGAGTCCTCCGGTAAGACGACGCTTTCGCTCGAGATCCTGGCCGAGGCCCAGGCAATGGGTGGCGTTGTGGCATTTATCGATGCCGAGCATGCGCTCGATCCCACGTATGCCGCGCGCATCGGCGTGGATATCGACGAGGTGCTCATTTCTCAGCCCGATACGGGCGAGCAGGCGCTCGAGATTGTTGACATGCTCGTGCGTTCCGGCGCCATCGATGCCATTGTCGTCGACTCCGTCGCCGCTCTGACCCCGCGTGCCGAGATCGAGGGAGAAATCGGCGATACTACGGTCGGTCTTCAGGCTCGCCTGATGAGCCAGGCGCTCCGCAAGCTCGCCGGCTCGCTGTCCAAGTCCAACACGACGTGCATCTTCATTAACCAGCTGCGTGAGAAGATCGGCGTCATGTTCGGCAACCCCGAGACTACGACGGGCGGCCGCGCCCTTAAGTTCTTCTCTTCGGTGCGTATCGACATTCGCCGCATCGACAGCATTAAGCTTAAGGACGAGGTTATCGGTAACCGCGTGCGCGCCAAGGTCGTTAAGAACAAGGTGGCAGCTCCGTTCCGTTCTGCTGAGTTCGACATCATGTACGGTACGGGCATCTCTAAGGAGGGCTCGATTCTGGACATGGCTGTCGAGTGCGGCATCTGCAAGAAGATGGGCTCCTGGTTTGCCTATGGCGAGGACAAGCTCGGCAACGGTCGCGAGGCCGCCAAGGCGTTCCTGCGCGAACACCCCGATTGCGCCGACGAGATTGAGCATAAGGTCCGTCTTGCCTGCGGGCTTGAGTTTGATGACGATGCTCCGTCCGAGGTAGAGCTGACCGATCAGCCTGCGCCTGAGGAGTTTGACGAGCTTTACGCCATCGATGGTTCCGCCATGCTCGATGATGACGACGAGTAGCGGTTACGCTCATGTCGTATACGGTGACCGAGGCCACGGTCGTCTTTCCCGATAAGAAGGCGGCCTCCTCGTTCTCGAGCGGGTATGCGTCCAAAAAGCCTTGCGCACATATCGATTGTGAGCTTGAGGGCGGTTTTGAGCGGTCCATTTGGATTCCCGTGCGGGTCGCGCGCCTGTATGTCAAAAACCGCCCCGATCTTCCCTGTGATTGGGATAACTTTCGTGAGGCGGTGCAGCTCATCGAGCGTAAATGTGCACTTACCATGGTGACTGAGATGTTATCGCGCCGCGACCATGCGACGGGTGAGGTCCGTGACAAGCTGGCTCGCTACGGCTTTCACCAGCCCGCGATCGATTTCGCCGTCGAGCGCGCCACCGAGTATCGCTTTTTAGACGAGAACCGCTTTTGCTCGTACTTTATCGAGGAACGCAAGCGGCGCGGTTGGGGACAGCGCAAAATCGAGACCGAGCTCAAGCGACGTCATGTTGTGCTCGATGACATTCCCGGTTATCCCGAGGATTATTTTGCCGTCGAAGACGATTTGGCGCGTGCGTCAGCCCTGCTCGCCAAGCGGCGTGTTCCAGAGACGCGCGGATTCGAAAAACTGGTTCGGTTTTTGATGGGCAAGGGCTTCTCGTATCACATCGCCGCCGATGCCGTTAAGGCACGTCTCGATGCCGAATGCGAGGAATGTGCGCTTTAGGCGTATGCGTTTTGTGGCCCCGCCGCTCACCGCGTTTTAGCCGCCGTACTGGGGCCATTTATTTGACAGTTGTTGTGGTTCAACGTACGATAAACACTGTCATTTGCTTTGTGATATGTGCTCATCTGTGATGAGTTTGTTTATATGTTTATCTGTATCCGACCCGCATAAGCTGCGCCCATATTACTCAAATGTCGCGAGCCGTTCATAAGGACGGTTCGCTTTGTTGTGTAACGAATCCATAAAAAGGAGTGAGCATGCCTATCATTGCAGCGCTCGTTGGCATCGTTTTGGGTGCCATCGCCGCCATTGCCTACATGCGCACCGCCAAGCAGGGTAGTCTTCACGAGGCCGACGAAAAGATCCAGTCGGCACACGCACAGGCTGAGTCCCTGATCGGTGATGCAAAGCGTCAGGCCGAGACCCTCAAAAAAGAGGCTCTGCTCGAGGCTAAAGAGGAGATCATCAAGAACAAGCAGGCCGCCGAGGCCGAGGACAAGCAGCGCAAGAGCGAGATTCGTACGCTCGAGAACCGCGTGATGCAGCGCGAGGAATCCCTCGATCGCCGCAACGACGCTCTCGACAAGCGCGAGCATCAGCTGTCCAGTCAGGCCGGTCAGGTTGAGAAGCGCTCCCGTGAGCTCGAGGAGCTCTGCGCAAAGCAGACCTCCGAGCTCGAGCGTATCGCCGACCTTACCCGCGAGGATGCCCACAAGGAGCTCCTCGATAAGGTTCGAGGCGAGGTCACCCACGAGGCCGCCACGATTATTCGCGAGTCCGAGCAGCAGGTTCGCGCCGAGTGCCACAAGACCGCCCAGGAGATTCTGTCCCTGGCGATTCAGCGCTGCGCTGCCGACCACACTGCCGAGGTCACCGTTACCTCCGTGCACATTCCCTCTGATGACCTCAAGGGCCGTATCATCGGTCGCGAGGGTCGCAACATCCGGACCTTCGAGCAGGTTTCCGGCGTCAACCTCGTGATCGACGACACGCCCGAGACCGTCGTTCTTTCGAGCTTCGATCCGGTCCGTCGTGAGACCGCCCGTGTTGCTCTGGAGAACCTCATCGCCGACGGCCGCATTCACCCCGCCCGCATCGAGGAGATGTATCACAAGGCTGCCGACCTGGTTCAGCAGCGCGTGCGCGAGGCTGGCGAGCAAGCTGCATTCGATACCGGCATTCACGACCTGCACCCCGAGATCGTCAAGACCCTTGGTGCCCTGCGCTACCGTACCTCGTTTGGTCAGAACGTGCTTCAGCATTCCCTCGAGGTCTCTGATCTGTGCGGAGTGATGGCTTCCGAGCTAGGTTTGGACGTTGTGACTGCCAAGCGCGCCGGTCTGCTGCACGACCTGGGCAAGGCAATCGACCATGACGTCGAGGGTCCGCATGCCGTCATCGGCGCCGAGCTTGCCCGCCGTTATGGCGAGAAGCCCGTTATCGTCCACGCTATCGAGGCTCACCATGCCGATGTCGACCCCAACACGGTGCTCGATGTTCTGGTACAGGCCGCCGACGCCGTCTCCGCTTCTCGTCCCGGCGCCCGTCGCGAGTCTGCCGAGAACTACATCAAGCGTCTTGAGAAGCTCGAGGAGATCGCCAACTCCCATGACGGCGTCGAGCGTACCTATGCCATGCAGGCCGGTCGCGAGGTCCACGTCATGGTTCAGCCGGACAAGATCTCCGATGCCCAGTCCACGGTCCTGGCTCACGATATCGCCCATCAGATCGAGGAAGAGATGGAGTATCCCGGTCAGGTGCGCGTCGTCGTGATTCGCGAAAGCCGCGCTGTCGATATCGCTAAATAACATGAGCGACGCGAACGAGCTCATCTCATTTATCGCGTCGATGTCGGGGGAGGGCAATCTTCGCGTCGAGGAGAACCTTGGCGAGGGGTATGTCCGCCTCCGCGTTTCGGAGGCCGAGCGGCGCCAGGCAAAGCACGACATTCAGCATGTCGAGGATATCGTCATCGAAATGCTCCGTAATGCTCGCGATGCCGGCGCCGACAAGGTCTATCTCGCCACGTCCAAGGAAGACGGCGTCCGCACGCTTGTCTTTCTGGATAACGGTTCGGGCGTTCCGCAGGATATGCAAGAGCGAATCTTCGATGCCCGCGTTACCTCCAAGCTCGAGAGCATGAAGATGGACCGTTGGGGCGTTCACGGTCGTGGCATGGCATTGTTTTCGATCAAGCAGAACACCGATGAGGCCCGTGTGGTCACGTCCGGTGTCGATCTTGGTTCAGCCTTTAAGGTGAGCGTCGCGGCCGACCGCCTCAGCGAACGTGCCGATCAGTCCAGCTGGCCCCAGGCCGTCAAGGATGAGGGCGGACGTTATGTCTGTGCTCGCGGTCCGCATAATATTATTCGCGCTGCTTGTGAGTTTGCGCTCGAGGAGTTGCGTGGTTGCGATGTCTATCTTGGTTCTCCGTCTGAGATTGCCGCGACCCTTTATGCTCAGGCGTCAAGCCGGCTTGATACGTCTCGTCTCCTGTTCATTGATGACGAGAGCGAGCTTCCGGTTGTCGATCGTTTAGGCTTTGCTTCTGATGCCGAGGACTTTATCCGTATCTGTTCGGGTTTGGGTCTTGAGATGTCCGAGCGCACGGCCCATCGCATTTTGGCAGGGCAGATTAAGCCCGTTCGCGGTGTGACCGCGCGTCTGCTGCGCGAGCGTGATTCGTCCTCGCATGCGCCGGCTCCTGTCGATCTCGCGAAGGATCGTCGCGGGCTACGTATTGCCAAGGATGACATGGCACAGTTTTCGCGTGCTGTGGAGCGCGACTTTAATGACCTTGCTGCCCGGTACTATCTCAACCTTTGCGGCGACCCAAAGATTCGTGTTTCGCGTGATCGAATCACCGTGACCTTTGATCTTGCCAAAGAGGAATAGTGCCTTTACCGAGTCCACTCGGTACGATACAGTTATTGCAGTTAAAACGTACTTTTAAATGCAGGAGTTTCTTCATGGATTGCCTGAAGGTATCAAGCAAATCATCGCCCGCGTCCGTTGCCGGCGCCATCGCCGGCATGGTCAAGGATGGTGTACCCGTCAACATCCAGTGTGTCGGTGCCGGTGCCGTCAACCAGGCCATTAAGGCCGTTGCTATCGCGCGCGGTTTTTTGATTCCAACCGGTTTTGATATTTCCTGCGCGCCCGTGTTCTCCGACATCCTCATTAACGGGGAGTCGCGCACGGCCATCCGCCTTTCTATCTATGTTCACCAAATCAATCGAGCTGCTATGGATAACGTCGTCATGGATGATGTTAAGCCTGTGGCATAGCTTCTGCTTGCCTCGTTTCGCTCCCCATCGTTAGGACTTATGCACATGGACCAGCGTTCCGTACGCGATATTCTTGCCGGTAAAACCTACTTTATCCGCACCTTTGGCTGTCAGATGAATCAGCACGACTCCGAGCGTGTGAGCGGTCTGCTTGATTCGTATGGCTGCCTCATGGCGCTCGATCCCGAGCATGCCGATATCGTTGTGTTCATGACGTGCTGCGTGCGCGAGGCCGCCGATACTCGCCTGTACGGTCAGTGCAATTCCTGCAAAAGCCTGCCGCCTTCGCCTTCGGGCAAGCGCGTGGTTGCCGTTGGTGGCTGCATCGCGCAGCGCGATGGCGAGGGCCTGCTCACCAACGTCGATAACGTCAATGTCATCTTTGGCACGCATTCCATCGCGCATGTGGCCGAGCTCATTGCCGAGGCGTTCCTTGATGGTAAGCGTCATATCCGCACCAATGAGCATGAGGATACGGACGCCATGAGCATGCCGTGGCATCGCGAGACCCAGTATCACGCCTGGGTGCCCATCATGACGGGCTGCAATAATTTCTGCACCTATTGTATCGTGCCGTACGTGCGCGGTCGCGAAAAGAGCCGCCCCTTCGAGGAGATTGTCGACGAGGTGACCGGTTTGGTGCGCCAGGGCGTGCGTGAGATTACGCTGCTGGGCCAAAACGTTAACTCATATGGTCGCGATCTGTTTGGCAAGCCGCGTTTTGCCGATCTGCTGCGTGCTGTGGGCGATACGGGCGTGGAGCGCATCTTCTTTACGTCTTCGCATCCCAAGGACCTGTTGCCCGAGACCATCGACGCCATGGCCGAGACGCCTGCCGTTATGCCGCAGCTGCACTTGGCCGTCCAGTCCGGTTCGACGCGGATCCTCAAAGAGATGAATCGCCGTTATACACGCGAGGACTATCTAGGCCTTGTCGATCGCATTCGCAACCGCATGCCCGATATCGCGCTCTCGACCGACATTATCGTTGGCTTCCCGGGCGAGACTGAAGAAGACTTTGAGCAGACGCTCTCGCTTGCCGAGACGGTCCGCTATGCTCAGGCCTATACCTTCATCTATTCCAAGCGTGCCGGTACCCCGGCCGCCGAGATTGACGATCCTACGCCGCATGAGGTTATTCTCGAGCGTTTCAATCGCCTGGTTAAGGTTATCGAGACCACGGCACACGAGTATAACCAGGGCGAGCTTCATACTGTGGTTCCCGCGCTCATTGAGGGAACGAGTAAAAAGAACGATGCGGTCCTGCTGGGCAAGAGTCCCAAGAATCAGACCGTGCATGCGCCTATCCCTGAGGGTTACAGCATCGATCAGCTTGTTGGCAAGATCGTTGATGTTGACGTTGACGTTGCCAAGACCTGGTATTTGTCCGGTTCCGTTGTGGGCGAGCCGCGCTAATGGTTTCTCGCGGGGCAGGTCTTTCCGCCGTTGCGATCGTCGGTCCGACGGCGGTTGGTAAGAGTGATGTTGCCGACCGTTTGGCAGCTCGTCTTTCGTCCGAAGTGCTGTCGTGCGATGCGATGCAAATCTATCGCGGCATGGACATCGGTACCGCAAAGATGGCACCCGATGAGTGCACGGCGCCGCTGCGTCTCGTCGACATTGTAGAGCCGGGTGTGGCATATTCTGCTGCGCTTTATCAGGCTGACGCTCGCGCGCATGTTGAACGTCTCCTTGGTTCGGGTTGCCTGCCGGTTTTTTGCGGAGGTACGGGGCTATATCTCAAGGCAGCCCTCGATGAGATGGACTTTCCCTCGGGTGAACTTGAGGACGATCGCCGTGCGGGCTATCAGGAGCTTGCCGAGCGTATTGGCGAGGAAGAACTGCATGCCCTGCTTGCCGAGCGCGATCCAGAATCGGCTGCTGTTATTCATCCCCATAACGTGCGCCGTGTGATTCGTGCGCTCGAGATGAATGATGATGGCGTCTCCTATGCGCAGCAAAAGTCGCAGTTTAGTGTTCCGCGTGAGCATTATCATGCCCTATGGTTTGGTCTGACGCGTAATCGCGAGGTGCTCTACGAGCGCATTAATCTGCGCGTCGATCTGATGTTTGAGCAAGGTCTTGTCGATGAGGTTCGCGGTCTTATGGACCAGGGGCTGGCAGATGCCCTGACTTCGATGCAGGCGATTGGCTATAAAGAGATTATCGATGCCTTTAACGGCGTGATTTCTATGGATGAGGCTCGCGAACTCATCAAGATGCGTTCGCGTCGCTATGCCAAGCGTCAGCTTTCGTGGTTTAAACGCGATGACCGTATCGTGTGGTTTGATATGGATGAATGTACGATCGATGAGGTCGTTGAGGATATCCTGCATCGTATTGAGGCTGCCTAATGGCCCGTTTCCCTCTTGTTCCCACGGCACCCGAGCCCGAGCGTGCCATTTTAGTTGGTGTTGAGTGGCGCGACAATGCATGGCCGCTCGATCGCTCGCTTGATGAGCTGGAGCGTCTTGCCCACACGGCTGGTGCCCAGTGCGTGGCACGCTTGTCGCAGCGTTTGGTAAAGCCGAATCCTAAATCGTTTATCGGTTCCGGTAAGGTTGAAGAGCTGTGCGGCCTGGTGCATCGCATGGATGCCGATGTCGTTATTTTTGACGACGACCTGACCCCCTCGCAGCAATCCTATTTGGAGAAAGCCGTGGGCGAGCCGGTAAAGATTATCGATCGTACAGCACTGATCCTGGATATCTTTGGCCTGCATGCTCAGACGCGTGAGGGACGCCTGCAGGTACAGCTGGCACAGCTTCAATATTTGTTGCCTCGCCTGCGTGGCATGTGGAGCCATCTCGCCAAGGAGCAGACGCGCGGCGGCATCGGCTCACGTTTTGGTCAGGGCGAAAGTCAGCTCGAGGTCGACCGTCGCCTCATTCGTAATAAGATCGCTGCGCTTCGTCGTGAGCTCAAGCAGGTTGAGCAGCGTCGCGATGTTCAATCCAAGAGCCGCATTGAGTCACCGGCGTTTCGCGTCGCGTTAGCCGGTTATACCAATGCCGGTAAATCGACGTTGCTCAATCGTCTGACCGGCTCTACGGTACTTTCGAAGGACAAGCTGTTTGCTACGCTCGACCCTACGACGCGTTCGTATCGCCTGCCCGGCGGCCGCGGCATGACGATTACCGATACCGTCGGCTTTATTCAAAAGCTGCCGCATGGTCTGGTCGATGCCTTTAAATCGACGCTGTCCGAGGTGTTGGGTGCCGATCTAATTCTCAAAGTCGAAGATGCGTCTGACGAGGACTATGAGCGGCAGCTGGAGGCTGTCGACCGCGTGCTTGATGAGATCGGCGCCGGAGAGCGTTTAACGCTGACCGTATTCAATAAAATTGATCTTCTCGATAGCGTCGATCGATTGAGTTTCTGTCGTCGCTATCCGGAAGCCGTTCTGTTCTCGGCCCAAACGGGCGAGGGGCTCGACGATCTCGTCGAACGCATTGCTCGTGAGGCAGCTGCCACCGATGTGTTGCTTTCAGCCGACATTCCATATCGTGAAGGTGCGCTCATCACACTCGTGCATGAGCAGGGAACCCTTTTGCACGAGGAATATCTCGAGGACGGCGTTCGCATTGTGGCGAAACTGCCGGCTCGTATTGCACCGCGGCTCGAGCGTTATCGCACCGAGTAGACGAGCTCCAAAATGCCCAGAATGATGGGCTGGTGCAGCAGATAAAAGGGGAGTGCGTGACGTCCAAGGCTGGCGAGCGCCGGCAGGGGGTTGGCGTAGGCCCAGCTAGGGACGGTCTTATCGATTCCCTGCGCTATGTGTGCGGCGAAGTATCCTGCAAGATACATAAAGATAAACGGGATGATGGGGTAGTAATCACCCGAGACAAACCCAGGGCTCGGAAATCCCAGCCACGCCAAGTAGGGGACAGGGTAGATCGTTTTGGGGATGCTCCAGGTGAGGGCGAACAACACAAGGCATAGGGGCATGCCCCATCTCGCCGATATCTTCTTAAGGACGGGATCGGTCAACGCCACGATGCCGGTACATGCGGCCATGCAGTAGATGATGCCAAAATTAACCGAATCGTCGACTGAGACAAGTGTTGTTGCCAACCAGACGACGAGTGCTGCTAAGGCGTATTTGGCGGCACGTTTGATATTGTTGCGCGAAAGGGTGCACATCCAACCCGCGATAAACAAAAATACCCAGCTGATGCTGGCGCGCCAGATGTCTTGAAATACTGACTGGGTAAACCAGGGCATATCCCAGCCGTACAGGTAGGCGAAATCATAGCAAGCGTGAAAACTTGCCATAGAAATCATCGTAAACCCGCGGACGGTATCAAAGATTGTGATGCGTTTTTGCATTACGAGAACCGGCGCATCAAGCCGACGACCTTGCCCAGGATAACGGGATTCGTTGCATAGATAGGCTCCATGGTGTCGTTCTCGGGCTGCAGGCGCACGCGCCCCTGCTCCTTGTAGAACGTCTTGACGGTCGCTGAACCATCAATCATGGCCACGACAATTTCGCCGTTCATGGCACTCTTTTGTTCACGGACGATGATGTAATCGCCATTGAAGATGCCGACATTGATCATTGAGCTCCCATGCACCTCAAGGATAAAGGAACCCTGATCAGTGGCGATTTCGGTCGGGATAGTAAACGTGTCTTCGATATTCTGCTCGGCCAGAATGGGGATCCCAGCCGCGACGCGACCAACGAGCGGTAGCGAGACCGTTCCGCGAGGTGCGGTGGGCTCGTCAGATTTAGAAATTGAGACAGAGGAACCGTCCTCGTTAAAGAGTTCCAGGGCGCGCGGTTTGGTGGCATCGCGCTTGAGTAGCCCGCGCGCCTCCAGGGCAGAGAGATGGGCGTGCACGGTGCTGGGGGAGGAAAGGCCGACGGCAGAAGCCATCTCGCGCACGCTGGGCGGATAACCCTTCTCCTGCTGATATTCCTTGATGAAGTCGTAAATTTGCTGCTGACGCTTGGTAATTTTGCGAGCCATCAGGGCATCCTCTCTACCCATGTCAAACAAATGTTCGATTTTTGCTTGACAGGAACAACTGTTCGAAGATAATAATAACCGAACATTCGTTCTCGCGCTAGACATTTTTGTCCGCGCGGCTTGATAAAACTGTTCTCAGCAAAACACGCGAGAGGAGAACATGATGAACGCAACGAATATGGTCCAGGGTAACCTCGCCCTTAAGCTCGAGACGCCTGCAGAACCCACATTTACGGTTGTTCAGGGTGGCCGCTCCGGCATTCAGCCTTTGACCGTACAGCCTGCTCGCAATCAGCAGGCTGTAGTCGCGCCGGCCCGCGTTGCCCTCAAGGTTCCGACGATTGTCGCCGTTGCCGTTGCGCTTACGCTCTTCTTTGTCCTCGCTACGTCGGTCTTTAACGCTCGTCACGCTGCGTATGCCGAGTCCGTTTTCAACATTACCTACGAGACTATTCGCGTTCAGCCTGGTGATTCTCTTTGGTCGCTTGCCGAGGAATATCCAATCGAAGGCCTTTCCACGCAAGAGACTTCCGACATGATCCGTAACGTCAATCATCTGGAGCATGGTTCGCTCGCCGCCGGTGCGCATCTTAAGGTTCCTGCTCGTTCGTAATCATTATCGTGCTGCGCATGGTACCCTTGTTATCGTTTAAGAGGAGGTACCATGCGCTGTCCCAAATGCGGCAAGGCACATACCCGCGTCGTTGATTCCCGTATGCAGGAGTCAAATAACACCATTAAGCGCCGTCGCGAATGTTGCTCGTGTAACTACCGCTTTACAACGTTCGAGCGATGCGAAGATCCAATTGAGGTCATTAAGTCGGACGGAACTAAGCAGCGGTTCGATCGCAATAAGCTGCTCGTCGGCTTGATGCGCGCCACCATCAAGCGTGATATCGACACTAAGAAGCTCAATGAGATTATCGACGACATCGAGGTCGAGCTGCGCTCTCGCACGCTGACGGCCGTCACGTCGCATGAGTTGGGTGACATGGTGCTCAAACGCTTGGCCAAGATCGACAAGGTGGCGTACATCCGCTTTGCCTCGGTCTACCGCGATTTCAAAGACGTCGATGAGTTTCTGCAAGAGCTCGACAAGCTAAGGTGATTCCATGTCCAACATTACCCTCAACATAAAGCGTCTCGATCCCACCGTCGAGCTTCCCAAATACGCCCATCCCACCGATGCCGGCTTGGATCTGCGCTCCAACGAGGACTGCGTTCTTAAGCCCTTCGAACGCCGTCTGGTCTCTACTGGGCTGGCCATCGCCCTGCCCGACGGCTACGCCGGTTTCGTCCAGCCCCGCAGCGGCTTGGCCATCAAGCAGGGCCTGTCTATAGTCAACACGCCGGGCCTCATCGACGCCCACTACCGAGGAGAACTCAAGGTTATCCTCATTAACCTGGATCCCTCCAACAACATCAAAATCAACAAAGGCGACCGCATAGCCCAACTTGTCATCCAAGAAGTCCCCACGGTCAACCTCATAGAAGTAGAAGAACTAGACGAAACCGACCGAGGCAACGGAGGCTTCGGCTCCAGCGGCGTCGCTTAATCATTTTCAAGATGTAGAGTTGGCCTCTCACCCGGGGCCCACACATATCATCCCGTGCTCAAACATTCTCGCTACGCTGCGAAACTGCGCGCGGGACGATATATAGGGCCCTCCCACGGGTGAGCTACGTTTGCATGCTTGCAACTATCGTGTATCTTCGCTGGTAACCGTTAGCATTAATCAATTGGTAAGCCGGTGCGACAAGGGGATCTCTCCTTTGTCGTACCGGCTTACTAGTCGGATTTCAATTTGTTTTCAAGCAAGAAGCCTCCCGTCCGGGGCTCACGCATATCGTTCCACGCGCAGTTTCGCAGCGAGCGCAGCGAAGCGAGAATGTTTGAGCATGGAATGATATGGGTGAGCCCCGGACGGGAGGGATTAGTGCGCCCTGCGAAGCGAGAATGTTTGAGCATGGAATGATATAAGGGCGGCTCCGGCAGAGCGGCGGACATTCGACTAGCGGATATGCGCGGGCTTTCCGCCCCAGTAGAAGCGGCAGAAGGCTCGTTTGCGCTTTTGGGGCTTGCCTACGAGCTCCATGGTTGCGATGGCTATGTCTTCGGCTGCGCGCGGGTGGCGTAGTACTTCGCCGTTGATGAGCAGTGCCTTGAGCGACTCCGGATGATCGTGGAGATGGCGCAACGTCACGATGAGCTCTCGTGCGGTGGTGACATGCATGCTGGCGCCCATGCCGGTGAGCATCGTGGTGTTGGCCTTTTCCTGTCCGTATGATTTGCCCAGCAGGATCATCGGCAGATGAGCGCACAGGCACTCGGTGACGGTGAGCCCGCCCGACTTGAGGATCGCCAGGTCGCAGCCGTGCATGAGGGCCGCCATGTCGTCCACGTAGTCTAGAACCGTGATGTTGTCGAGTTTCATGGCGTCGAAGAGCGTCTTCAGCCGGGTGGCATACTCCACGTCTTTGCCGGGCAAAAAGACAAAGTGCATGTCTTCGAAGCTGCGAAGGAAGGGGAGTGTGTGGTCCATCGCCGCGCGAAAGCGGACGTAAGGCTGAGGCAAGCTGGCACCGGCCATTACCAGCACGACGGTCTTGTCGATGGGGAGGTTGAACTTGGCTAGTTCTTCCTCGCGATCGTAATCCGTGTCGAATCCGGCGCGAATAGGAATGCCGGTAATACGAATCTTTGCCTCGGGCACCTTACGGGGGCGGAGCGTTTCGGCCATAAATTCGTTGGCAACACAGAATAAATCGGTGTCCTTGTGGGGCCACCATCCCTCGACTTCGTAGTCGGTCGGTACGCAGATGACCGGATAATCGATACCCGTAATTACGCGGGCGCCTACGGCAACATTGGCTGCCGTGATGTGCGTTGCGACCACGGCTATGGGCCTGCGGCTGCGGACATATTCGTTGAAGGCGGGGAACATAATACGCGACCATGCCGTGCCGCCACCCCAGAGAAAATGCCCCGTAAGCGTATATCGCCAGGTCAGGTCGTAAATGGGGCGCGTGGCTCCCGTAAAAGAAGCCGCGGTCTTATTGCCGTCGAATTTAATACGTCCAAAATCAAGGATATCGAGCACTTCAATCTCAACATCCTCGGGGATGCCATTGGTGCCGCGGATGAGGTCGAATGCCTGCGCGATCGCATTTGCGGCGGCTTTGTGGCCCGAGCCGACGGAGGCGTGCACGATGGTCACGAGAGGTTTTTGCTGGGCCAAGAGCGTGGTTTGCTCCGATTGGGGAGTGCTGTGCGTGAGCAGGGGAGCGTCGTCGCCCGTCTGCGTCTGATCCATCGATAACTCCCCTTCGACGTTGTAACACGGATTTATCATTGTAGTGCATGAGTGTCACGTTCACGTAAATTTGGGTATGAGCGCAAAGAACGCCATTTTTTCGACAGGAGGTCTCTTCATGACTACCGATCAGCCGATTGATGTTGCGATTATCGGTGGAGGCCCCGCGGGCTATGCTGCCGCCATTTACGCTGCGCGTGCCAACCTGACGACGACTGTGATTGAGCAGGGCATGTCGGGTGGACAGATTGCCACGACCAACGAGGTTGAAAACTATCCGGGCATTCCGCTCCTGAGTGGTGTCGAGTTGGGTGAACGTTTTCAGCGGCATGCAGAAGGCTTGGGCGCACAAGTCGAATGGAGTATGGTGACGCGCATCGATTACGATGCGGATGCGTCGTTGTTTACCGTGCACCATGTCACAGGCGAGACGATAGCTCGAAGCGTCATTGCCTGCATGGGCGCCACGCCACGCCCAGCTGGCTTTGTTGGTGAGGATGCGTATCGTGGCCGCGGTGTTTCGTATTGCGCAACATGTGATGGAATGTTCTTCCGCGGCAAGCAGGTCTTTGTGATCGGCGGCGGTAATGCGGCATGTGAAGAGGCTTTGTTTCTGTCAGACATTGCCAGCAATGTGACCATCGTGCTGCGCCGCGATCAGTTCCGTGCGCCCGAGGGTGTCGTGAAAAAGGTGCTTGCTAAGGACAATGTTTCAGTTAGGTACCAAACTAGTATTGTGGAGCTTTCTGGTGAAGCGATGCCCACAACGATCACGTTCAAGGACAATGCAACCGGTGAGACGCATGCCGAGACCTTTGAACCTGGCTCGTTTGGTATCTTTGTCTTTACCGGCACGCAGCCCCATACCGAGCTTGTCGAGCATCTGGTCGATCTGGCACCGGACGGCGGTATTGTTACCGATGATTCCATGGCCACCCGTACACCGGGCTTATTTGCCGCTGGCGACATCCGCTCCAAGCGTTTACGTCAAGTTGTGACTGCCGTTTCGGATGGCGCTATAGCGGCAACCAGCGCATACGCATTTCTCCGTGGATAAGTACGATAATATATCTTATGTAAGGTTGTTATCTTTTAACATAATGGCGTCGATGCATGTTCGCATCGACGCCATCTTTATGCTGCGGTTACGTAATACGTGGTATGCAAAACTAGATTATCTAGAATACAATATAGAAAATGAACGGAGGTCCCTCATGAACCATGTAAAACACGTCATTCCGATGTCCGATACGTCGGTCAGCATTAAGCCTGAGGATATTCAGCCAACGGTGCTGCCCGATGCATTTATCCAGTCCGATATCGTGCGTAAACTCAATACGTTGAGTCTGCCGCGCTATGAACAGCTGCCCAATGTGACGCTCTACCGCGACCAGGTGATTGAATATGTCTCGCTATGGATGGAGCCGCTTTCTATTTGTGTTGAGCAACCCGTTATCACGCCTTCGATGATCAATAACTATGTAAAGGTTGGCTTGGTTCCCGCCCCCGTTAAAAAACAGTATGGTCGCGAGCAGATTGCGCGCCTGATTGCGATTTGCATCTTTAAGCAGGTGCTGCCCATTGCTGCGGTTCAGGCGCTCTTTAATATCCAGCGTTTGAGCTACGATGCCCCGACGGCCTTTGATTATGTGGTCGATCAGCTTGAGGCATCGATTCGTGCGGCATTTTCCGTCGAGCAGACGCCCGTTCCCGATACCGCTCATCAGGTCACGCGTGAGTCGCTGCTTGTTCGCAGCGCGGTATCGTCCTTCGTTTCGAAGGCGTATCTGATGAGCTATCTTAAGTTCAACGGGTTTAGCAGCTAGCGACTTGTGAGGTGGTGGGACAAAATAATCAGTAGTATTTGTCCCAGGTATGATAGCGAGTTCAAGCTAGCTTCCGCTATCGACCCTGGGACAAAGAACTACTGATTATTTTGTCCCACCAACGTTGCAGGTTTAGCGTCCTGAGGCTACGCCCATGCCATAGCCGATGATCAGGCCGTGCATCTCGGCGTAATAGGAATCAAGGCCGTTGCAGGGCATGATGATGGCCTTAGAGCCGGGCCAACGCTCAACAATGTGATCTGCCAGCGCCTGGGCACCCGTTTCGTTCTCAACATGGTCGATGATGACCTCGCCGCCGGCAAAGCCCTCGACCTCCATGGTGTCGATAATCTTGTTGAGCATCTTCTTTTCGCCGCGCGTGTGCCCAACGAGTTCGATCTCGCCTGCCTCGTTTGCCGTTCCCAAAATGCGAATATTGAGCTTGTTGGCAATGACGCCGGCGGCCTTAGGGATTCGTCCGGCCTTCGCGAGGTTCTGGTAGTTGCACAGGCTAAAGAGGATCTTGCTGTTTTGCTCTAGGGCATCAAAATAGCTGCAAGCATCATCAAAGGAAACATCCGGATTGCTTGCAAGATAGCGATCAAACAGCAAGAAGATCAGGTCCATCTTGCCTCCAGCGGCACGTGAGTTGACCAGGTGAATCTGGCGCTCGGGGTCCTCGGCAAGGATCATATCGCGTGCCGTAGCGGCGGCGTTGTAGCTACCCGAGACACCCTCGGAGATGGGCATGCAAATCGTCTTATCGGCCAGCTTAAAAAGCTCTGCCCACTCCCCTACACTGGGACATGCGCTCGACGAGGCGCTCGTCTCTGCCTGGACAGCGCAATTGAGCTCGTGGACATCGAGTGACAAATCATCGACAAACTCACGCTCCCCCACTCGAATCTTGAGGGGTGCAAATGCATAGGTTGTATGAGGTGCGGTTGGTTGCCAATCGCGGAGGTTACAGCTCGAATCAGAAATAAGCGCCCAGCTCATAGAGGGTCCTTTCTAGTTGTTCCTCAATAATTATAGCCATCTTGCCGCTCTGTGCGAGGTCTATCTAGTATTGAAAACTAGATAGACTGCCACACAAAAAATGGCGCTGCATCCAAAGTAATGGACCTCGCAGCCCGAAAGCTGCGAGGTCCACATCCGTTCGCTGTTAAAAAAGCTTAGTAGCGCACGAAGATGTAGTTGTTGTTCATGCCGGCGGCAACAGAGCTGATAATAACGCCCGTATTGTAGTCCGAGGCATGGATCATCTGGCCGTTGCCGATATAGATGCCGGTGTGGTACGAGTTGACCACGACATCGCCCGGCTGCGGATCGGACACACGGGTCCAGCCCATAAAGGTGCCGGTAGTGCCCAGGCGACAATAACGGCCGGTGAGGCAGTAACTTACAAAGCCGGAGCAGTCAAAGCTGTCCGGTCCAATGCCGCCCCAGGAATACGCGCACCCAAGTTTGCTGTAGGCGCGCGACACAACGGTGCCGCCTTCAACAGACGGGCTCGGAGGCTGCGGCGTGGGAGCCGGCGTGGGAGCCGGAGCGGGGGTTGGCTGCGGTGTGGGAGCGGGAGTGGGCTGGTTCGAGCCGCCACCCTTGTCGTCATCGTTGTTCTCGGTCGTACCGGCAGTCTCTTGGCTTACAGTGGCCTTCTCGGCGGTGCTGGCGTTGATGCCGGCCTGCAGCGCGGCATTCGCCTCGGCTTCGGCGGCAAGCTCGGCCTGCAGCTGCGAGTCCAGGGAGTTTACGACGCTTTGAGCCTCGGCCTGCTGGGCGTTAAGCTCATCGACCTTCTTTTGCGTGGCGGCGACGTTCTTCTCCTGCTCGGCCTGCTTATCGGTGAGCTGCTGCTTAAGGTCCTTAACCTCTTGGATGGTCTGGGCCTGCTTATCGGAGACTTTGCCGTAGTAGAACAGACGGTTGAGCATATCGCCCAGGTCATCAACACCGGTCAGAACCTGCAGCAGGCTCATGCCTCCGGTCTTGTACTCGCCGGCAACGTAGGTGGAAAGCTTGGCCTGACCATCGGCGATCTCCTGCTGCTTTTGCGTGATCTCGCCAGCAGTCTGATCGAGCGCCTGCGTCTGCGTGGTGAGCTCATCGTAAATCTGCTGGGTCTGGGTACCGATCTGCTCGAGCTTCGTACGAGCAGCGGCAAGGTCGGATGCGGTATCGGCGTAGGCAGGAGCCGCGAGGCCCAAGCCCAAAACACAAGCGAGGGTTGCCGTAGCAGCGCAGCGTGCCATGTTTTTGTGCGTGTTTGCTGTGCGCATGTAGCTTCCTTTCCAGTAACTAAGGGTAACGGCTAGTCCACCGTCACCAGGCTAAAGAGCTCAACATCATCACCAGACGGCGTGAGCTTCTCGCGCGGATTGAGGAACGCAAGCTCAAGGATACAACCGTAGCCTACGAGTTTAGCGCCCATATCTCGCACCAGTTTACCTGTTGCCTCGACGGTTCCGCCCGTCGCGACCAAGTCGTCCAGAATCAACACGGTATCTTTAGAGCTGATAGCGTCGGCGTGAATCTCGATTGAATCGGTGCCGTACTCGAGCTCATAGCTCTGGCTAACCGTTTTGCGAGGCAGTTTGCCCGGTTTACGTGCGGGAACAAAGCCGGCGCCCAGAGCGACGGCAACCGGTACGCCAACCATAAAGCCGCGAGCCTCGGGGCCCACGACCTTGGTGATGCCCATTCCGGCAAAATGCTCGGCGAGGGCATCCGTCATGGCTTTGAGCGCCTCGGGATTGCTAAAGAGCGGCGTGATGTCTTTAAAGGTGACTCCGGGCTCGGGATAGTCGGGGATGTCGACGATTTGAGATTCGAAGTCGTACATTGCATGACCTTTCAATGGGTTGTCGAAATTTCGGCAGCTGTTATTTGCCTGCGGTGACGGTGCCGGATTGCGAAGGGGCGACGACTTTGAGCGGCTTTACGAGAGAATCCTCGTGCGAAGCCGGCCCGGCTGTCTCTTCGTTTTTGGCCTTGGTGGACTCGGAGCGAGTGATTTCCTCATCGAGTGCATCGATGTCGGCGTCTTCGACCACGGCGTTGAGCGACTCAAAAACGCGGTTCTTGAGCAGCGCGGTGTGCACGCCCTCCGTCAGGTCGTGAAGCTTCTTAAACGCACGCTCGAGCTTGGCGTCGCGCTCGTCATCGGAGGTATCCATGCCGAGCATGCTCACGAGCACCTGCTCAAACATCGAGGACTCGCGGTTGGCGGAAGACACATACTGACGCAGGTTGCGCGGCTCGATATGGAAGCGTGACAGCTCGGAGCAGTAACGGATGATCGGGAAATCGCGACCATCGACGAGCTCACGATTCTGCGGACTCTTGATGATGCGAATGAGGTCGTTCTCGGCGAGCGAGCGGATAAACGAAATCTCGACGCCCAGCATATCGGGAATGGTCTCGATAGGATGCAGCTTTTGCTTAGTCTCCTTGGGCTCCGTCTTGAGCGGAACATCGGACAGCAAGCCCACCTCGTAAGCGAGCGTTGACAGGTCCGTGGCGTTTTCCAAGCGCTGCTTAATCACGTTGAGCGGCATATAGCGGGTCTTCTGCAGGTGCAGAATGACCTCCAGGCGATCAACGTCCTCCTTGGAGTACTGACGGTATCCCTTAGGCGTACGATGAGGGGTAATGAGCCCCTCATCCTCTAGAAATCTAATTTTTGAGTTCGAAAGATCGGGGTATGCGCCTCGAAGTAGGTTGACGACTTGGCCGATACTCAGATAGTTGCGTTCGGCCATGCCCTATTCACCGGTTTCGATGCGCTCCGGCGTGCTCTCGTGGTAGATGAGCGTAAACGTACCGATCTGAACGGAAGAACCGTCGTGCAGCGGGGCCGCGTTGACAATGGCACCGTCGACCCAGGTGCCATTGAGCGATCCCAAGTCCTCGATGCGAGCGCCGAGGCCCTCGCGAATAATGCGCGCGTGGCTGCGCGAAACGGTCATGTCATTGAGGAAGATGCCGTTCGCAGGATCGCGGCCGATGGTGGTCACGTCGTCCTCGAGCTCAAAGGCGGCACCAGTCTGCGGACCCTTGACGATGGACAGAACGGGGGCGGTGATGCGCACGTTGGCCATGAGGTCGGGAACGGTGACGTCGCTTGAAGGCACGCGGAATACGCAGGTAGCGTCAGCAGTCTTATCATTCTGAGGCATATTGTTAACCATGTTGTCCATGACAACCCCTAACTTATCGCGGACGTGCCGCAAATAATGAACCGTATGTAATCATACCCCAACGAATTAGTCTTCGATTTCGGGGTTCAGAAAGTCGATGTCCTCGTCCTCGGGATGCGCGAGAGCCTGTTTAATGGCCACTCCGCCCTTAATGGAGTAGATGACAGCCGTGAGCATGGAGAAGATCACGCCGCCGTACACAAAGAAGATGCCGAGGGGCACCGAGCTTCCGTTGAGGCCCGGGAAGGCCTTAAGGGTTGAAGGTAAAAGATGCAGGCCGTCAATAACGGGGAAACCGAGCAGCATGAGCGAGAAGCCGGTCATGAGCAGCGCAGTGGCAATCTTTCCGGGAAAGACGACATCGATGGGTCGACGGTGATAATGACGAACGATAAGCGTGCCGATGCCCAGATAGATGTCGCGGCCAATAATGAGCACGCAGACCCAGATGGGCAGCTCTCCGCGAACCACCAGTCCAAGTACGCCGGTGAACAGCAGCGCACGGTCGCAAATGGGATCCATGACCTTGCCGAGCCACGAGACCGTCTTAGTCATGCGGGCGATCTGGCCGTCCATCCAGTCGGTGGAGGCGGCAACGGCGTAGATTGCGATGGCGATGACGCGGTTGTTATCCGTCACAAACAGGTACAGAAATACCAGGGTGAGGATCAGGCGCGTAAAGGTGATGAAATTGGAGATCGTAAAGATCTTATTCGACGGGTAATCGGAAGTGCCGATAAGCTCCTTTTTGATCTTCTTTTTGATGCCCACAGGACTCCCCCGCTGGTTAACGACAAAACTTTCGATACTATACCCGTTCCGACGATGTCTATCCAGCGCAGCCATAGAGAGTCCAGACATGTGGAGGGCGCCTCTGGGCTGCGCTGGATTCTGCATTTGTGTACATCAGCCTCCAAAAGCGACATTTTTCGGCTTCTTTGGTGGCTGGTTTACACGTTTTGATTCGGTAATTACATCGATCGGGAAAGTTGTTGCTTTAAGCAAATGCGTGCGGGTCGAGATTGGCTGGCACCAAAAGAGCCCATCGGCCGTTACGGCTTCGTTAGAAACGCGCCCCATCATGGATGGTGAAGCCGAAAGGTAAGGCGCGCGGGCACGGTGAATCGGCCCGCGCGCCCGGAAGAGAAAGGATAAACCCATGGGTTACATGCTCGAGACGCGCGGGCTCACCAAGCGCTTCGGCCGCGGCGACCAGGCGCAGGACGCCGTGGCCGACGTGAGCCTTCATATCCGCGAGGGCGAGGTGTACGGGCTGCTCGGTCCCAACGGCGCCGGCAAGTCGACAACGCTCAAGATGATCTGCGGGATGCTGCGGCCGACGGCCGGGGAGATCCTCTTTGCCGGGCACGCCTGGCGCCGCGAGGACCTCTACGCAATCGGCAGCCTCATCGAGGAGGCGCCGCTCTACCCCAACCTCACCGCGCGCGAGAACCTGCGCGTGCGCACCACGCTGCTGGGCCTTCCCGAGAGCCGCATAGATGAGGCGCTCGCCGCCGTGGACCTCGCGGACACCGGGAAGAAGCGCGCCGGGCGCTTCTCGATGGGCATGCGGCAGCGCCTGGGGCTCGCGCTGGCGCTGATCGCCCGGCCACGCCTGCTCGTGCTCGACGAGCCCACCAACGGCCTCGACCCCATCGGCATCGAGGAGCTGCGCGACCAGATCCGCGGCTTCGCGGCGGCGGGGACGGCGGGGGGCGGCGCCCGGCCCCACCCCCAGGGCCTCGG
>UQHO01000023.1 GCA_900540995.1 uncultured Collinsella sp. | reverse complement strand
TTTCATGGGCGGGCCGGCCCGTGCTTACCGCCGATACGACCGCCGCTGCGCGCGCAATCGCCGACCTCAAGGTACAGCCCCGTCCCGTAACGCTTGTCTACGAAGCCTCTCCCGTCATGGATATCATCCTCGGCGCCGCAAAAGAGGGCGCTTCACTCTATGCCGTCACCGACCCCGCCGGCATTACGCACCGCGTGTGGGAGGTCAAGCGCGAGGACGCCGTCGGGGCCATCCGCGCCATGCTCGACCAGGCGCCGGAGCCGGCACTGGCCGACGACCCTGCCTACGCTGTCGCACTAGTCGAGGCATCACAGCTCCTGGCCGACGGTGCACGTGCCGCCGGCACCTACACGGGCAAAGAGCCGTTCAACTTTGCCGTAGCTGCGCTCTTCCCCGCCGCGCAGGTCAGCGGCGGCGCGGCGCAGGTTCCGACGGGTCTGCTCACGCACCAGGTCGCGCGGTTCTAGCAAGACCAGACCGTCCAGCACAAAAATCGGCAGCCCAACAAACAGGGGGCGGAGATGCAGCAGGTACATGCATCTCCGCCCCTTTTGCGTCGAGAAGTTATGCCGACGACCCGTGCCGCCGCGCTCGCGTTATCCGCGCTGCGGACCCGCAGTAGCCACGAGCGGTTCAAGCCCCAGCTCGCGCGCGTAGTCTTCCTGCGTAAAGACTTCGACCAGTTCAAACGTATCGGCCGCATCGTCAAACGCAAAATGCAGCACTGAGCAGTTGCCCGGCACGCGTTCGCGCTCGTCGGCCGCCGCGCCCCGCACGTGGTCCAAAAACTCCTTGATAGCCGAACCGTGGCTCACCGCGAGCACACACTCGTGGTCCGGACGTCGCATAAGATCGGTTATCGTCGCCGCCATGCGCTCGCGCACCTGCATCTGGCCCTCGCCGCCAAACTGACGATAGAAATCTCGCCACGGGCGCTCGGGCATAAGCATCACGCGCTCGGCCTCAAAGTCGCCAAAGAACCACTCACGCAGACCGTCCAGGCGCTCGTACGCCAAGCCCGGCCACAGGTTGGCGATAGTCTGCTCGGTGCGATGAAGTGTGGAGGTGTAGGCATGATCGGGTTCAATGCCGCGCGCACGTAAGAACATGCCGGCACGCGCCGCCTGGTCGCATCCCAGCTGCGTGAGCGGCGAGTCACTCCAACCCTGAATAATGCGCTTAAGGTTGAATATTGTCTGCCCATGACGAACCAGATACAGGTCTTTATTCATAGGGGTCCTTTCGTTCGTTACCAATCAAGGAGCGAAAACGCACCGTCGCAATAGCCAAAATGAAGCACGGCACCGTTGTCGGGTAGCTCTCCCCTGCCAGTCACATACTCAAGAAACTCCTGGCAGGAAGAGCCGTGGGAGACTGCCAGCACACAGTCGTGCTGCGGCCTGGCCATGATGTGGGACAGCGCCGCGACCATGCGCGACTGGAGCTCGCCTTCAGACTCGCCACCAAAGGCCACCGGATAATCACCCCAGGGCTGCGGCGGCATCTCGCGATTTGATGTACCCTCCAGCGAGCCCAAATGCCACTCGCGCAGGTCATCGACCAGCTCTATCGAGCGGCCCTCACCAGCAATTAGCTCAGCCGTATGCCGCGCCCGGCCCAACGGCGAGGAATACACACGGTCAAAGGTCACGCCACGCGCCTCAAACGCCGCGCGCGTCGCCAGCGCCTGCTCGCGCCCGCGCGCCGTAAGCGGCGAATCGTGCCCACCCTGCAAAATGTTCTGCACATTGAGCTCAGTCTGCCCATGCCGCACCAAATACAAATCTGCCACACGTCCTCCCCTCGCACCACCGCAAAGGGGACAGGTACCTTTGTGGTGGTTTACCGCCGGATCACACCGCGGTGACGCCCAGCTACACCAGTACGTCGGCAAGCGGGCGCTTGGGTACGTGGTGCACCTGCGCCTCGTCGCGCCAGTAATTAATTGAGCCGTCGGGGTTGGAATCGATCGCATCGATCACCTGCGTCTCGGCCGGAACGCCAAACGCCATGATCAGCTTGAGCTCATACTTATCGCTATCGAGCCCCATGGCATCGATCGCGTGGGGCGTAAAGGCCTTGAACATGCAGGCAGCCACCTCGGGCATGGCGCTGCGGGCGGCGAGCATCATCGTCTGCGCGGCAATGCCCGTGTCGACCTCAGTAATAGGAGCGGCGGGCTTACCCGGAACGGCGCGCTCGGCAAGAATCGCGATGTAGCCGGTCGGGCGCTCGCCCTCATCGGGACCCGGCCAATCCTTGAGCGCACCGGCCCATGCAAGCTCGTCAAATACACGCGCGCAGTCCTCTGCACCGCTTACCACATGAAAACGCAGACGCTGAGCATTGGCACCACAGGGAGTCAGGTGCGCCAGCTCCGCCAGCTCAAGCAAAAGCTCACGCGGCACGTGCATGGACTCGTCAAAGCGACGGCACGTGCGGGCGCAGCGAACCAACGCATCAAACGCGTCCAAGCCGAGCTTTTCGCAACCCTGCTTTGCCATCGACTCCGCGCTTACCGGCGCTGCGGGAACTGCTTCGTTCATAGGGACCCCCAATTTCGGGCAATTGTTCTTAGGAAAATCTAACCTAAAACGTAGGCAATAACGAACAGGGCTGCAATGTTCTACACCTGTTGAATAGAAAATCGCGACGTGGGGAACAACGGAAACAATTCGGGGCCTTTGGGTTACGTTTCGCCCTCCCCGACCCATACGCCAGCGCCTTTAGGCGATACTGGTTGTAACGATCAAGGCTTACGCCGCACGGAAAGGAGACATTATGGGCATCTTTAAGAACGATGACCAAAAATCGAGCCAGTTTGGATTTGACGAGAAAAGCATGGCAGGCAAGGCCGTCAAGGCCGTGCGCTGGATTTACGCCATCACGGGCGTCTTGGCGCTCGTCGCCGGCATCGCACTGCTGTTTGCGCCCGCCAAGTCCCTCGTCTTCCTAACGACCGTCTTGGGCTTCTACTTTGTGATCACGGCCGCGATCAGGCTGTTTACCGCTGTTTTCGAGCCACTGCTGCCCACCGGCTGGCGCGTGACGAGCATCATCTCCAACCTACTCATTATCTTGGGCGGCGTCATAATCCTGCGCAACCAGGCCTTCTCGACCGCGACGCTCACCACGATGGTGGTTATCGTGGCCGGCTTTGGCTGGATCGTCGAAGGTGTCATGTCCATTCTGGAGTCCGAGCTTTCGTCCAACCGTGCCCTCGCCATCCTGAGCGGCGCACTCTCCATCATCGCCGGCATGTTCGTGTTTATCTATCCGCTGTGGTCGGCCAAGATGCTCGTCATCTTTAGCGGCGCCGCACTGCTGGTGTTTGGCGTAACGCTGATTGTTCGCGCTATTCAATTTGGCAAACTGGTGCACTAGATGCCGCGAACGCTCTTTATTGATGCAGACGCCTGCCCGGTCACGCGCGAGTCGATTGACTGCGCGCGGCGGGCGCGCGTCGCCGTCGTTATCGCCGGCAACAGCACACAGAACCTGGAACGCCACATTCGCCGCGACGATCCGCGCGACGTCGAGCATGCGCGACGCGGATTTTGGGTCACGACGCTCGATGTGAGCATGGGCGCCGACAGCGCCGACTTTGCCATTGTCGAACGCCTGCAGGCGGGCGATGTAGTCGTGACGCAGGACATTGGCTTGGCGAGCATGGTGCTCGGGCGCGATGCCGCCGCCATCGGCGTGCGCGGGCGCGTCTACGATAAGGCGACCATCGACATGCAACTGTTTATTCGCCACGAGGAAAAGAAGGTGCGCCGCGCCGGCGGTCGCACTCGCGGTCCGGCGGCATTTACCAGCGAAGACCGGGCCCGCTTTAAGCGCAACCTCACCGAGCTGCTGCGCTAACCAAGGTAGATTTTCGGGACATGCCCGGAAATCTACCTTTTTGTTTTGCGCGGTGTGAGCGCTCGGAATCCATGGCTCAACAAAAAACGGGCTTCAAAATGCCATGCGTCGCCGCATTGCGCAGGCGCCGAGCATGGCTATTTGAAGCCCATTTTTTAGGCCTACTTAGAGGCCGAAGGCGGATAGGATAAGGCCCCAGCCGGCGCCGATGACGTACATCATGACCAGGAACACGGCGTTTTCACGAGCGCTGCGGTTGGTGCGGAACAGGACAAGATAGCCCACGCCGGCGGAAATGAGCGTGCCGGCGAGCATCGGCGCCAGCTGTAGCGCGCCCTCCAGGTACAGCTGCGTAATGACCACGCTGGCCGAGCAGTTGGGGATCAGGCCGACGAGTGCCGAGCCCAAGACGGCGAGCGTCTCGTTGCCACGCAGGAACTGCTCGATCGCGGACTCTCCGAAGGTCTCGAGCACGGCAACTAGAATCAGCGTCACCAGGAAAATAAAAACCGAAACCTGCACGGTGTGCGAGATCGCGCTGCGGATAATCGACAGGACGGGCGCACCTTCGTGGGAGTGACCGTGGTCGTGCCCATGGCCGTGGTGGTGCTCATGCTCGCCTGCGTGACCGTGGTCATGGCTGTGTCCGTGGTCGCGCTCGTGTTCATCTTCATCATCATCGCAACCGCAATGGTCGCGCTCGCACAACTCGTGGATGTGGTCGGCGCTCACGCCCGCCTCGGCCACTTCATCAATGATGTCGCCCCCGGTATGGTCGTCGTGCGCGCAGTTCACATGAGCCGGATTGGCAGCGGTCCCCAGCACGGTACGGCGAATCGCCGCATGCGCGCGGGCATTACGACGAAGGCCGCGGATAGCCGCGTCCACGATAAAGCCCGTGACCAGCGCGATCAGTGCCTTCGAAGCCAAAAGCATCGCCATGGTCTGCACGGGCACCTGCTCGGCGAGCAACAGCGGCAGCATCTCATCGGAGGTCGAGAGGAACACGGCGACCAGCGTGCCCAGCGTCACGACACGGCCGGCGTACAGCGTTGCTGCCATGGCCGAAAATCCGCACTGCGGCACAATGCCCAGCAGCGAGCCAGCCACGGGACCCGCAGCGCCGGCGCGCTTGATAGCGCCGTTGACGCGGTCGCCCGCAACGTGCTCAAGTGTCTCGAGAGCAAGATACGTCACCAACAAAAACGGCGCCAGCGAGAGCGTGTCCTTGCCGGCGTCGAGCAGAATATCAATCAGCAAATCCATGACGGATGGAACCTTTCATGTCTTTCGGCAGCATTGTAAAAGTCCTAGCGGTCAACTAGGGTATTGTAGTTGTCCTAGGCGCGATGCCAATAGTTGCCCATGGTAAACTATCATCTCGCCATAACTCAATGCCACCGAGCCGCGCGACACGGCCCGTCCAAGGAGCAGTTATATGAACGTTTCACAAGCACTCGAATACGAGCGCCAGCCGTTTATTCCCATGTTTATCTATGGCGATCACGGCGCCATGGAGTCCGAGCGCCAGAAGGGCGAGGAGGCCCTTAAGGTGCTCGAAACCGAGTACTTTACCGCCGAGGGCGACCCCAGCTTCGACTTTGCCACCGTGCGCGACCTGGCTGACCGCAACCGCGACCTGTGCGACCAGATTGGCGAGGCGCGCCTGCGCAACGTGACGCCCGCGACGCTTTCGCGCGGCCTGTCCGATGCCGACACCTGCGCTGCCATCGGCAAGATGCAAAAGCGCACCGCCGCGTCCGTTATGCGCGAAATCCGCGGCGACCGCGACGCGCTCGGCGTGGCCTACGCCCGCAAGCCCATCCAGGGCACCGTGCTCGGTATCGACATCGAGACCACCGGCCGTGCACCCGAGCGCGGCTATATCATCAACGTGGGCTGGGAGATCATGGAGCTCACCAGCGACGCCGTCCCGCATGACGCCGAGGCACACTACTGCGGCCTGCCCGACATCTACCGCGGCGAGGATGTGCCGCTATCGAACATCCATCACATTACCTGGGACGACATCGACGGCAAAAAACCATTCCGCGAGAACAAGGAACTGCAGAAGCAGCTGCTCAAACTTATGAAGAAGTACCCGTACATGGCGCATAACGCCGCGTTCGAAGACAGTTGGTTCAAGATCCACCTGGACGGTTACGCCGAGGCACGCCGCGCCGGCAAGATCATCGTCATCGACTCGCGCCAGATCTGCCGCAGCCTGGATGCCGACGTCCGCTCGCTCCCCCGCGAGTCCGCGCCCGCCGCGCTCGAGAACTGGGCGCGCCGCCGTGGCACCCTCGCCGCCGACGCCAACGAGCAGCACCTGGGCCTCGACGACACCGACCTCATGCTCCGCACGGTTCAGGCCGAGTTCAACCTCAAGAACCTATTCGCGAAATAACCGATCCATCTGCGGGAGCGCCTGCCAGGCACAGCGCAATCCGTCTGGGCACACCGACACGCAGTAAACTAGGGCGCAGCCTTATGGCTGCACCCTAGTTTTCATCAAAACGAGCAAATACGCGTGCTTCACATAGTCGGCAGGTTGGCCCACCTACATTTTTCGAGTTGTTCGGCCAGCTGAACCACTAGTCAAGGCCCCTTGAACCGCAATCGAAGCTAAAATCGCCTTAATTTCGCAACCAAGCCCCATAAATCTACCTGAATCAATTCGAATAGGACGTTGCGATCGCACCATTTGTATAGGATAAGGCCGAATAACTCAAATTATGTTGGTGAGGCATCTGAGCGGTCGGCAAAAACGCTTAGAAGCTACGAATCCGCAACTAAAGTTCATCAAAAAGGGGCAGCCGGCAGAAACCTCCCCAGCCAAAGCTGCTCCCTCAATACGACAGCTCAAAAACCCACCGTTCGCAGAAGATAAGCCGCGCCCCAATACCGTTGCCCGAAGTTTCGGGCGTATGCGGCGTCCGCTATGCCATCATGCGCGTATGGGAATCATTCTGTCACATACCACGGCACGCGCTGTATACCAAACAGCCAACTCGCTCGCAAGCTACGCGACCGGTCCCATACCTATGGAAAAGATCAGGGTGTCTGCGCCGACCACGTCCGACCTGGAAGCGGCACGAGCATGGCTCAACAGAAAGAATGTCGATTCTGAACGTATCCATGTGCTGACGTTTTCCAATAATGCCAAAAGGCACCGCAAGGGCTGCATCTGCCACTGCACGCGCTATACGTTTGATGCAGAAAGCTACCTAGAACTCGAGCCGAACGTCTACATCGTCGATATCAAGCTGTGCGCGTTAGAAGCAACAGCCGACCTCAACCTTTCGGAGCTCGTTGAGTATTACTTTGAAATCTGCGGCTCCTACGCGCTTGGAACGTCCGACGAAACTCAATATCGCGAGCGCCCAGCCCTAACCAGCGTTGAAGAGCTCAGAGCCTTCTTTTCAGAGGCACCGGGGTATCGTGGATCTAATAAAGCACTTAAGGCACTTTCTTATGTACACGAAGGCTGTCGCTCCCCACTCGAAACGGCGTTTGTCATGATGCTGACAATGCCCAAGTCAATGGGTGGCTTAGCCATACGCGCTATCAAAACGGATTATCCGATCCCAGTCCCCAAAAGATACGCCGCCCTAACGCGACGGACGGTTTTCTACCTCGACGCGCTGCTCGAAAATTCGATGACCGATATCGAATACAACGGCTTTTACCACGACGAACCCGAGCAGCAATCAATTGACGAGGAGCGCCGAAACACGCTGCGAAACATGGGATATGCCGTTATCACGGTTAATCGTCATTCGTTTTTCAAGCAGTCCGCTTTAAACGGGTCATGGAAGCGATTCGCATTCGCGAGAAGATATGGCCCGGTCGACTCCCGGATAACTTCGCCATCCTGCAAGAAACTCTTCGTCAATTTGTCTTGCGGCGCTACTTCGAATACGGTCGCCGCGTCCTGGAGACACTCAAAGAAGAAGAGGCCGCCAAGCGCGAAATTGCAAGCCAATATCCGCAAGCTGATGACCCGAGCATCAACGATGTGCCCGAACCCGACGACATGCAACACGTCGGGGCCCTTGCTGAGGAAATCAATGGGGCTTGGGAATGCGACATGTTCGCAAAAATCGATGAAAACCGCACGGAAGACGACACGATTATTGATCTAATTGAGAATTCGCTCTTCTAAAGGCGATCTCTGCGGATGTCCACCTACATTTTTCGACTTATTCGGCCACCGATGTGCCAGATTGGCTGCAGCAATGCTCAATATAACTTTAGATAAAACTGATTCTGCAGAAACTCCCGTAGAGGAAGAACTGATTCTCGCGGTATTTGACACGATAAAGTACAAATATGAACAGTTCTAATGCTTCTCAAGGTGGCTTTCTTAGCATGCTAGCCGAACATCTCGAAATATGTTGGCGAGCATTGCGTCGATGTCTCCCAACCCACAGAAAATCGCAGAAGCGGCAAGCAGTCATCGAAATTAACGCAAATTGTATTGACATATGAACATACACTCATATAATCGAAAGCAAGTTATATGAGCGCATGTTCATATGAAAGGATATTGCAATGAGCACCCGCGTTGATGAAACGAAACCCGACATCGAGGCCACCGAACCCGCGATCCCCACCACCTGCTCGCCCGAGGACCTTCCCGACGAGGAACTTCTCTACGACCTCGCCGACCTGTTCAAGGTCTTCAGCGACACCACGCGTATCAAGATCCTTTACGCCCTCATGGGCCGCGAGCTCTGCGTGGCAGACATCGCCGAAGCGACCGAAACCTCGCAGTCGGCAGTATCGCACCAGCTGCGCACACTCAAGCAGTCGCACCTGGTTAAATTCCGGCGCGACGGGCGCAATATCCTCTACTCGCTCGCCGACGACCACGTCTACACCATGCTCAACCAGGGCATGAGCCACATCTGCGAATAGCAGCCAACCACGGTACCAGCGCGGCCTGCACCCAAGCCGCAAATACAGGGAAAGGAACCCACCATGAAAAAGCAGTTTAAGCTCGATGAGATCGACTGCGCCAACTGTGCGCGCGAGCTTCAGGACGAGCTGGCCAAGCTCGAGGGCGTCAAATCCGTGTCCGTCAACTTTATGACCCAGAAGTTGACGCTCGAGGCCGATGACGCCGAGTTCGACGAGGTCCTCGACCGCGTTGTGGAGTTCACCGCCGACGCCGAGCCGGACTGCGAGATTATTCTCTAGCCCAGGTTTACGCCAACCTGCAAGGCCGCGCTTGCTGCGGCCTTTGCTCGCGAAATTATATGAGCGAATGTTCATACATTCAAATGGGAGGATACGAGTCATGGCCACCGCCGACCCCAAAAAGAAAAAGAAGAAGCGCAAGAAAAAAGAATCACTCGAGCATAAGCGCAACCGCATCCTGGTAGCGCTGGGCATTTTTGCCGTGGTGTACGCCCTCGATGAGTTCGGCACCCTTACCGCCGCATTCGGCACCCCGGGCGACATCTACGCCAGCTTTGTGCTGTTCCTCGTGCCGTTTTTGATTGCCGGCTACGACGTACTGCAAAAGGCATTCAATAACATCCGCCGCGGCAAGGCCTTCGACGAGAGCTTCCTCATGGCCGTCGCGACCATCGGCGCGTTTGCCATGGTGCTCTTCCCCGATACCGACCCGCACATGGCCGAAGGCGCCGCCGTCATGCTGTTCTACCAGGTCGGCGAGCTGTTTCAGGCGTACGCCGTGGGCAAGAGCCGCAAGTCGATCAGTGCCATGATGGACATCGCGCCCGACTACGCTAACGTCGAGCAGCCCGACGGCACACTCGAGCAGGTCTTCCCCGATGACATCGCCGTCGGCACCGTGATCGTGGTCAAGCCCGGTGAGCGCGTGCCTATCGACGGCGTCATCGTCGAGGGCGAGACACAGCTCGATACCGCCGCCCTTACCGGAGAGTCGGTCCCCCGCCCGGCCAAAACTGGAGACGATATCATCAGCGGCTGCATCAACATGACGGGTCTCCTCCACGTGCGCACCACCAAGCCCTTTGGCGAGTCCACCGTCGCGCGCGTCCTGGAGCTCGTAGAAAACGCTAGTGAGAAGAAGGCACGCACCGAGAACTTCATCACGCGCTTCGCCCGCGTCTACACGCCCGCTGTCACCGGCGCGGCCGCGGTACTCGCGCTCGGCGGTGGCTTGGTCACCGGCGCCTGGTCCGACTGGATCCTGCGCGGCCTGACCTTCCTCGTCGTCAGTTGCCCATGCGCGCTCGTGATCAGCGTGCCGCTCAGCTTTTTTGGCGGCATCGGTGGCGCATCCAAGCTGGGCGTCCTCATCAAGGGCTCTAACTACCTCGAGACGCTCGCGGATGTGGACACCGTCGTCTTTGACAAGACCGGCACGCTCACCAACGGCACGTTTTCGGTCGTGGCGGTACACCCCGAGGCAGGCTATACCGAGCAGTCGCTGCTCGAAGTCGCGGCCCTTGCCGAGTCATTCTCCGACCATCCCATCGCGCAGTCGGTACGCACCGCCTTCCAGGGCGAGCTCGATCCCAAACGCGTAAGCGACTCCACCAATGACGCGGGCCATGGCGTGACGGCGATTATCGACGGCAAGCGCGTCATCGTCGGCAATGCCAAGATGCTTGCTGTGGCCGGTATCGAAGCGCCCAATTGCGAGATCGTCGGCACCATCCTCCACGTGCTGGTCGATGATACGTACGCCGGCCACATCGTAATTGCCGACACCATAAAGACCGATGCCGAGCAAACGATTCGCGACCTGCACGCCGCCGGCGTCAAGCGCACCGTCATGCTCACGGGCGACCGTGAGGAGGTTGCGGCGTCTGTAGCCAAGCAACTCGGTCTCGACGAGTTCCACGCGCAGCTGTTACCGGGTGATAAGGTCGAGCGTGTCGAGGCGCTGCTTGCAGCAGAATCGGGCAAGGGCGAGCTCGCCTTTGTAGGCGACGGTATCAACGACGCACCCGTGCTTACCCGCGCAGACGTTGGCATCGCCATGGGCGCTATGGGCTCGGACGCCGCAATTGAGGCGGCGGACGTCGTGCTCATGGATGACAAGCCGTCCAACATCTCCCGCGCGATCCGCGTGGCGCGCAAGACCATGTCGATTGTTTGGCAGAACATCATCTTTGCGCTGGGCATTAAGTTGCTGATTCTGGTGCTTGCGGCACTGGGCATCGCCAACATGTGGCTTGCTGTGTTCGGCGACGTGGGCGTGGCGATTATCGCCATCCTGAATGCCATGCGCGCGATGGGTGTCAAGAACCTGTAGCGTTCGTGGGCTGTCCGGCCGGGACCGGGCTTGGTTTTGAAAACGTCCTCGCGCATGAGGCCCGTCTTTCCTGCTCCTGCGGAGCAACGGAAAGGCGGGCCTCGCGCTGTGGAGTGTTTTCAAAACCAAACCCGGCCCCGGCCTGCGGTGACGTAGGTGGCAGTTCTTGGGCATCGCTTGCTGGCGGGGTTCCTTTGCTGAAATGGACTTGGCCGAAAGGACCGCTGGTCCCGGTCGCTGGTTCGCGCTTTGCGCGAACTCCGCGCTACTGGGGGTTCGTTAGGATTCCGCCGCTTGGCCCGTCGCCTCGCCCCGGTTCAGCATCGCCCTCAGTTTCTCGAAGCTTTCCTCGCTCAGGCAGTGCTCCATGTGGCAGCCCTCTTGCGACGCGACCTCAGCCGAAACACCCGCATCCTCCAGCAGCCCCACGAAAAAGCAGTGACGCTCCCACATTTGGCGAGCGACCTCCAGACCACGCTCCGTCAGATGAACGTCGCGCTTGCCCATTTCGACATAGCCGTTGCTTTCCAGCGTCGCCATGGCCTTGGAAACGCTCGCCTTGGTTACGCCGAGGTACTCCGCAACGTCGATCGAGCGCACGATGCCCTGGCGTTCCGACAGAACGTAGATCGATTCGAGATAGTCTTCTCCGGATTCACGTAGGGCCATGGGCCGCCTTTCGCGATGATTGCTAGTTAGCCTTTGGATACTTTCCACGGCTTACTTTACCGCAAAAGTTGCCCATGTCTTACTACTTTGCCTAAAAGTTAGCCGTGTTTCACAAAACGAGCGGGACGAAAACAAAATGGGAACACGCCCCGCAAGGAGTGTCCCCAAGTGCCGAGCCGCAGCTATAGCAGTCCAAAGTACTTCGCGGCGTTGTAGATCCCATCGTCGTCCACGGCGGTCGTCACGTAGGTCGCCGCAGCTTTCACCGTGTCCTGCGCGTTGCCCATGGCCACACTTGTGCCCACGGCCGAGAACATCGACAGGTCGTTCTCGCCGTCGCCAAAGGCAATCGCTTCACTTGCGTCGATGCCCAGGCGCTCCAGCGTCGCCGCCACACCCAGGTCCTTGCCGCCGTTGGCCGGAATAATGTCGCAGAACAGGTCGCACCAGCGCGTGGTGAGCGAATGCGACACGGCATCGGTCACGATATGCTCGTCAACTGGGTCAACAAAGGCACAGAACTGATAGACCGGCGCGTCAAAGGCATGCTCAAACGGCTCCTCGTGGTAGACGATTCCCGCGTTGCTGCCAGCCGTCACCACGCGCTCGGACAGGCGGTTCACAAACGAGTTCTCGCCCTGCATGCACAGTGAGTCGTAGCGCCCCTGCGCCACCTGGTCCACAATCACCGCAACGTCGTCCGGATCGATCGGGCAGCTGCGGTAGACGCCCTTGGCATCAAAACAGTGCTGGCCCGAAAGCGTAATGTACGCATCCCAGCCCAGGTCGAACAGCCAGTCCGGCATCTGGTAGGTCGGACGGCCCGTGGCGATCACGCACGCAATCCCCTGCTCGCGAAAGCTGTCGAGCACCTGCTGCGCCGACGCCGGAATCCGGTGGGTCTTAAAGCTCAGCAGCGTGCCGTCGATATCGAAAAACGCGGCTTTGATCATTCTCGCCTACTCCTCGCCCTCGAGCTTTTCGCTCGCCTCGAGCCACGCCATCTCCAGCTCGTCCATGGCGGCGTGAGCCTCGTCGATCTTTGCCTGCTGCTCGCCGAGCGCCGTGTAGTTGGTGGGATCGACCTGGGCCATGGCGGCCTCGGCCTCCTCCACGCGGGCGCGCTGCGTCTCCATCTTGCGCTCGAGCGAGCTCACCTCGCGGCGGAGCTTCTGACGCTCGGCGTTGGAAAGGCCGTTGGGCTGACCGCTCGACTTGGGCTTGTCGGCAGCAGCCGCCGCACCGGTGTCGAACGTGCCGGTCTTAGCGCTCGGCGCGCCCACGGGCTCGCCCTCGGCGGTAGCGTTGCACAGGCGCAGGTACTGGTCCACGCCGCCGGGCATATGCGTCAGATGGCCATCGAGCAGTGCCCACTGTTGGTCGGTCACGCGCTCCATCAAAAAGCGATCGTGTGTCACCAGGATCAGCGTGCCGGGCCAGCCGTCCAGCAGGTCCTCGACAATCGCGAGCATGTCGGTATCCAGGTCGTTGCCCGGCTCGTCCAGGATGAGCACGTTGGGCTCGTCCAGAATCGTCAGCAACAGCGACAGGCGACGGCGCTGGCCGCCCGAAAGATCGCCGATGCGGCTCCAGAGCTGCTGCGTCGTAAAGCCCAGACGCTCGCAGAGCTTCTCGGGCGAAGTCTCCTTGCCGTCGATGACGTAGTACTTCTTATAGTTGCCGAGCACCTCGCGGATCGTGTCGCCCATGTAGGGTTCGAGCTCCTCGAGCTGCTGCGACAGCACGCCAAAGCGCACTGTCTGGCCAATCTTCACGCGGCCGCGCGTGGGTTCAATCTTGCCCTGGATCACGTCGAGCAGCGTCGACTTGCCGGCACCGTTCTCGCCCAAAAGGCCATAGCGGTCGCCCGCACCAATGAGCCAGGTCACGTCAGAGAGCACCTGCTTGGGCGCGCCATCGGTATCCGCATAGCCGGCGTCCACGTCGACCACATCGATAACCTGCTTGCCCAGGCGGCTCACGGCGAGGCGCTTGAGCTCCAGCTCGTCACGCACGGGCGGCACGTCGGCGATCAGCTCGCGAGCGGCATCAACGCGAAACTTGGGCTTGGTGGAACGCGCCTGGGCGCCGCGGCTCAGCCACGCGAGCTCCTTGCGCGCCATGTTGCGACGGCGTTCCTCGGTAACCGCGGCCATGCGGTCGCGCTCCACGCGCTGCAGGATATATGCGGAGTAGCCGCCCTCGAAGGGATCGACCTGGCCGTCGTGGACCTCCCACATGCTGGTGCAGACCTCGTCCAAGAACCAGCGATCGTGCGTGACCACGAGCATGGCGCCCTGACCGCGCTGCCAGCGAGCCTTAAGATGGCGTGCAAGCCAGTTGATGGTGCGCATGTCCAGATGGTTAGTGGGCTCGTCGAGCATGAGCACGTCGTAGTCGCCGATCAACAGGCGCGCGAGGTCCACGCGGCGGCGCTGGCCACCCGAAAGCTCGCCCACCGTGCCCTCCCAGGGCACATCGCTAATGAGACCGGCGAGGATCTGGCGCGTGCGGGGGCTCGACGCCCACTCATACTCGGGCGTGTCGCCCACGACGGCATGGTGCACGGTGTCGGTGTCGACAAGCTGGTCCTTTTGGCCGAGCAGGCCGATCGTGGTGCCGCGACGATGCGTCACGCGGCCGTCGTCGGGCTCCAGCGTGCCGGCGAGCACGCTCAGCAGCGTCGACTTGCCGTCGCCGTTTTTACCGACAATACCAATACGGTCGCCCTCGCCCACGCCGAGCGTCACGCTATCGAAAATATGCTTGGTGGGAAACTCTAGGCTGACGGAATCGCATCCCAAAAGAATCGCCATATGCCCTGCTCCTTCGTAGAAATTCAACGTTGTCCATAATAGCAGCGAAAAGGCGGGCCGCACACGACACAAAAAGGCGGGCCATCTCCCAAAAGAGATGACCCGCCTCTCCAATCAGTCCCGTGGCAACCGTGGCCGCCGCGGGCCTCAAGCATGTCCCGGACTAGGAGAACATGCCGGTGAGGTAATCATTCAGCCGCTTATCCTTGGGCCGTTGGAAAATCTCGTCAGTCTCGTCGTACTCGACCATATCGCCCATGTAGAAGAACGCCGTGCGGTTGGACACGCGCGACGCCTGCTCCATGTTGTGCGTCACGATAACGATGGCGCGGTCGGCCACGATCGATGACATGAGGTCCTCGATCGCCAGCGTCGAGATGGGGTCGAGCGCCGAGCAGGGCTCGTCGAACAGAATCACGTCGGGGTTGAGCGCCAGCGTGCGCGCGATGCACAGACGCTGCTGCTGGCCGCCCGAAAGCGCGTAGGCGCTCTTGTCGAGCTTGTCTTTGACCTCGTCCCAAAGCGCCGCGCCGCGCAGGCTTTCCTCGACCATGCGGTCGAGCTCGTCGCGGTCGGTGATGCCGTGGCGCTTAGGCGCAAACGTGATGTTGTCGCGAATGGACTTGCGGAACGGGTTGGGCTGCTGGAACACCATGCCAATGGAACGGCGCAGCTCGTAGGTGTTTTCGGTCTTGGTGTTCACGTTGCGCCCGCGATAGTTGATCTCGCCCTCCACGCGGCAGCCGCGAATCTCGCGATTCATGAGGTTGAGGCTACGCAAGAAGGTCGACTTACCGCAGCCCGAAGGCCCGATGAGCGCCGTGATCTCGCCCTTGTGAAAGTCGAGCGACGTATTGTGCAGTGCATGGTGGTCGCCATAGTACACGTTGACGTCCTTGGTGGAGAGCACGACCTCGTCGCTCACGGCCTTGCCGCTCGCGCGCACGCGCTTCTCGCTCTCCCCCACGCTCGACAAAAAGTCCTGGGTCTCGGACGATGCCGCCTCAGTTGCGGGCGTTGCATTTATCTCGCTCATTCGGCCGTCATCTTCCTTGCCAGTTGTTTGCCCACGATACGGGCGACTACGTTAAACAGCAGCACGCAAATCATCAGCAGCGCCGCGGTGCCCCAAACGATCTGCTGGGCCTCGGGGCTGCCCTCGCCATAGATCTTGTAGATGTGCACGGCGAGCGACTCACCGGGGCGGAACACGTTCCAGGCGCAGGTGGGGCTCGACAGGTTAAAGCTCAAGAAGTTCAGACGCACCGGCGAGCTCATGCCCGAGGTAAAGAGCAGCGCCGCGGCCTCGCCAAAGACGCGGCCGGCCGAAAGCACGATGCCGGTCACGATGGCGGGCATGGCCTCGGGAATCAGGATGTGCAGCGTGGCCTCCCAGCGGGTAAGGCCCATGGCCAGGCATGCATCGCGCTGGGCCTGTGGCACGTCCTCGAGCGCCTGCTGAATCACGCGCACCAGAATGGGGATATTGAACATGGTGAGCGCGACGGCGCCGGAGATGATGGAGTACTTCCAGCCCAGCTGCACCGAGAACACCAGGAAGCCAAACATGCCGACGACGATGGAAGGCAGCGAGGACAGCGTCTCGATGGCGGTAGAGGCGATGTCGCGGATAGGGCCGTTCGGCGCGTACTCAACCAGGAAGACCGCTCCGCCTAGGCTGATGGGCACCGAGATGATCAGAGTGATCAGCAGCAGGTAGAACGAGTCGAACAGCTGGTAGAGCACGCCGCCCTGCGTTCCGTTGGCGCGCGACGGCTCTGTGAGAAAGCCCGGCTGGAACAGCGTCGAGATGCCCTCGAACAGGATATAGGCCACCATGGAGATGACGATGAGCATGACGATGGCGACGATCGCCGTCAGCACGCCCGTGGCGATGCGATCCTGCTTTTGGACACGCCCGAGCCTCGCCTCGTCGATGTGGATGCGCGTGCTAGCCACGAGCCTTCGCCCCCTTGCGGCCAATGAGATGGATGATCAGGATGAAGATGAGGCTCATGCCCATCAGCAGCAGACCGAGTGCCCACAGGACGTCGTCCTGGGCCGAGCCCTCGGCGTAGACCGCCATGGACGTGGTGAGCGTGGTGGTGATGGTCGAAGCCGGCGACAGCAGCGACGTCGGCATGGCCTCGATGCCGCCGATGACCATGCGCACGGCGAGCGTCTCGCCAAAGGCGCGGGTCATGCCCAAGATAACCGCGGTCATGAGCGACGGCATGGCGGACTTGAGCACCACGTGCCAGATGGTCTGCCAGCGGGTGTAGCCCAGCGCGAGCGAGCCCTGTCGGTAGCCGTCGGGCACGGCGCGCAGGCCATCGACCGAAAGCGTGGTCATCGTCGGCAGAATCATGACCGCCAGCACGATGGCGCCGGGCAAGATGCCCAGGCCCGTGCTCACGTGGAAAACGCTCTTCATAAGACCGACGACCACGTGAAAACCGATCAGGCCAAAGACGACCGAGGGGATGCCGGTCAAAAGCTCAATGAGCGGCTGAAAGATCTTAGAGCCAAACTTAGGGCTAATCTCGACCGCAAAGATGGCAGAGCCGATGGCGATGGGCAGCGCGATAAGCGTGGAGAGTACCATGACCGCAAACGAGGTGACGATCAGGGGCAGGGCGCCGGTATAGGGCAGGCCGTTTTCGGCTGTGTTGGCCAGGTCCCACTTGGTGCCGGTGAAAAACTCGACGACCGAGACGCCGTCCTTGACAAAAGCCGAGAGGCCCTTTTGGGCGACCATAAAGATGAGCGCGGCAACGACAAGCGTCACGAGCGCTACGCACGCGCCCGTGACGCCCAGGCCCACGTTCTCAAGGTCGCGCTTTGGCAGCTGTTTTGCCATTGCAAACCTTTCCGGGGCGATTACTTATTTAGCAGAGACCTTGCCGCTGGCGTCCTTGACGACCTTCATGGCAGAGACGGGGATGAAGCCCTGCTCCTCGACGAGCTTGCCCTGGACGTCGTCGGAAAGCATGAACTCTAGGAAGGCCTTGGTGGCCTCGTCGGCGTCCTTGGAGCAGTACATGTGCTCGGTAGCCCAGATCTTGAAGGAGTCGTCGGTGACGTTTGCGCTCTTGGGCTCCACGCCCTCGACCTTGATGGCGTTGAACTTGGAGTCATCGAAGTGCGAGAAGTCGAGGTAGGAGATGGCGTTATCGGTGCTGCCCATCTGAGTCTGGACGTCGCCGGACTTGTCGAGCTCGGCGTCGCCCTTAAAGTCGACGGTCTCGTCGCCAAAGACGGCGGCCTCGAAGGTGGCGCGGGTACCGGAGCCGGCCTTGCGGTTGAGGACGACGATGGTGGCGTCGTCGCCGCCGACCTCCTTCCAGTTGGTAATCTGACCGGAGAAGATACCCTTGAGCTGCTCGAGGGACAGGTCGTCGACCTTGACGTTCTTGGAGACGACGGGGCCCATGCCCACGACGGCGACCTCGTGGTCGACGAGGTTCTTGACTTGATCGGCCTCAAGCTTGGTCTCGGCGAAGACGTCGGAGTTGCCGATGGTGACGGTGCCGGCGGCGACAGCGGTCAGGCCCTTGCCCGAACCGTTACCCGAGCCGGAGACGGAGACATCGGGGTTGGCGTCCATGAACTTCTCGGCAGCGGCCTCGACGAGAGCCTGGAACGAAGAGGCACCGTCGTAGGTCACCTCGCCGGAGACGGACTCGGCAGCAGCAGCGCTACCCTTGTCGGCGGCATCGGATGCGCCGGAGCCGCCGCACCCAACGAGACCGAGACCGACGATGCTGGCAAGACCACCAGCGAGGCCGAGGAACTGACGACGAGAATAAGCCTGATCGAGCATGATCTTCCTTTCATACATGCGATTCGCGGGCACCCTGCCCGCTTTGCTGTTTGGAAAGATACGGCCTCGATCGGGCAGTGCCCGCGCCAACTGCGGTTTTTTACGGGCATCTGATAGACCCTTACCGCAAGCGCAGCACGGCCTTTACAAACGAATAACAATCCAGCGCCGAACATGGCGCACCTTTTACACCAGAGGAAGGTAGTTGTTGGGGACGTTCTTAAACGACTAGTCGTTGGGGACGTTCTTGTTTGACTAGTCATTTAAGAACGTCCCCAAGGACTACCTTGGAAACCCCGCAGGTTGAGCATAAGTCAGCGAAAACGCCCCTAAGCGAGCAAGGTGACGTGAAAGAGGAGGGAAGCGTACTTTTGTACGCGACCGACGATTGAACGTCAGATTGCCGCTTGGGGACGTTTGCAGCGTCGACTGGTTACGCGGTTTGGTAAAACCGCGTAACCCTAAAGCTCTAATTCATTCAAACGGAGGATCGCAACAATATAGATCTTGAGCGCCTGCTTGAGCTGTTCCTCGTTGGCGCACTCGTTGGGGCCGTGCATCTGGCCGCCCCATGCGGGCAGCTCCAGGCCGGTCTCCTCGGGGCCAAACGAGACGGCGCGGGCAAAGTTGCGCGCGTACGTGCCGCCGCCCATGGCAAAGGGCTCGGCATGCTTGCCGGTGAACTCGTTATAGGTATCGATAAGCGCCTTCACGGCCGGATCGTCGGCAGACACCGAGAACGGCACCTTCGCACGACCCACACGGCACGTCACGCCAAAACGGCCCACGAGCGGCTCGAGCTGCTCGCGGATGGTATCGGCACTCGTGCTATCGGGGAAGCGCACGTCGATGACCTGCTCGATATGGCCATCCGCCACACGGATGACGCCAGCGTTGCAGGTAAGCGGGCCAAACGCTGGGCTCGTCGCGTCGATACCCAGGCCGCGACCATAGGCATCCGCATGCACAAAGGCCAGGAACTTGACGAACTCGTGCTCGGCAGGCGTCAGCAGGCGCTCGTCGCGTGCACCAAACGCGTCCTCGGCCTCGCGCAGATACGACACGATCAGGCCGACGGCGTTGATGGTGCCCTCAGGCATCGAAGCGTGACCGCCAATACCGTGGGCGAAAATCTGCGCATGCCCGTTATCGAGTGTCGTGATCTCAAGGCGGTCGGCGTTCTCGACCGGCGCCGGCAGCTCATCGGCGGCAATCGCGAGCTCGCAGATAGACTGCGACGGAATGGCGTTGCTCGCCTCGGCACCGCTCCAGGACACAATGCGCCCGCCGTCGATCTTGGGGCTCACGAACGTCGCCCCAAACTGGCCCTTCTCAGCATTGCAGACCGGGAACTCGGCATCGGGCGTAAACAAAAAGTCGGGGTCTGCGTTGTTCTCCAGATAATGGTGAACGTCGGACATGCCCACTTCCTCATCGCAGCCCAGCAGCGCGCGGAAGGTGTAGCGCGGAACAATGCCGTGCTTGAGCAAGTAGGCGCCGGCGTAGAGTGACAATACCGCCGGGCCCTTGTCGTCAATCACGCCGCGACCGAGCAGCCAGCCCTCGCGGCGCTCCATGGTGAACGGGTCGGTGTTCCAGCCAGGGCCGGCGGGAACCACGTCCACGTGGCAGATAGTCGCGAGCTGTTTGTCGCCGCGGCCCGGGATATCGGCGATTCCCACATAGCCCTCGTCGTCGCTCGTCTGATAGCCGAGCTTCTGCGCGATGCCGAGCGCGCAATCGAGCGCGTCACGGACCGGGCGGCCAAACGGCGCGCCGGGCTCCGCATCGGCAGAAACTGCCACGGACGGATAACTCACCAGCTGCTCGATATCGGCGACGACATCCTCCCAGACCTCGTCGACATACTCGGCAACGCTCTGCTCCACCTGATTCATGGACGACCTCCTTACCAATGAGCGGCGAGCGTGCCCGCCCCTCACATCAAATACCTATATAGCGAAAAGTTTAGCAAGCTCGGCCACCGAGTGCACCACTGCATCGGCACCCGCCGCCTCGTGCTCGCCCGGCGCCGCCGCGCCCGAATAGATACCAATGCACGGCACGCTCATCGCGTGCGCGCCCTCGACGTCGTTAAAGCGATCGCCGATCATCACGGCATCGCCCGCGGCCGCACCCAAGGCCGCCAACGCGTCGCGGACCGAATCGGCCTTGGTCTCGCGCCCCTGCGGCGGATTCATGCCAACCACCGCCTCAAACTGAGAAAGTCCCAGCTCTCCCACCATGTCAACGCACTTTGCCTCCATGCGCGACGTCGCCACGGCCAAGCGCTTGCCCTGGGCGACCAACCCATCCAGCAGCTCGGGGATCCCGTCAAACACGGGATACTCCTCCGGTCCCAGCTCGTCAAAAAAGGCGCGGTACTCGTCGGCCACCACAAGCGACTCCTCGCGGGAGAAGCCATAAAAGTCGTGAAAACTCTTCCACAGGGGCGGCCCGATCATGCGACGCAGGTCACCCATCTGCGCCTCCGAAAACCCGCGTGCAGCCAGCGTCTTGCGCGTCGAGGTCATCACCGCCCGACCCGTATCGGCCACCGTGCCATCAAAATCAAACAGCACGACCGGCCGTTTGCATATCTCCAGCGCCTCCATCGGCATCCCTCTTCCCCAGTTGACGATTTCCACACCGACACTTCAAACTGTTGACTATTCAACAATTGAACCTAGAAATGTGGAACGACTCCACTATACTTGTCGCACTTTGCTCTCAGAAGGCGGCGCCGTCGCGCCCCAACGAAAGGTGCAATTATGTCTTTTGCCATCATAACCGACTCCACGTCGGACATCTCCCCCGCCCGCGCCCAAGAGCTCGGCATTTACGTGATTCCGCTGCATGTGATTATCGAGGGCGAGGACCTGCTCGACCAGGTGCAGATTACCGCCCAAGAGTACGTCGCCCGCATGGCCGGCTCCGAGCAGCTGCCGCACACCTCGCAGCCGAGTGCCGGCGAGTTCAAGGAACTCTTTGACCGCGTGCGCGCCGACGGCCACGATAGCGCCATCTTTATCTCGCTGTGCAGCGAGTGGTCCGCCTGCTACGCCAACGCCAGCCTGACGGCCGAGACGCACGAGCTCGACGTGCGCTGCATCGACTCGCGCACCGGCTCGGGCGCCGAGGGCCTGCTGGTGGAGTACGCGCTGGCCATGCGCGAGGACGGCCGCAGCCTGGACGAGACCGAGGCGCAGATCCGCGCGACGCTGCCCGACGCCCACCTGCTGCTGATTCCCCGCACGCTCGAGAATCTCGTTAAGAACGGCCGCGCGCCCAAGCTCGCCGGCCAGCTCACGCAAATGCTCAACATTCGCCTGGCTGTTTCGCCGGAGTGGAAATCGGGCGAGATCAAGGCCATAAAAAAGGGCCGCGGTGCCAAGCGCATCGTTACCAACACCATGGCCGATTGCCTCGCATTTTTGGCCGAGTATCCGGGCTCCAGCGTGCGCGTGCTCACGACCGGCGCCGCCGAGGAGCAGGAGCTTGTCAACGAGGCACTCGCGGGTCAGGATTACGTAGACGCCGGCACCGGCCCCATCGGCTGCACCATCGCCACCCACGTAGGCGTCGACGCCATCGCCATCAGCTACTGCCCCCGCTACCAGCCAACTCACTAGGGACGCCCACATCAGTTGCGGTGGAATAGGGACTGTTTTTGGCTTATTAGCCGCCAATCAATCCCTATTCCACCGCAACTTAGAAGCAGTTCATTTGGGACGGGGCTAAAAAGACTGGTATCAAACGTTTCAGACCAGTCTTTTAGCCCCGTCCCATTTTACCTACCCTACATCAGCCCGCTCAGGGCGATGTCGACGGCTTCGTTGAGGTCGTCGGTGATGTGGACAAGGTCTGGATCGAGTGGGCTGATCATGCCGGCATCCATCACCGGGCCGTTGAGCCAGTCGAACAGGCCCCTCGCGGTACCCACTGGACAAAAAATGGCAAATATGAGTACCGCCACCAAATTAGTAGCAGCAAAATCTCGCCGGAATTGATCATTTCGATCAATTCCACGTCTTGCCAAGGCTCAAAATTCCGTGTTTAGTGGGTTAGATATATAGAATAATGTGGAATTGGTATTCTATTCTTACCAAATGTTATGAGACTACATTAACAACAGTACTCATATTTGACGTTATTTGACCACGGAGTCATTCGAGGACCCCTCCCCACGCCGCCAACACGCCCCATAGCCGCCAAAACACCTTTAACAACAGCCGCCGCACGTTTTGGCACCGGCTAATTGCCACTCACGGATCGGTACCCCACTATTACCGAACCAAAATCGAAGTCGCATATCTCATAAAGCTGAAATGACGTACCCTCATCCCAATGAACGCTGACAAGAATGGCATTCAAATGAGCAACGCCGTGCATCAATACGCCCTTTTCGGGAACGCCTTATTCAAACTCAATAAAACGGTTGTCCACGCTTCAGATCCGCGTAAGCAGATCGTAATCTGTAGCAACGGTCCAGACATCCGTTACGCAACACTCGAAGAATGGGACAAAGCCGGCAAATCTTTCGGCGAACGTGCACAGACCGAGGGCATCGTTACCAGCGCGAGCCCAGCGCGCGACAAACTCGAGCTCTTTCGCAATCTTTTTACCGGCCGCAAAGATGTGCACGCTCACGGGTATCGCAGAAAAGACGGGGGCATCGGCTATACACCCGCCTGCGCAAATGAGTGGAAGCCAGGCATTTGCCCCAAAGCAAACCATCACAGAATTAAATGCGCTGAATGTCGCAGCCGCACATTCCTTGAGCTGAACGATGCCGCCATTATCGCCCATTTCAAAGGCAGCGACGACAGGCTCCGGGACGTCATAGGTCAATATGTTCTCGACAAAGACTGCAACACAAATGTCCTTGTCATTGATTTTGACAAAGCCGATTGGAAAGAAGCGACAAACGCTATCAGGCTTGTCGTAAAAAACCATGGAATTAACGCTGCGGTCGAGCGATCAAGGTCAGGCAACGGCGCGCATATCTGGTTTTTCTTCCTAGAACCTATAAACGCAAAGACAGCACGAGATTTCGGTAGCTGCCTTATCGCCGAAGCAGCGGCACTCAACAAGACAATCACCTTCGAAGCCTTTGACCGAATGATACCCGCGCAGTCCACCATTCCTGAAGGCGGCTTTGGAAATCTCATTGCGCTGCCCTTTCAGGGAAAAGCGCAGCGGGAAGGAAACAGCGTATTTGTTGACGAACGATTCGAGCCCTTTCCCGACCAATGGCTTTACCTTTCGCAAATCCAACTAATCTCGCGTGCGACGGTGGATCGTCTGATCGAGGACACCAAAAACAAACCGCTTGGAATAGCAACAGCTGCAGCGACAAACAAAACCAGGCGCAATGTCCAAAAGCCACGAAAGCGGCTCCCGCTCACGCCACGAGACTTCCCCTCGAACCTGCTCGTCACACAAGCCGATATGCTCTACATCCCCGAAAAGTCTCTGAGCCCGGCAGCTCAAATGGAAATCCGCAGGCTTGCGACATTTGCCAACCCGGAGTTCTTCCGTGCGCAATCTATGCATCAATCAGTATTCGGCAAACCGCGACTCATAGACCTCAGCGAACTTAGAGATGGCCGCGTCGCGATTCCCAGAGGCTGCAAAGCCCAACTTGAGCAGCTGATTCAAGAAGCCCACGTTACTGCCCATTATTCAGACGAACGTAGCACAGGCAATCCAATTGAGATGGCATTCAAAGGGACCCTTCATCCCGAACAGCAAATTGCCGCCGACCAGATGCTTGAATACGAAGACGGAATCATGTCTGCGCCAACGGGCTTCGGTAAAACCGTCATCGGAGCTTATCTTATTGCCGCCGTTGGTCTTCCGGCGCTCGTCATTGTTCCAAAGACCGCGCTCATAGCCCAATGGAAATCGCAGCTCGAACGATTTCTCGACATTACGGACACCAGAGAGCCGGTCCGAACGCCAAAAGGACGAATCAGCAAAAAGCAACCTCCCCTTATTGGACAAATCGGAGGGGGCAAAACCGCCGTCAGCGGCCTTATCGACGTCGCTTCCTTTCAGTCGCTATCTGGCAAAGACTCCCAAACCGGGGAGCCGATAGTTAAGAACCTTGTTCGTAATTACGGCCTCATTATCTGCGACGAATGCCACCATGCTGCCGCGCCACAGCTCGAGCTCGTCCTCAAGTCCGCTCCAGCCAAATATATATATGGCCTCTCCGCGACACCCGAGCGCTCCGACGGACTCACGCGGGCGCTCTCGATGCTCTGCGGCCCGCTTCGCTATGTCATCGATCCAAAAACGCAGGCAATTCAGCAGGGCATCCAGCGCATCGTTCGACCGAGATTTACCGGCATTCGGCTATCCGCCTACGAGCCGGATGCAAGCTTCAATCAGATTCTCGATATGCTGTGTGCACATGCGGCAAGAAACGAATTGATTGTCGATGACGCCCTCGAAGCAGCGTCAAACGGTCGACATCCGCTCATACTATCCAAAAGGAAAAAGCATGCTGAGGAACTGTTCAGGTTGCTTAATGATCGCAGACACGAGCCCATACTCTTAACCGGAGAAATCGGCGCCAAAGAAAGAAAAGCGATACTGAACAGTCTTCCCGGCTTTGAGCATGAACATCGAATCATCGTCGCCACCGAAAGCCTTCTGAGCGAGGGCTTCGATCTGTCCTACCTTGACACCCTTTTCATTGCCACGCCGATATCTTGGGACGGCAGCGTAACGCAGCAGGTGGGCAGACTGCATAGAAGCCACGAAGGCAAGCAACAGGTTGAGATATTCGACTACATTGACCTGTCGATACCCATGCTCGCCCGCATGTACCAGAAAAGACTCAAGACGTACGCCAAGTTGGGGTACGAAATTTATTCAGCAGAGGACAGTGAGCAACCCGATTACAACATTCTCATAGAGCCGGCAAACGCTATTGAGGCATTAATTAAAGACATCACCGGTGCCACAAAGAGTGCCTTCATAGCCGCATCCTACGCATCCGCCGCATGCCTCACGAAACTCACCACCACACTCGCAGGCGCAGCCGCCCGTGGGATTACCCTTGAGGTTTATGTTGCCTCACCTCCGCGCGATGACGCGAAAGCGATTTTTGCCGAGATGAACGTCGACTATTCCGTCAAGGCCAAAGGGCGGCTGTGCGCGGCCGTGATTGACGAGGAAACTGTCTGGTACGGGACTATCCCGCTGCTGGCATTCCCCAAGAAAGAAGACCGCAGCATCCGTTTCAAAAGCAACGAAGTCGCCGCTGAGTTTTTGAGCGAAATCCAGCAATGAGGAGAACCGGGGGGCCGCAGCAGCGAACGGGGCGCCCACATCAGTTGCGGTGAAATAGGGACTGTTTTTGGCCAATCGACCGCAAATCAGTCCCTATTCCACCGCAACTTGGAAATCGGCGATCAGCCCAGCGGACCCTGAAACAGTTCCTCATGCGAGCCCATTCTCACCAGCCTAATCACTGGGTTAGTCTTATGGGGAAGATAAAGAACGACCACATCGACCAAGCCATCGGATAGGTGGAAATCGATGTGGCCGTTGTAGTTTCCGCCCGGGTTTGAGAGCTCGTGGGCGCCATACTCCGCCGGAAGTGACCCATGAGCCACAAGCTCTGCAACCGCCGCTTTAAACTCACTTTTTAGCTGCGGATGCATGCGCATCGTTCGTTTGTAGTCCGCCTTAAATTGAGCCTCGACTTTAATCTCGAACATCGCTATTCCTCATCGAGGAATGACATAAGCTCATCAGCGTTATTGAATGACGGGCTATCGTCCGGCAAAATCCCCAACTCATGAGCCTCGGCGATCACCATGGCACGCCTCGTCGCCTCGTTGGGCATCTCCGCCCTTCCTACAATCTCAAAAGGAATCTTTCGCTGATTTACCAGCTGCCGAACGGCAAGATTGAGATAGGAATTGAGGCTGAGGCCGACCGAATCCAAGAACTCAGTCGCCTGCTCCTTGAGCCCCTCTTCGAGGCGAACCGTCGTAGGCTTAACCGTTGCAGTAGACATACGCGACCTCCTTGCCCTCGTCTTTTGCATCAGTATACCCAATATAAATGGCAACCTGACGTTAGATAGCATCAGATTGCCATGCATATTCATGTCGCGGTAGACACGATTGCTCTACATCAACCCGCTGAGCGCAATGTCAACGGCCTCGTTGAGGTCGTCGGTAATGTGTACCAGATCCGGGTCGAGCGGGCTAATCATACTGGCGCTCATTACCGGGCCGTTAAGCCAGTCGAACAGGCCCTGCCAGTACTCGGTGCCCACCAGCACAAGCGGCATGCGCTTGACCTTGTGCGTTTGCACCAGCGTGAGCACCTCGAACATCTCGTCGAGTGTGCCAAACCCGCCGGGAAAAACAATAGCGCCCGAGCTGTATTTGACGAACATGGTCTTGCGCACAAAGAAGTAACGAAAGTCCATACCAAGGTTCACGTATTTGTTGAGCCCCTGCTCGTGCGGCAGCTCAATGCCCAAACCAACTGACTTGCCGTTGACGCTCGCCGCCCCCTTATTAGCCGCTTCCATGACACCAGGACCACCGCCGGTGATAACCGCCACGCCGCGCTGGGCAATCTTACGGCCGACTGTGCGCGCCGCCTTGTAGAGCGGATCGGTCTTGGGCGTGCGGGCGCTGCCGAAGATGGTCACCGCAGGACCAAGCTCGGCAAGCGCGCCAAAGCCATCGACGAATTCTGCCTGAATACGAAGGACGCGCCACGGATCGGCATGCAACCAGTCGGTTGAATCTTCGGGCGCCAGCAGGTTGGCGTAGGTGTTGTCCTTAGGAATCATGGGGCCGCGCATAACCACGGGGCCGCGGCGGTACGTCTCGTCGTAGGCGGGCTCGCCCTCGACGTTCTCATTCTTAATCATGGGTACTCCTATCGAGAAAAAGAAAAGCGGGCGGGGTCGACGCCATGCGTCAAACACCCGCCCGAACATCAACTATTCGGTATGGTACCCACGATGCGTTATGCGCTTGCAAGGCATCGGTCAGCGGTCGCGCAGCCGACGTCAGCGAATGTGACGAGCGGCTGCCGCTCAGCCTTTGCCGTTGCCCACGCTCTGTAAGCGCGCCTGTCGCCCTTAGTAATCCACCGCGGCAGGACTATTCATCCAATCGCTCACGAATGCGCCGTAACGGCCCTCGATAATGGCCTGACGGGCACGCTGCATAAGGTTGAGCAGGTAGTAGATGTTGTGCATCGACAGCAGAATGCCGCCGAGCATCTCCTTCTGCGTGACCATGTGGCGAATGAGTGCGCGGCTGTAACCGCCCGTGCACACCGGGCAGGTGCAGGTGGGATCGATGGGACCGTCGTCGTGCGCAAAGCGCGCGTTGCGGAAGTTGAGGCGACCCTCACTCGAAAACGCCGTGCCCATACGGCCGGTGCGCGTCGGTAGCACGCAGTCGAACATGTCGATGCCCACACCCACACCGCGCACGAGGGTGGTGGGGTTGCCGACGCCCATCAGGTAGCGCGGCTTGTGCTTGGGCATGTACTCGCTTACGAGCGGTGCCAGGGTCTCGAACATGGTCTCGTGGTCCTCGCCCACCGAGTAGCCGCCGATGCCGTAACCGGGGAAGTCGCCGCACTCCTCCAGATGGCGCAGCGAGCGCAAGCGCAGGTCCAGGTGCATGCCGCCCTGAACGATGCCAAAGAGTGCCTGGTCGTCGCGGGTATGCGCCTTATAGCAGCGCTCGGCCCACATGCTCGACAGCTCAACGGCGCGCTCAACGTAGGCGCGCGTGGCGGGATAGCCCGGGCACTGGTCCAGCTGCATGCAGATGTCGGAGCCGAGCTTCATGGCGATCTCCATGTTGTCCTCGGGTGTCCAGAACACGTGGCGGCCGTCGTAATCGTTGACGATAAAGCGCACGCCCTCGTCAGTGAGCTTGACGGCATCGTTGTGACTGAAGACCTGGAAACCGCCCGAGTCGGTGAGGATAGGGCCGTGCCAGTTCATAAACTTGTGCAGGCCGCCCAGCTCGGCGATGGTGTCCTCGCCGGGACGCATGGACAGGTGATAGGTATTGGCAAGCACGATCTGGGCGCCGAGCTGTTTGACGGTCTCGGTAGGAATGCCCTTGACGTTTGCCTTGGTGCCCACGGGCATGAAGATCGGTGTCTCGATGTCGCCGTGCGGGGTGTGCAGCACGCCGGCACGCGCATGCGTCGTCGGGTCCTCGGCGATCAGGTCGAATTTAAAAAGGCTCTGGTCCATAAACTGGAACTCCTTGGTTGCGGTTCATACGCAAACCATTATACGGGCAACCCGCAAAGAGCACCGACTCGACAGAAACTGGTGCAAAGGAAACCTGCCCCTTGCGACAACGGATCATTTCCGACAGCCACAGCAACGCCGATGCTATGGCACCGACAGCGAAAACCCGCCAGAGCGAGCAAGGTGCCTTCAAGCAAAATGGCGCCGCAGGTTGAGCATAAGTCAGCGAGCGGGCCGCATTTGAGACAAGGTGACGTGAAACGAAAGGGCGCTGACCTTCTGGTCGCGCCCTTGAAGTTGAACGTCAGATTGTCCAAATGCGGCCCGCGCAGCGTCGAGCCGTTACGCGGTTTGGTAAAACCGCGTAACCCCTACGGCCGCTGGCCCATGCCACCCTCGAGGGTGACGGTCTCGCCGTTCATGTACTTAAAGTCGGGACCGCAGAGCTGAACGACCACGCGGCCGATTTCCTTCTCGACGTCGCCGTAGTGACCAGCCGGCGGCATGTGGACGTTGGCCTTGAACGCCTCGGGATAGGCATCCTGGAAGTTCTCGAGCGCAGCGGTCCAAGCAAGCGGGCACACGATGTTGACGTTGATGCCGTCCTTGCCCCACTCGTTGGCGGCAACGCGGGTCAGGCCGCGGATGCCCTCCTTGGCGGCAGCATAGCTGCACTGGCCATAGTTGCCAAACAGGCCGGCGCCCGAGGCAAAGTTGACCACGGAGCCCTTGGTCTCCTTCAGGTGCGGATAGGCCTTCTGCATGTACAGATAGGTAGCATACAGACCGGAGTAAATGGCCAGGTTAAACTGATCCATGGTGTGATCGGCGATGGTCACGCCCGAGGCGCTAGCCTGAGCATTGTTGACGACGGCGTCGATGCGGCCGAACTCCTCAATGGCCTTGTCGATGACGTTCTGGACGACGGCCTCGTTGTCCTGACCAGCCGAGACATCGGCCTGAACAGGCAGAACCTTGACACCGTACTCGGCCTCGAGAGACTCCTTGGCGGCCTCGAGCTTGGCGACGTTGCGGCCGGTGATGACGAGGTTCGCGCCCTCCTTGGCAAATGCGATATCGATGCCGTAGCCGATGGAGCCAGCGGAACCGTCCTTAAGCGTGGCCTTGCCGCCGCCGGTGACGATCACGGTCTTACCAGTGAAAAGTCCCATACAAAGTCCTTTCAAATCGCGACGGGCACGCCCGCCGACTGCGCGTATCCAACTTCACGCGCCAAAAGCTGAGATGCAACTTTAGCGTGTTCAAGCAAAAATAAAAGACCGCAGTAGGCGAACGGCACCACGTAGTTCGGCGAAGGGATTGTCAAGTACAAACTGGATAAAACGGCCGAGTTATTGTTATCAGATCGAGCCATCGAACACGTTTTGAAACTTTGCTGCGGCGCGCGGGATGTCGGCGCGAGACCTTATCATAGGGTGACAAACAACGATGAGGAGCACATACCTATGACAGACGAGCTGGACCCCCAGACTCAACAGCATATTGATCATTCCGCAGACGCCGTCGACGACTGCGATACTCCTACCTGCGTCGACGCCTCCACCGATGCGCCCGCCACCGCAGATGCGCCCGCTGCCGCAGATGTGCACGCTGCCGCAGATGTGCACGCCGATGCGGATAAAGCAACAGACACAGACGATACTGTCGAGCATGACGAAAGCGAGCAGCCGGAGCCGAGCGATGCCGAACCCGACACAGACCCCGCGCCACAGGCGGCAGGCCCCATCGAGGTGTCTTCGGAAGAAGAGCTCGATGCCGTCATGGACTCCATGATGGATGCCGTCAAAGCGATGAAAGACGCCGTCGCCGATGCCGGTATTGATGCCGAGGAAGAGGAGGCCGCCGAGGCGGCCTCGACCTTTGTGCCCGGCGAGACTCCGGTTGCCGACCAGGGCAGTACCATGCCCTCGTTTCTCCAGCTCGAGCACCCCACGATTGGCGCCGATGCGGTCGATCCGCACGCAGCAGGCTTTTCTGTGGTCGAGGGCGGTACCGGCAATATCGCCGCGCCGCAGACTGCCGATGCGGACGCTGCCGACACCACTCGCCCGACCGCCCCGCACTCCCCCGCCGCGAGCCGCGATCTGGGGACCGCTGTCTCGAACACCGCGAACGCCGTGGGCACCTTTATCGCCCAGGGCGCCTCGGCCATGCGCGAGATGAACGCCGCGAAAAAGGCACTTGCCGATGCCCGCGCCCACCTAACCGAACTTGAGCAGCGCATTGCCGATCAGGCCGAGGAACTCGAGACGCGCCAGGATATCGCAGGCCGCTACGACCAGATCGTCGCCGACCAGCGCCAAGCGATTGCTACAGCGCAAAAGGCCGCCGCGGCAGCCGAGATTGACCGTGATGCCCACGCCGCCAAAGCGACAGAGCTCAAGGGCCAGTTCGAACAAATGAAGACAGAGGATGACGCGACTGAGCTCCGCCTGAAGGCCGCGCTCGACGCCGTGGAGGCCCGCGAGGCAAGCTCTCGCGAGACCGGCAACCGCCTCGTTCGACGTCTTGAGGATTCCAAGCGCATCCGCGACAAGGTGAAGGCCGAGCGAGACGCCGGCATTGCGGCCGCACAACAAACCGTCGACGCCACGCGCGCCCAGCTCGAGACGCTGCGTCATGAGTATGCCGAGCTGCAACGCAATCCCTCGGCAAATCCCGCCAACTATACGGTGCGCACCAGCGAGCTCTCGATGCAGATCTCCGACACGGCAGATGCCCTGCGAAAAGCCGAAGAAGATGTCCCGCGCATCACCGCCGACCTTGAGCACTCGCTTGCCGCAGCCGAGCAGGCCGTCGAGCAGGCTCAAGCCCCCATTGCCGAAGCCAAACGCGCACACCAAGCCGTGACGACTGAGGCCGATGCCGCGCGCGACGAGCTGCAGACGGCGAAAACTGCCGCCACGACGCGCCAGCGCGAACTGCGCGAGAAGATAGCCGCCGAGGACAAGGCACGCCGCGACCAAGAGCAAAGCATCGCCAACGCCCAAGCAGATGCCGCACATGCACAGTCGATCATCGAGCAGGCGACCGAGGTGCATGACCATCCAGAGATCACTGAGTCGCTTGCAGGATCCTTGGCCCGAGACAAAGCCGAACACGCCGAGACCGAGCAAGAAGTCGCCCAGCTCGAGGCCACCGAGGACGCGGTGCGCGAGCGTACCCGCGACTCACGCATCAAATTCACTGGCGCCATCGTCTGCATCGTCGCCGTGATTCTGGCAATCATCCTGATCTGGCTGTTCGCGAGCAAGTAAACCAGCTGCCAAAAAACGCCTCAACTCAGTTGCGGTGAGAAAGTTTCTGTTTAGCCCCAAAAAGGCCAATTCAAGAACTATCTCACCGCAACTTATTTAGATCGACGCAAGGCAACCTATCCCTCTTGCACCGATCTCTTGACATAAGGACTGTCCCCAGGTGCCGGCACAGACGATATGAGCAGGACATAAAAACATTGAGAGCCCCTGCTGCATGAAAGAC
>UQHO01000022.1 GCA_900540995.1 uncultured Collinsella sp. | reverse complement strand
GCCACGAAACCGGCCCATCTACTACGTTTAGCCCCTTACCCCCAACCATGCCAAAAAACGCGAAAACAAAACCGCAGGTAGAACGCCTGTGGTTTTGTTCAAAACGAAGGTATGGTCATGGGTATCGCGTCAAACGTAGTAGATGGGCCGATTTCGTGGCGAGCGGTTCCGGCTGATCCCTTGGGGACGGAGGAAAACGGATCATTTTGGTCCCGCGAGGCTGGCGGAGGCACTCGTCCAGGGCCGCCCGAACAAAACTATGCCGGTTTACGGGGCTGAGTTACGAGTCTCCAACCATGCCGATATTCGTGAAAATAAAACCGCAGGTAGACGAGCCGTCATTTTGCAGAAAACGCGGGTATGGATGGGGGTCCTGAGTTTGGCCCCGTAAACCGGCATAGTTTTGAAATGGCCTTAAATCGGTAGCAGCCATTTTGCTATGCCGGAACGGTCGGTCTTCGGGCAACTACCCTCGCAGGTAGGCGATAGCGATCTGCGTGCGGTTGCGCAGGCCCATCTTTGCCAGGATTGAGCTGATGTGGTTGCGCACGGTGCCTTCGCCCATGTAGGCGGTGGCGGCGATCTCTTTGTTGTCGAGGCCGCGGGCGATGAGCTCGGCGACTTCGAACTCGCGGTCGGTCAGACCGGCAAAGGCCGCGGGCCGGCGGGTCGCGCCGGCTTCAGCGTCCGCCCCATCAAAGTCGACATCCCCGATCGCCTTGCCCTCGAGCACGCGCTTGCCAGCCATGACCTGCGCCAACGCTGGCGGAATGGCGGCGACATCGGTCTTGATCAGGTAACCGCGGGCGCCCAGCTTGAGCGCCGACACAATGTACTCGTCATCCGAGAATGTTGTCAGAAATACCACGCGTGCCGCAGGATCGCGCTCAAGGATCTCGCGTGCCGCCGAAAGTCCGTCGCGCCCCGGCATCTGGATGTCGAGCAGTGCGATATCGGGCGCGTGTTCGGCATAGAGCGAAACTGCTTCATTGCCGTTAGCGCCGGTGCCCACTATCTCGATCTGCGGCTGGGCGCCCAGGATAATCTTGAGCGAATCGACCACTAAGCGGTCGTCGTCGACAACGATGAGCCTCATCGGCCCTCATCTCCTTGCTGTTTGGGAATGGTGGCAAACACGCGCCAGCCGGGGGAGCCGGCGCGCGGGCCGGCGGTAAAGGTGCCGCCAAGCGTCTCGACGCGCTCGCGCATGGAGCCGAGCCCCATGCCTTCCGCGACGCCACGGCTGCTCGCCTGGGTCCCGCCCGTCCCATCGTCGGTAACGATGAGCTGGTAAAACGACGGATGCTCCATGCATCGTACGGTGACGGTCTGGGCGCAAGCGTGGCGCATGGTGTTGGAGAGCGCCTCGCGCAGGACCGCCGCAAAGCAGTTGGCGACGTTTGCGGGCGCATGCTCGGTCATAACTTCAAGCTCAATCTGCGGGTCGCCGTCCGATCGCGCGCCTTCAACGATGCGTTCGAGCTGCACGGAAAGGTCGACGGCGTTGTCGTTGAGCGCATGGACGCTGGTGCGCACAAGCTGGAGCGCCTCGTCAACCGTGCGTTTGACGTCGGCGAAGTCGGCGGCGACGCCGGGCTCGTCGGCATGGACCACGCGCAGGGCTTCGGTCTGCAGCGAGGCGCGTGTGAGCTGGTGGCCCACATTGTCGTGGATCTCGCGCGCGATGCGGGCTCGTTCGGCGAGCGTCGCGAGTTCGACCTCGTAGTCCTGGCGATCGGCAAGGTCGCGGTTGCGCGCTTCGAGCGCCAAGGCTCGTTCTTGCAGCTCGTCGCGGGTACGGCGCATGCGCTCCTGCTCGTGTTCCAGCTGGGCGGTACGTAGCGATAGCAAGGTGGCGGCAACCGAAAGGATGGCGGTCAGCAGGAGCGTTCGGGCGGTGAGCGCGTCGGCGCGTAGGTTCGCGACGAGCGCAAAAGCAAAGACGGAGCCAATGCCCAGCGCGACCCAGGCGTGCTCGCGGCGCATGCGTCGCGCGATGTCATAGAGGGCGAGAGGCGCAAACGGCACAAACGGCGGCACGAAGACAGCCGCGATGATGTAAGCGTAACTTGCGGTCTCGCTTGCGCGCCGGGTGCGTTCCCCCTGTGCGACCTCGGCCAGTGAGGTGGCAATAACGCCAAGGCAAAACGCCGCGATCAGGTGAGCGTCCACAGCAAGACCCATGGCGGCCGCAATACAGCACGCCAGCACGATCGATTTGTCGAAAAGCCTGTTCATACGGGTATTGTACGCGAAGCTGCGCGTGGTGGAGGGGGCCGCCTGCGCAACCGTGACATTCCTCCCGCGCGGCAAAGCGGGGGCGTCGGCGGGCCGCACGACCAAGGCCCCGCACTCGTGACAAAGCTCACTGGTGCGCGCCGGCGGCTCCTGCGATGATGCAATCGTACCGGGCCACGACCAACAGAAGGGCCGCCTCATGACAGACATCGTCCACGTCGAAAACCTCGTCAAGCGCTATGACGATCTTATCGCGCTCGACCACTTTAACCTGAGCATCGCCCCCGGCGAGATCTTTGGCCTGCTGGGTCCCAACGGCTCGGGCAAGACCACGTCCATCAACTGTATCCTGCAGCTGCTTGCCTACGACAAAGGCACCATCGAGCTCTTTGGCGAGCCCATGACGCCCGCCCGCTACGACCTCAAGCGCCGCATCGGCGTGGTGCCGCAACAGGTGGCGGTGTTCGACGAGCTCACCGTGCGCGAGAACATCGACTATTTCTGCAGTCTCTACGTCAACGACCGCAAGCGCCGCCGCGCGCTGGTGGACGAGGCGATCGACTTTGTCGGCTTGGGCGACTTTACGAAGTTCCGCCCCGGCAAGCTCTCGGGCGGCCTGGCGCGTCGCCTCAACATCGCCTGCGGCATCGCGCACAAGCCCGAGCTCATCTTCTTTGACGAGCCCACGGTGGCGGTCGACCCGCAGAGTCGCAACGCCATCCTGGAGGGCATCTGCCGCCTGCGCGACGAGGGCGCCACGGTGGTGTATACCAGCCATTACATGGAGGAAGTCGAGCAGATCTGCAGCCGCATCATGATCATGGACGGCGGACGTGTGCTGGCGCAGGGCACCAATGACGAGCTCAAACGCATGATTCAAATGGGCGAGCGCGTGACTGTCGAGGTCGGCGCCGTCGAGACCGCCACGGTCGAGCGGCTGCGCGCCCTCGAGCACGTGCTTTCGGTTGAGCTGTCCGGCGGCGAGCTCGTCTGCACCTGCGAAGCGAGCCCGCACAATTTGGTCGACATCCTCGACACGCTGCGCGCCGCCGACGTGGCGCTCGGCCGCATTTATTCCGAACCGCCGACCCTCAACGACGTGTTCCTCGAGATCACCGGCCGCGAGCTGCGCGACTAGGGGGCGGCCATGTTCAACACCATCATCACTACGGTCAAGACGCTGCTGCGCCGGCCGAGCACGTGGGTCTGGGGCGCTCTCTTTCCCATCGCACTTTCCACGATGTTCATGTTTATGTTTGCGAACCTCAGCTCCGACGGCATGGTCGACCCAGTGCCGGTGGCCGTCGTCGCCGACGAGGCTTGGGACGCTTCGACCTTTAAGGGCGTGGCGACGTCGCTTGCCAAGGAAGGTGACAATCAGCTGCTCGAGATCCACGAGCTCGACGACGCAGCCGATGCGAACCGTGCGCTTAAGGCCGGCGAGGTTGCGGGCATCTATGCGGTCGACGACGCAAGCGTACCCAAGCTCACGTTGCTATCGAGCTACGACGGCTCGCGCGCATCATCGGTGCTCACCGATCGCAGCATTCTGGAGACGGTGGCAAGCTCGTATACACAAAATGCCGAGCTCATGTCCCAGATTGCCCAGGACAACCCGGCGGCGCTCGCCGACCCCGAGGCGGTTGCGCGCGCTCTGTCGCTCGAGGGCGGCACCCGCCGCGTAAGCCTGACACGCACCACGCCCGATGGCACGGTCATCTACTATTACGCGCTCTTTGGCCTGGTCGCGATGATGTCTGCCGAGTTTGCCGCCTTGAGCGTCGTCGATCTGCAGCCCAATCTGTCGGGCCTTGGCGCGCGTCGCTGCGTGGGCGGCCTTTCCAAGACGGCGTCGCTGGCCGGCATCTTTGTCGGCTCGTGGCTGGTTTCCTTCGCCTCGATGGCGATCGCAATCGGCTACGTGCGCCTGGTCGTGGGCGTCGACTTTGGCGGGCGCGAGGGGCTGTGTCTGGTGGGCGGCGCCGCTTCCGCGCTTGCCGCCACGGGCCTGGGACTCTTTGTGGGCACACTTCCCGTTAAGGGCGGCAAGGCGTCCAAGTCCGGCATCCTCACGGGCTTTGCCACCACGTGCGCCCTGTTCGCCGGCCTCTACGGCGAGCCGGCGATGGCGCTTGCCGACGACGTCGCCCGCGCCTGCCCGGCCGAGTGCTGGTTCAACCCCGTCAAGCTCATCTGCGACATGTCCAATCGCCTGTATTTCTTTGAGGACCTGGGGCCCTTCGCTGTTCGCGCGGGCGCGCTCGTCCTGATGGCCCTGGTGTTTGTCGCCGCCGCTACGCTGATCTTTGGAAGGAGCCGCTATGAGCACCTTTAAGACCGCGCTTCGCATGGCGCTGGCGCACCCGTTCTACCTGCTCATCTATACGGTGTTCATCTCGCTCATGGGCGTATTCATCGCGGCATCGGTGAGCTGGAACTCGTCGCAGCTCACCGAGTACAAGCCCTACGATGCCAACGTGATCGTGGTCGACCGCGACGACAGCGACCTTTCGCGTGCGCTTACCAAGCATCTGGGTTCGCGTTTTGAGCTGGTCACGGGCATCGGCGACGATACGTACGACCTTGCGGACGCGCTCTCCAAGAGCAACAGCGCCAAGGGCAGCGCCGACTGCGTGTTCTTTATCCCGGAGGAGTTTGAGGACGACCTCGTTGCGGCTGCCCGCGCGGGGGAGGCCCTGCCCAAGCTCGACGTGACCTACGGTTCCGGCACCATGGCGGCGGCGCTTTCGTCTGCCGAGGCCTCGCGCTGGATCTCGCTCGCGGGCGCTGCGGCGGCGCTTGAGCCCGCTGCTTCTAACGGCGACGTTGCCAAGGCCGCCGAGCATGCCGCTGCAAAGCGCGCGGAGGTCCAGATCGAGCAGGTCAAGGTCGACTCGACGGCTGCCGCCACGCTCGAGTCGTATTTCAACTTTGGCGCGTACGCGATTATCTCGTCGGTCATCGTATCGGTGGGGTTGGTGTTCTCGGGCATGAACGAGCCCGAGCGCGTGCGTCGTATGGATGCCGGCCCGGTCTCCGAGCGCCAGCGCTCGCTTGCCGTGTTCGCGGCTGCCGCAGTGCTCACCGTCTGCATCTGGTTTGTGTCGAGCATGATGGGCGTCGTGGGCTTTGCCGGCGCGGTTGCCGAGGTCGGCGTGGGTCGTGTGTGCCTGGCGCTGGCGGCGACGTTTGCCCTGGCGTGCACGCCTCTGGCCGTTGGCTTTGCGCTTTCGAGTCTGGGCGCGCGCGAGGAGCTGCTCAACGGTGTGGGCAACCTGCTTGGCATGCTCATGACGTTTTTGGGTGGCGCCTGGATGCCGCTGTCGCTCATGGGCTCGGCCGTGCAGACCGTGGCGCATTTTGTGCCGACGTTTTGGGTGAACGACGCGATCGGCAAGGCGCTCGCCGCGGACCTGACGTCCACCGTGCTGGGCGACATCGCCTGCGATCTGGGCGTCACGGTGCTCTTTGCCGCGGCCATCGCTGCCGTAGGCCTAGCCCTCGCCCACAACAAATCCCACGCCTAGACACCTACTCATTGGGGACAGACTTAAACGACCAAAAGTATTCATTGGGGACAGACTTAAATGACTAGCCATCGGGGGCAGATAAGGAGCGTCCCCAACTGCCGGGTGGCGAAAGAGCGTCCCTTGTGACTGGTCATTTAAGAACGTCCCCAATGACTAGTCTAAATCCCGCGCCTAGTCTGAAATAAATCCTAGGCCTCGCCCCAAAATAGTTCGCCAAGGTTTACTATTACGTTCATAAAGTAGTACTAGGCTAACAATGGGGGATACCATGGCAACGCAGGAAGCCTACGTCCAGGTTAAGGATCTCAAAAAGCACTACGGCGACGGTGATGCGCGCCTGACGGTACTCGATGGCATCGACACGTCCATCAACCGAGGCGAGATCTGCGTCATGCTGGGGCCCTCGGGCTCGGGCAAGTCGACGTTTCTTAACCTGATCGGCGGCCTGGAGGATGCCGACGCTGGCTCTATTTTGGTGGACGGCTGCGACCTCACGGTGCTCAAACCTACCGACCTGGGCGAGTATCGCCGCCGTGAGCTGGGCTTTGTCTTCCAGTTCTACAACCTGGTGCCCGATCTCACCATCAAGGAAAACATCGAGGTCACGGCGCACCTGTCCAAAAACCCGCTCAATGTCGACGATCTCCTGCGTTCGCTGGGCCTTTACGAGCACCGCAACAAGTTCCCGCGCCAGGTTTCGGGCGGCCAGCAGCAGCGCTGCGCCATCGGCCGTGCGCTCGTCAAAAACCCGGGCCTGCTGCTGTGCGACGAGCCCACCGGTGCGCTCGACTATAAGACGTCCAAGGAAATCTTGCAGCTCATGGAGGATGTCAACCGCACCTACGGCTGCACCATCATCATTGTCACCCACAATGCCGCCATCGCGCGCATGGCCAATCGCGTGCTGCGCCTGCGCGACGGGCGCATCGTCGAGGATGAGCTCAACGAGTCGCCCGTCTCGGCCGCCGAGCTCGATTGGTAGGCGGCGCCATGACACCTCTCGCAAAACGTCTCCCACGCGAGCTGCGCCGCAATACCGGCAAGTACCTGGGCATCTTTTTGCTTATGTGCGGAAGTATCGCTCTCACCTCGGGCTTTTTGCTCGCGGCGCATTCCATCGGCTGCCTCATCGATGACATGCGCGATGCGTACACGATTGAGGACGGCCGCGTGACCACCTCCTTCGAGGCGACCGAGGAGCAACTCAAGGCAGCCGAGGACGCGGCCGACGACGTCGGCGGCGTCACGCTCTACAAGAATTTCTCCATCGACGCCATCATCAAAAAGACCGCCGGCGACGACGGCACCAAGCGCACGCTGCGCACCTATGCGCACCGCACCAAGGTCGATATCGCGTCCTACTGTGAGGGCAAGGAGCCCAAGACGGACGATGAGGTAGCCATCGACCGTGTCTTCGCCACCAACAACGACCTCGCCGTGGGCGATAAGGTTGAGCTTGAGGGCCGCACCTACATCATCTGCGGCATCATGACCCAGCCCGACAGTCAGGCGCTGTTTCTCAACAATTCGGACTTTACGGTGAACACCATCACGTACGGCGTGGCCGAGGTCACCGATGGCGGCTTTGCCGCGCTCGAGGATGCCGGTGGCGCACCCGCCTACACCTACTCCTTCACCTTTACCGATCGCGATCTCTCCACTGCAGACCGCATCGACGCCGAGCAAGATATGGTCGAGGCACTGACCGACGCCGATGCGCGCGTGGACGATCTGATCGACGCCGATTCCAATCAGGGCATTGGCTATGCGCGCGACGACGTGGACGGCGACTCTATGATGTGGATGACGCTGCTCGACATCATCATCGTGATCATGGCATTTGTCTTTGTGGTGCTCACTGACGCCACCATCGAGGAGGAGAGCGCCATCATTGGCACGCTGCTCGCCAGCGGCTATCGCCGCCGCGAGATCGTGCTGCACTACCTTGCGCTTCCCGCCATCGTGGGCGTGGTCGCGGCGCTTTTGGGCACTGCGCTCGGCGTTGTGTTCTTTACCGAGCCCATGCGCAGCCTCTATTACGGTTCGTACAGCCTGCCGCCCTTCCAGGTGTACTGGAGCTGGGAGATCTTTGTGAAGTGCGCCGTGGTTCCCGCCGCCGCGCTCATCCTCATCACGCTGGTGGGTCTGCTTCGCAAGATGGGCAAGACGCCGTTGCAGTTCCTTCGTCACGAGGCGAGTGGCAAATCGGGCACCAAGCGCGGCCTGCAGCTGCCGGAGCGCATGGGTTTTGTTTCCCGCTTCCGCCTGCGTATCTTCCTGCGCAATCTGGGCAACTTCGCCACGCTCTTCGTGGGCATCGCGTTTGCCTCGCTGCTACTGCTCTTTGGCCTGGCAATTCTGCCCACGATGACGCACTACGCCGATAACCTTGAGACAAGCCTGGTCGCCGAGCACCAGTACACGCTCAAGGCGCCGCTGGAACTCGAGGGTACTGCCGAGGAGCGCGAGCAGTGGTCGGCACTCGAGCGCTTGCAGTCGGTTGACGGCGCGCTGCTTTCCGCCGCTCAGGATGCCGATGACGAGCTTGACGACGCGGCCGATGCGGCGCAGGCGGCAGCCGATGCCGCGACCGCATCTCCGTCTGCCGAGAGCCTGACTGCGGCGCAGGATGCGCTTGCCAAGGTCCAGGACAAGAAGGATGCGCTTTATGCGCGCCTCGATGACCTTGCCGATGCCCTCGGCTGCGACCGCGACGAGGCTATCGACCTGATCGACAAGGCCTCTAAGATCGACACTGACAACGACGACATTCACCCGGTTAACACGACCGATAACGGTGCAGACAAGATTGCGCAGACCGAGAAATATGCCGTTTACCAGCTGCAATACGACCGCGGCGATGGTAATGGCGAGGAGACGATTTCCGTCTACGGCATCTCGCCCGATTCGCGCTATTGGAAAGACCTCAACGTTGGCGATGGGCGCGTCGTCTTTGGCGGCGGCCTGCTCGACAAGTTTGGCTGGAGCGAGGGCCAGAAGGTCACGCTCATCGACAAGTACGAGGGCGAGCATTATTCCCTTGAGTACGCGGGCAAGGACTGTGCCTGGGGCTCCAAGTCGGACATGAATATCTATATGAGTATCGACGACTTTAACGAGCTGTTCGAAAACGACGCCGCCTACTTTAACGGCTATGTGAGCGACGAGAAGCTCGACCTCGATGCTCGTTACTTTGCCGGCGACACCACGCCCGACGACATGCGGGCCGTGGGCGACCAGTTCATCGGCATGATGAGCAAAATGATCGGAATGATGATCGGGCTCGCGGTGTTCATCTTCCTGCTGTTTATGTACCTGCTGACCAAGGCGGTGATCGACCACAGCGCCCGTTCGATCAGCTACATGAAAGTCTTTGGCTATCGCGATAGCGAGATCTCGCATCTGTACATCCGCTCGATCACGCTGTGCGTGGCGGCGTCGCTCGTGCTGAGCCTGCCCGTGACCATTGGCTCGCTGACCGCGATTTTCCGCTCGATGCTGCTCGCCTACAACGGCAATATTGAGATTTACGTGCCCTGGTGGTCCATGGCGGCGTGCGCAGGAATCGGCTTTGCAACCTATCTGGTCGTGGCGTTGCTGCACATGCGTTCCATCAAACGTGTGGGCCTGGCCGAGGCACTCAAAGTCCAAGAGTAGTCATTTAAGTCTGTCCCCAATGACTAGATGCCGTACTTGACTTTAACTCTGCTTTAACTGGTACCATCCTCTATGTCTGTAACGCCATATAGACCGAGGGGATATATCTATGACCGCAACTGCACCCGCAGCACCCGCCAAGGTGTACTTCACCAACCTGCGCACGCATGCTCGCGAGAGCCAGCTCGACAAGCTCAAGCGCCTCATTCGTCACGCCGGTATTGAGCAGATCGACTTTGAGAACAAGTTCGTCGCCATCAAGATTCACTTTGGTGAGCTGGGCAACCTGAGCTTTTTGCGCCCCAACTACGCCCGCGCCGTCGCGGACGTGGTGAAGGAGCTGGGCGGCAAGCCCTTCCTCACTGACTGCAACACGCTCTATGTCGGTAGCCGCAAAAACGCGCTCGAGCACATCGACACCGCCTACCAGAACGGCTTTACCCCGTATGCCACGGGTTGCCAGATCATCATCGCCGACGGCCTCAAGGGCACTGACGAGGCGCTTGTCCCGGTCGAGGGCGGCGAGTACGTGCACGAGGCTAAGATCGGTCAGGCGCTCATGGATGCCGATATCGTGATTAGCCTCACCCACTTTAAGGGCCATGAGCAGGCCGGCTTTGGCGGCGCCATGAAGAACCTGGGTATGGGAGGCGGCAGCCGTGCCGGCAAGATGGAGCAGCATGCCGCCGGCAAGCCGAACGTCTCGACCGAGCACTGCGTTGGCTGCCGTGCCTGCGAAAAGATCTGCGCGCACAACGCCGTCTCGTTCAACGACACCCGCGAGCGCGAGCTTGCCAGCGGCGCTACTCGCACGGTGCACGTGGCCGCTATCGACCACGATCGCTGCGTGGGCTGCGGACGCTGCATTGCGGCATGCAACCAGGACTGCATCAAGCCCGGCTATGACGCCGCGGCCGACGTGCTCAACTGCAAGATCGCCGAGTATACGAAGGCCGTTGTCGACGGCCGCCCGAGCTTCCACATCTCGCTTGCCATGGATATCAGCCCCAACTGCGATTGCCATCCCGAAAACGACACGCCTATCGTCAACGATATCGGCATGTTCGCGAGCTTCGACCCGGTCGCCATCGACCAGGCCTGCGCCGATGCTGTCATGGCATCCGAGCCGCTGCCCAACACCGAGCTCACCGACAGCGCGGCCAAGATGGAGCATAACCACGAGCATCTGGAGGGCGAGCAGGCCAAGGACCCCTTCTGCATCACGCATCCCGACACCGACTGGCGCGCGTGCATCGCGCATGCCGAGAAGATCGGCCTGGGCACGAGCGAGTATGAGCTCATCGAGGTCAAGTAGCGTCTAACTATTGGACAAATCAAGCGTTTTTGTAGCGTAAGTTGAGCAAAAGCCGCCCACGAGCACAACGCTTGCGGGCGGCTTTTCAGAAGTGCGGTGAAAAATCGAATACCGCCGACTACAAACCGATTTTTGGCAACAAACCCCAGACGTTGCTTTTTGCCTAAAAATTCTTGTCGAGGAAGTCATCGACCGTATTCCAGTAGAGCTCGGGGTCAACTTGCGCACTCTTGGCGTGGGTGGCGCCATGGATAGTGAGCTTTTGCTTGACCTTGCTGGCGCACGCGTCGTAGTTTTGGTCGAGCATGCTGTACGGCACAAAGGTGTCCTGGCCGCCGTGGATAAACAGCATGGGAACTGTCGCGTGTTTGAGTTGCTCCACACTGCTCGCCTTATGAAAGTCGTAGCCCGCGCGCACGTTGCACACCAAGTTTGCTACATCGAGCAAGGGAAAGCTGGGCAGGCCGAACACGTCCTTGAGCTGCAGAGAAAACTCGTCCCAAACACTCGTATAACCACAGTCCTCGATAATGCATTTCACGTTTGCGGGCAGAGATTCCCCCGCGACGTTCATGGCGGTTGCCGCACCCATCGACTCGCCAAAGACAAGAATGCGCGCCTCGGGGTCGGCTGCAACGATCCGTCCAATCCATGCAACGACATCGAGGCGCTCGGGCCAGCCCATGCCGATATAGTCGCCGCCGGAGCGCTCGTGGGCGCGGGCGGCGGGTGCGAGTACGTTCATGCCGCGGTCGTGGAATCGCTTGACGTATCGAGCCATGCCGATGGGCTCGTTGGTATATCCATGCAGGCAGACGGCGTAGTCGTGTGCGCTCTCCGACGCAGCAAAATACCAGGCGGCAAGCTCGGTCCCGTCGTCCGCGGTGAGGTTGCTGCTCTCGCGATTCTCTTTAAACCATGCCCGCGCCTCGGTATCCTCGGCATCCGGCTGCTCACCTTCTTTGTCGTTCTTGCTATCCTGCATCATCTTCATGGTGTATGGCGCGCGGGGATTCAGCGCGAAGTCAAACAAAAAGTTGCCGGCAAATCCGAGCAGCGCAACGACAACCACCAGTGCAACGATGCCGGCTATCTTGAGCTTTCGATGGGAACGTGCGTTTTGAGCCATGCGGTATTCTCCTATAAGATGTTAATACATCAACATTTAATGCAAGCGCATTATGGACGTTCGCCGTTGATGCGTCAACAGGCAAAGAATGGGTAAACAAAGAGTCACGTATGGTGCAAATTTCGCACGTACCTAGACGCTTTGATATAGTGTTGAGAACTCTTTACGTTGGAGGATGTAACCGGCATGTCCGATTCGAGCGACAGTTCTAAGCCGCGACCCAAGACCGCGGCCGTTCCACACTACACAGTGGGCGAGGAGATCATGAACTCCGTCACCCATGGTGTCGGCTGCCTGCTGGGTATCGCGGGCCTGGTGCTCCTGATCGTATTCGCCGCCCTGCGCGGCGGAGGCCCGGCCCATATGGCCGCGGCGATTGTCTATGGCGTCAGCATTATCCTCGAATACCTAGCCTCCACGCTCTACCACGCGATTCAGCCCGCGCGCGCCAAGCGCGTGTTTCGCATCATCGACCACAGCTGCATCTACCTGCTCATAGCCGGCAGCTATACGCCGTTTTGCCTCATCACGCTCGCAAACGACGGCGGCGCTGTGCTGTTCTTTGCCGTATGGGCCATCGCCATCATCGGCATCGCCCTCGAGTGCTTCCTACGCGAGCGCCAGCCGCATTGGGTAAGCGGCCTGGTCTACCTGCTGATGGGCTGGCTCGTTGTCTTTAAGCTGCCCGAACTTGTTGCGCTGCTCAACCCCGTGGCACTTGCCCTGCTCGCCGTCGGCGGCGTGTGCTACACCGCGGGCGTGCCGTTCTATATCGCCAAAAACGTGCGCTATCTGCACAGCGTGTTTCACCTGTGGGTGCTCGCCGGCAGCATCTTCCAGTTCATGGCGGTGATCCTCTTCGTAATCTAGCGACCACGCCTGCGCGCCCGCGTTCTCGTTTGGGCGCCGGTGCAATTGCCGTATCCGCTATCAACGTTTTAACCTGACGTCCCGAATCTTGGAGGTTCGAGAAACTCCCGATGGACATAACCATCTCCCTTATCACCACCCTCGTTTTGACCCTCATCAACGGCTACTTCTCTATGTCCGAGATGGCGCTCACCACGGCCAAGCGCGCCGTGTTGGAGCACGAGGCCGAGGAAGGCGACAAGCGCGCCGAGCGTGCCATTAAGCTGGCTGCCGACTCCGACCAGCTGCTCGCCACCATCCAGGTTGCCATCACGCTCGTGGGCTTCGCCTCGTCCGCCGTCGCCTCGACGAGTCTGTCCGACCCGCTCGCCACGTGGCTCATGAGCTTTGGCATCGCGCCGCTCTCCGCCATCGCGCGCGGCCTGGCGCCGGTCATCATCACCGTCGCGGTCGCCTTCGTGTCCATCGTGATCGGCGAGCTCGTCCCCAAGCGCATCGGCCTGGCCAATGCCGAGGGCGTGTCCAAGCAGGTCGTGGGCCCGCTTTCCGTGTTCCAAAAGATCGCCCGTCCGCTCGTGTGGCTGACCGGCGCTTGCTCCGATGGTCTGGCCCGCATCCTGCGCATCAAGAGTGCCGACGACCGCCAAAACGTCTCGGAGGAAGAGATCAAGTACATGGTCTCGGAGCAGGACGACCTGCTCGACGAGGAAAAGCGCATGATCCACGAGATCTTCGACTTGGGCGACACCGTTGCCCGTGAGGTCATGGTGCCGCGCGTGGACACCACCATGTGCGAGGACGACGAGACGGTCGCCGACGTGCTGTCCACCATGCGCCAGACCGGCTTTAGCCGCATCCCCGTCTATCACGAGGATCCCGACAACGTCGCCGGCATTGCGCACATCAAGGACCTGATTCAGCCTGCGCTCGACGGTAAGGGCGACCAGCCCATCGCCGGCTTTTTGCGCGACGCCACCTTTGTGCCCGACACCAAGGACATCCTGCCGCTGCTGTCCGAGATGCAGACCTCGCACGACCAGATCGTGGTGGTCGTGGACGAGTACGGCGGCACGGCCGGCATCATCACCATCGAGGACATCGTCGAGGAGATCGTCGGCGAGATCGAGGACGAGTTCGACCCCGACAACAAGTATCTCACGCGCCTTTCGCGCCGCGAGTGGCTCGTTGATGGGCGTTTTTCGTGCGATGACGCGATTGAGCTTGGTTGGCCGCTCGAGGAAAGCGATGATTATGAGACCATCGCCGGCTGGATTTTGGAGCTTTGCGACTCGGTGCCCGACATCGGAGAGGTGTTTGAGGTTGCAGGGTACAAGTTCAAGGTGCAGTCGATGCGTGGCCAGCGCATCTCGCTCATTCGCGTGATCGCTCCGGCCGAAACCGATAAGAAGGATTCCGAGTCTTCGGCAGAGAAGCCGGCGGCGTCGGGTGCGGGCTCTGTGGATCCGCACGATGGCGACGAGTAGGACAAGGAAGAGTAGGGGAGAGTTATGGCAGGCCTGTTCAACATCCTTAAGGTCACCGTCAGCGAGGACAAGATTTGCGCGCATGTGCTGGTGAACCCCGGCATGCCGCTCATGACCTCGGAGGATATCGAGGCCACGGCGCGCGTGTATTACCTGGTGCCGGCGATTGCCAAGCACCTGTGCCTGGGTGATTCCGGTCGCGAATTCCAGGACTGCATGGGCCAGACCGAGCTTTGCCACCTGCTTGAGCATGTGACGGTCGAGCTCATGAACGAGACCGGTCTTGCCGGTAGCATCTCGTGCGGCCGCACGCGCGTAAGCGAGCACGACGAGCGCGTCTTTGAGGTTGAGCTTTCGTGCCCCGACGACGCGCTGGCCATCGGTGCGCTGTCTTCGGCCACCTTTATGATGGACTGGGCGTACCTGCACGCCGACCAGCCTGCCCCCGACGTGGAAGGCACGGTCGCGGGCCTGCGCAACCTGGTGTTGGGCATGCGCGCCGAGGCCGAGGGCAAGGATCCTCACGAGGCCGTCGCCGCTGTGAACGGCGAAGATGCTGCCGAGGACGAGGGCGCTGACGAGGGCGATGTGCCGGTCGACGCCGAGCCCGTTGCCGATGCGACCGCCGAGCCCGTTCCCACCGAGCCCCAGGGCGTCCCCAACTTTGACGACGAGCCCCAGGTGGCGATTGATACCGAGGGTGCGGTTGCCGAGAACCACGAGGCCTCCGCTGCCGTCTTTGGCGGTGCGGCGACGGTTCCGGCAGGACCTGCGCATGAGGGCGGCCTGCCGCTCGTGGACGGCGCCGGCGAGGACCCGGGTGCCACGGTGACCATGCCGGCTATGCCCCAAGAGTAGGCCTACGCGTTTATCACCATCACGTACCTGCGCCTTTGCCGTACGCAGATGAGCGGAGCGGCAAGTGATGCGCTGCGGGTATAATGGACAGCATTCAAACGGTGGGCACCGACGTGCCCGCAGGAGAGGAATGATCATGGGTAAGACTTTCAGCTTTGTCTCCGGCGCACTTTTTGGTGCCGCTGCCGGCGCTATTGTCGGCGTTGCTCTGGCCCCGCGCTCGGGCGCCGAGACCCGCGCCATGGCTGCCGATATCGCCAACGACGCCTGGGACAATATGCGCGACACCTACGAGCACAGCGCCGAGGAGGCCCGTGCTGCGGTGAATGACTTTGGCCCGATGGTCGACGCCAAGACCGACGACCTGCGCGCCAAGGTCGACCTGGCCCGCGAGCGCATGGACCAGCTGCGCGAGCAGCTCAACGACGCCATTTCGGGCGGCAACGTGACGCCTGCCGCCGACGTCGTGGTCGAGAACGCCGTCGAGGCTGATACCGAGGCTGCGGAGCCCTCGACCGAGGCATAATGCGCGCCGGGGATTTTGTCGGCGCCAAGATCTATCGCAAGCCTACCGAGGACAAGCGCACCAAAAAGGACGGCACGCCGCGCAGCCCTAAAAAGCTCGGAAAGATTCACTTTCCGGTCTTTACCCCGGGCGGTACGCGCGTGGTCGGCTTTATGGTCCGCCAGTCCGATATCGCGGGCATGATCGAGCGTCCCGACCGATTCGTAGCGCTCGACGCCATTGGTGTCTACGAGGGCGCCATTGCGGTTGATGACGTCAAGGACACGTACGATGCCGCCGCCGCCAAGCGCCTCGACATCAACCTGGACGATTGCATCATCTGGGTCGGTATGGACGTGCGCACGGAATCGGGCGACGTCGTGGGCTATTGCTCGGATGTGGAGTTCAAGCCGCGTTCGGGCACCGTGCAGGCATTCTATGTGACCGCCGGTGCTGCTTCGAGTGTTTTGGTTGGTGACACGCAGGTGCCGCCGACGATGCTGCGCGGCTATGAGAACGGCGCGATGGTCGTCTCGGACGAGGTCAAGTCGCTCGGGTATTCGGGCGGTGCGGCTGCCAAGGCCGCCGAGGCCAGCGTCGTGGTGGGCGACAAGGTCAAAAAGGGCGCCAAGGTGCTCGACGACAAGGGATCGGTTGCCGTGGACAAGGGCAGTCGCGCACTGGGCAAGCAGCTCGGCAAGACGCGCGGCATGTTCAAGGCCTTTAAGGACGAATACCAAAAGGCGAGCGGAGGCTCGTCAAAAGCTACAAAATAGCGACGTACCAAATGATGGGAGGCAAGCCGGAGACCTGTTGCTCCGGCTTGCTGTGTTTATGGGGGAGGGCATATGCGCCAAAACGGATCCAACTTAAACGGGCGTTCGGGTGCGCGTCCGACGGCGCGCCGCGACCTGGGGCAGCTGCCCAGCGGTCAGCGCAAGCGTCACCGTAAGCCCGGCGCGATGTATCTCAACCATAGCCGCGGCTTTAGCGACCGCAGCGCTCGCATCGGCAACAGCCGCACACCCCGTCGTTCGTCTCGCCTGCCCTATGCGCTCATCGCCGTGGGTTGCGCACTCGTGCTGTTTATCGCTGCCGTCGTGGGCTACGTCAACCGCAGCGTGGACGTGGAGCTCAACGGCCAGAAGACCGCAGTGCGCGTCGGCTCTACGCTACAAAACCTCATCGACGACCAGGAGTTGACTGACACCTACGACGCAGGCGACCTGCTGGCCGTTGATGACAGCGTGCTCAAGCGCCATGGGGGCGAAAAGCTGTCGGTGAAGGTCGACGGCAAGCGCGTGAAACAGGGCAAATGGGGTAGCCGCGAACTTGAGGGCGGCGAGAAGGTGACGGTCAAGGATGGCCGTAACACCTACGAGAAGCACGAGGTTCAGGCTACGGTTATCGAGCCCAAGCTCAAGGTCGAGGGTACGGGCGCTATCGAGTATGTGCAGACGTGGGGTGTCCAGGGCCGCTCCGAGGTGTGGGTTGGTGAGCAGTCGGGCAAGACGCAAGACCGCGGCGAGGTTGTGCCCGCCACCGATTGCGTTGTTGCGTGCGCCAGCGTGGCGCCCAAGGGCAACAAAAAGTACGTGGCGCTGACGTTTGACGAGGGTCCGAGCGGCGCCACCAAACAGATCTTGCAGGTGCTCAAGGAAAAGGGCGTCACCGCGACGTTCTTCCTTTCGGGCGATGCGGCCGAGGCCTCGCCTGCCACGGCCAAGGCGATTGTCGATGCCGGGTGCGAGATCGGATCCAACAGCTACAGCGACGATTCGCTCAAGGGTCAGGACCGTGAGGCGGTACGCGAACAGATCCCGAAAGGCACCGATGCGATTAAGTCGGCGACCGGCGTGAAGACGATGCTACTGCGTGCTCCCTACGCTGCCTTTGACGAGCAAAACTGGATTGATGCGATGGACCTGGTCTCCGCCGTGGTCTCGTGGAATATTGACTCGGGCGACTGGCTGCTCAACGGTGCCGACGAGCAGGTCTCGACGGTGCTCGATTCGGTGACGCCGGGCAATATCGTGCTGCTCACCGATAGAGACGAATGCGCCGAGCAGACGCTCGAGGCGCTGCCGCAGATTATCGACGGCCTCATTGCCGACGGCTACAAGATCGTGACGCTCAGCGACCTGGTCAAGACGGACACGTCGCTGAGCAAAAAGCTCACCTCGCTGACGAAGGTCACCATGCCCAAGGACGCCGTGTTCCCCCAACTTGCCGAGGACGACGACACCACGGAGTAGTCATTGGGTAGTCATTTAAGAACGTCCCCAATGACTATGTCACGGATGCGTCAGTGTTTGGTATGCCTGCAATGTGCAGCGCATAAATTCGATGCCGCAGGGCGATGCTGATGCTATAGTTACTGCGGTTAATGAGGGTCAAGAGAAAGGTTACAGGTGAAATCCAAACCTCGACCATACAGTCGATGACCCCATGCAGGTGCTTTTTGCGCATGCACGGGGTGTAAGCGTCGAGCGGCGTGCCGCCCGCGCATGCGTATACATATCCAGAAGCCCCCGGACGCCGCACGCGCGGCCGCGTCCGGAGGAATTATGATGGGGAGCACCATTGAATTATCTGAGTGAGATGCTCAAACTGCCGGTCTTGGACGTCGACGGCGAAAAGCTCGGCGTGGTCAACGATTTTGGTATTGCTACCGGCGAAGTTTTTCCGCACGTGACGTCGCTCGCGTTCCGCGGACCCGGCAAGACGCCGTTTATGATCAGCTGGCGCAAATGGGTCGACCGTATCGACGAGACGGGTGTACACCTTAAGACGTCGGCCACCGAAATCCGTTTTTCGTACCTGCAGCCGACCGAACTCCTGCTCGCCCGCGACGTGCTCAACAAGCAGATCGTTGACACGCAGGGCATGAAGGTCGTGCGCGTAAACGACATCAAGTTTTCCATGTCGGGCGAAAACCAGCTGCGCCTGCTGGGCGCCGAGGTCGGTGCCCGCGGTCTGCTACGCGCCATCAGCCCCGCGCTCGAGCATATCGTCGAAGGCTTTATGAAGCACCTGGGCAAGCCGCTCAGTGAGGACATCATCGCTTGGTCCTACATGGACCTGCTCGATCGCTCGACCAAGAACATTCAACTCTCGGTGTCGCACAAGACGCTCGGCGAGCTGCATCCTGCCGACATCGCCGACATTATCGAGCAGCTCGACCCGCGCCTACGTGCGCAGGTGTTTGCGCAGCTCGATACTGCCCAGGCCGCCGAGGCCATCTCGGAGTTCGATGACGACGAGCTTATGACCGAGATGCTCGAGGGCCTGTCCGACACGGACGCATCGTCGATGCTGGCCATGATGGACCCGGACGATGCAGCCGACCTGATCGACGAGCTCGATTACGAGAAGGCCGAGAAGCTCCTGCGCCTGATGGGCGTCAAGGAGGAGAAGGCGATTCGTAACCTGCTGGGGTATGAGGACAATACCGCCGGCCGCATCATGACCTCGGAGTTTGTCTCCCTGCCCGCCACGGCAACGGTCGGTGACGCCATCGAGGCGATTCGCGAGCTCGACGAGGACTTCGAGAGCGTCTACTACGTCTATACCGAGGATCCGAGCGGCATGCTGACCGGCGTGCTTTCGCTGCGCACGCTGATCGTAGCCGACCGCGACGCCACGCTGGGTCAGCTGGCCTATCGCGACCTGGTCTATGTGTCGCCCGACGAGGACCAGGAAGACGTGACGGACGAGATGACCAAGTACGACCTGGTTGCCATCCCTGTCTGCGACGAGAACCGCCATATCCTGGGTATCGTGACCTTCGACGACGCCATGGATGTTATCGCCGAGGAGCATCAGGAGGACCTGCAGATCGCCGGTGTCGGCTCGGGCGATAGCGCGTCGGACGACTCGACGAACGTGCTCAGCTGGTTTGTGCATCGCCAGTACTGGGTTGTCGTGTGGGGCATTGCCTCGTGCATTATGGCGACCGTGTTGGGAACGGCACTCGGCTCCGCGCATTTGGTGGTGTTCCCCATGTGCGCCATGCCGCTCGTGTTGCTGGCTGCCTCGCGTATGGTGTCGTTCGTCAAGAACTACTTCCTGGAGTATGACGGTCACGACGACGAGCCCAAGCCGTATCTGGGGTTCTTCTTCCAGAGCACGGGCATGGGCCTGATTCTGTCACTCGTGACCTATCTGTGCGCCCAGCTGGTGCGCACCGCTGCGTTCCCCGATGCGCCCATGTTTGAGGAGCAACTCTTTACCGGGTGCTTTAATATCGCTGCCATCATTTGCCTGGTTGGCAACATGAGCGCCGTGATTTACCTGATGGTGCTGTTCTGGCGTGACGAGCATGACCTCAACACGTCGGGCACCGCCATGAACGTTATTGCCGTCATGATCTCGTGCGTGGCGTACTGCGCCGCTGCGGTGCTGCTCACCATGTCGGTCATTGGTTAGGTGGTCGCGTGCAAAATACCAAGCAAAAGTCGGGCACCAAGCAAAAGTTGACCATCGCGGCCATCTTTGGCGCTATGGGTCCCGGTCTGCTGGCGGCGCTTTCGGGCAATGACGCCGGCGGCATTGCAACGTATTCCAGCGCGGGCGCCAGCTATGGCTACAAGATGCTCTGGATGCTTCCCGTCATGACCGTGCTGCTTATCGTGACGCAGGAGACCGCGGCGCGCTGCGGATGCGTCACGGGTAAGGGCCTGGCGTCGCTCATTCGCGAGCGCTTTGGCGTGCGCAAGAGCGTGTTGGCCATGGCGGCGCTGTTGATCGCCAACACGGCGGTGACCATCTCGGAGTTCGCGGGTATCGCGAGTGGCCTTGCTCTGTTTGGCGTGCCGGCGAGCATCTCGGTGCCGCTCGTGGCGCTGCTGGTGTGGATGCTTACCATGTCGGGCAGTTTCCAGCGCATCGAGAAGATTTTGCTGCTGGTAAGCTGCGTGTTCGTGACCTACGTCGTCGCCGCGTTTATGGCCGGCCCCAACTGGGGCGAGGTCGCGGTCGACCTGGTCGTGCCTAACATTCAAAATGATCCCAACTACGTGTCGCTCGTGGTCGCAACGATCGGTACCACCATCGCGCCGTGGATGATTTTCTTGGCGCAGAACAACGTGGTCGATAAGAACGCGGGCGAGGACGATATCGTGCTGCAGCGCATCGATACCGTGAGCGGCTCGCTTGCCGCCGATGTCATTGCCGGCTTTATTATCATCACGACCGGTACGGTGTTGTTCCCGGCGGGTATTCAGATTAGCGATGCCGCCGATGCTGCCCGCGCGTTGGAGCCTATTGCGGGTCAGTGGTCCACGGTACTGTTTGCCTCGGGCCTGGTCGCGGCGAGCTTCTTGGCCGCCTGCGTGCTGCCGGGCGTTACGTCGAGCGCTATCTGCGAGGCATTTGGCTGGGAGCGCGGTGCCGACCGCAGCTGGGACGAGGCCCCGGTCTATCGCGGCATCATTACGGCCATCATCGGTATCTCTGCCGTGCTGGTGCTTATGCCCGGCGTCGATCTGTTCCAGATTATGATGACCTCACAGGTCATCAATGGTGTGCTGTTGCCCGTGGTTCTGGTGTTCCAGGTGGTTATCGCAGCCGACCGTCACATTATGGGTGCCAACCGCAACGGCCGCGTGTGGAATGTGCTCACTTGGGCGACTATCGGTGTGATTACGGTGCTCACGGTCGTCATGTTTGTTCTGCAGGCGATGGGCTACAGCGCTTAACGCCCACTTTTGCTTCCGAACAGGCCGCAGCGATGGGCTGCGGCCTGTTTTTTTGCCCACGACCTCTTGGGGCCGGCTCGAAAAGAGTGATTTTGGGTTGTTTGCTGCGGGCTACTTGTCGGTGCCCAGCTTGTGCGGCTTGAGAGCGAGCGCATTGACGAGCGCGTCGGTGGCAGACTTGACGGCTGCCGGCTGCGGATCGTTGACGTGATCCTCGGGGTGTACGGGCAGGTCCTTCTTGACGGCATCGTGGATCAAGTTGAGGTACTCAGTCACGCCAGTGGTCGATAGGTGCGTGCCATCGCCATCGAACAGGTCGTTGCGGTTAGCGCTGTATCCGTACCAATCGATAACGCGCACGTTCTTGTAGCGCGTAGCGGCGTTGGCGATGGCCTGGTTGGTAGAGCCAACCCACGGCTGCGGGCTGCGCGTGTTCACAAACACCACAATACGCTTATCTCCTGCATCGGCCATGATGGCGTCGATCTGGTCGTCGGTTACCAAGCCGTTGGTGCCCAGTGCAAAGACCACGATCTTGCCGGCAAGGTTCTGCTGGATATAGCCCTCAAATGTCGCACGGCCCGCATCGAACTGGCGGCCCTTTTCGGCATCGATATGGCTGCGCGGGAACACACCGTCAAAGGCGTCCACGGCACGCAGCGACACGGAGTCACCGATCATCAACAGGTCGTAGGAGCCGTCGGGGAAGCCGTCGTTGTCCTTATCGGTGTCGTCGGCCGCTTGCTGGTCTTTCGGTGCGGTGTTTTTGGCTTCCTTGTTCAGAACCTCGGCGCCCTCGCCGCTCAGCGCAGACGTCTCGGGCACAAAGATCAGGCCGCCCAGTGCAACGACCAACACGACAGCGCAGGCTGCGCAGGCAGGGACGTGCGCGCGCACCCAGTTGGCGGGCGTGGTGGTGCCATCGCGGAACTCGGATACGGTGCGGCCGAAGGCGCCCTTCCTAAACGGCGTCTCGATAAAGCGATATGAGCATTCGGCCACGGCGACCACCAACAGCACCTGCAAAATGTACTGCCACCACGGTGTATCGTTGATGTTGGCGACCGGGTTCATGAGCAACAGCAGGGGATAGTGCCACAGGTAGATGCTGTACGAGCGCTTGCCAACCCACACGAGCGGCTCGGCGGACAGCGCGCGGGCAACCATTCCCTGGGGCTGCACGCAGGCCGCGATGACCATGAGCGTGAGGATCGAGCACAGCAGTGTGCCTCCGCGATACTGGAAGGCAGTGTAGCCGTTGGTGAGCGCGACCATGGCGGCAAGGCCAACCAGACCCACGACGCCCAACACATCGATGGATGCGGGCGAGGACCAAAAACGCACGAGGGCGCTCGGCTGTGCCGGGGCGGTCTCGGCTGCTTCGTCGGCCTTCTCGCCAGGCTTGCCCTCGGCGTTCTTGCCGTGCTTGGCGGCGCCAGCTAGGCGATTGAGCCCCAAACGACGAGCGAGACGCACCGGCGCCAGGTCGCGATCGGGGATAAAGGCCATCCAGGCACCCAGCAGCAGCGAGAACACACGGGTGTCGGTGCCGTAGTACACGCGGCTGGGGTCGGCGGCGGGGTTATAGAGCACCATCATGGCGATGGCGGAGACAGCAGCCAAGCCCAGAACCACGCGGCGCGTGTTGGGCTTGCTCACATGCATGGATACCATGGCAAACAGCAGTGGCGGCCAAATCAGGTAGAACTGTTCCTCGATGGCAAGCGACCAAAAGTGCGTGAGCGGCGAGGGGTCGCCCAGAGCATTGAAGTACGAGACGTTTTGGGCAATCTGCCACCAGTTGTTGAAGAACAGCAGCGACGGCAGGATGTCGGGGCGCATCTTGGTGAGCATCACGTGGTTAAAGATAGTGCACAGCGCGCAGGTTACAAACACTACCGTTACCACGGCGGGGACCAGGCGACGGATGCGGCGAATCCAGAAGCTCTTGAGGTCGATGCGTCCGGTCTTAGCGACTTCGTTGAGCAGCAAGCGCGTGATCAGATAGCCCGAAAGCACAAAGAAGATCGTGACGCCGAGCAGACCGCCCTGCGCCCACGTGAGGTTGAGGTGATAGAGCACCACCGCGACGACGGCAAGCGTGCGCAGGCCGTCAAGGGCAGGGATGTAGCGGGACTTAGGGCGAGCAGGCGTCTGCTCCTCGGCGGGAGTGTTGGCGCGGCCCGCGTTGTTGGCAGAAGCACGATGGGGGCTCACGGTGTGTCGCGGTTCGTTGGCACGGCGTTCGCCCTTCACGCGTTCGTGCGGCGCCGGCTCGTTGCCCGTGCGGCGTCGACCGCGCGAGCCCGATTGCGAGAGTTGTTCCATAAAACATCATCCAATGACGAGAATAATCAGCACGCCTTCATTGTAGCTGCCTGCTCCTGTGAATGCTTGCTGCTGGCGCAAGCTCAAGCGCGCGTCCACATCAAAGTGAACTAAAGTTATAGGGGGTGCGAGAGTGCACGATCGACGGCTGGCGGTGGGCATAAGGCCCGCAGATGAGGAGGTTTCCATGGCAGATCGCGGCATCGTTGCGGTGTTCGGCAGCATGAACATGGACCTTTCGGTGGCGTGCGAGCGCATACCGCGTGCGGGCGAGACCGTCGGCGGCAGCGGGTTTATCACCAACGCCGGCGGCAAGGGCGCCAATCAGGCCGTAGCTGCCGCGCGTATGGGCGCTTGCACGCACATGATCGGCGCGGTCGGTCGCGACGCGTTCGGCGCGTCGCTCGTGGCGGGGCTCCAAGACGCCGGCGTGGACTGTGACTTTGTAGTGCATCGCGATGATGTGGAGACGGGAACGGCGACCATCATTCGCTGCGAGGGAGACAACCGCATCGTGCTGTCGCCGGGCGCCAACCATGCGCTTGCGGGCGAGGACGTTGCCCGCGCGCTGAGGCGTCTGGTGGCCGATGAACTCGATAGTGACGCCAGCAAGATTGCCCCGGCTGCCGGAAGCGTCTTTATCGCCCAGGGTGAATGTGACCTTGTAGCGACGGCCGAGGCGCTTGTTTGCGCTCACGAGCTCGGGTTCTATACAGTCTTTAATCCGGCGCCTGCCTGCGATGTGCCTGCGGAGGCCTGGTCCGCGGTCGACCTGGTCTGCCCCAACGAGACCGAGTGCCAGGTGCTGACGGGCATTCTGCCCACGGATGATGCGAGTTGCGTCGCCGCGCTCAATGCGCTGCTCGACAAGGGCGCCGGAGCTGCGGTCATCACGTTGGGCGGCGCCGGGTCGGTTACGCTCGGCGATGACGGCGAGCTGCTGCGCATGCCGGCACTTTCGAGTACGGTAGTCGATACCACGGCCGCCGGCGATACGTTTATCGGCGCGTTGGCGGCGGCTCGCCTAGAGGGCTTGCCGCTCTTTGAGTGCATGGCTGCGGGTGCTCGCGCCTCGGCAGTGACGGTGTCGCGCCTGGGCGCTCAGCAATCGATTCCCACGCGCGCCGAAGTTGAACATTGGTTTGGTTAAACGATAAAGACGGAGAAGCGGAGTAGAACAATGGCAATCAAGAAGCTGATCCTTGATCTGGATATGGGTGTGGACGATGCGATGGCGCTGGCCTATGCCATCGCGAGCCCCGAGGTGGAGCTCGTGGGCATCACCACGTGCTTTGGCAACGTGCGCGTCGAGCAATCGGCGCACAACTGCCTGGCGGTGCTCGATCTGCTGGGTCGCCCCGAGGTTCCGGTGTACCTGGGTGCCGACCGTCCTCTGCAGGCGACTGAGCCCTATACGCCGCCGGCGTCCACCGCGCTCATTCACGGCAAGAACGGCATCGGCGGCGCGAGCGTGCCCGCGTCGCCCTACGAGCCGGTGGGGGCGACCTCGGCCGACGGCAACGCTGCGGTCGATTATCTGATCGATGCCGCGCGCACCTATGGTCCCGATCTGGTCTACGTAGCGACTGGCCCGCTCTCCAACCTGGCGCTCGCCCTGGAGCGCGATGCGGTGGCGATGATGTCCATTGGCCGCGTGGTCGTGATGGGCGGCGCTCTTACCGTGCCCGGCAACGTGAGCGCGGGCGCCGAGGCCAATATGGCGAGCGACCCCGAGGCAGCCGACGCGGTGCTGCGCTCGGGCCGTAAGCTCACCATGGTGGGGCTGGACGTGACGCATCGCGTGGTGCTCACACGCCGCGACATTGCCGGCTGGACGGGCTCGGGCACCATGGCAGGCTGCGCATTTGCGAGCATGGTCGAGCACTACATTGGCTCGTACGAGATGAACGCACCCTACCTGGGTGGTTGTGCGCTGCACGATCCGCTTGCCGTCGCCGTGGCGATCGACCCCACGCTTGTAGGTGCGCTCGGCTGCAACCTGCGTGTTGATCTGCTGGGCGAGTACCGCGGTCGCACCATCTGCGATGAGCGCCGCCTGTCCGATCCGGACAAGAGCGCGCTTGTGGCACTGACCGTGGATGCTCCGCGCTTCCTGTCCGAGTTCAAGACGCGTATGGCCCGTGTCCTTGGCTAAGTTGTCTTTTTGGGACGGGGCTTTTTTGACTGGTATGATTGGTGCGACCATTCGAACCAGCTAAAAGAGCCCCGTCCCAAATTGACTACCGAGAGGATCTGCCATGGAGCGCATCGCGAGCTTTTCCGTTGACCATCTGCTGCTTGAACCCGGCGCGTATGTGAGCCGCATCGACCGCGATCCGGCGACCGGCGCCGCCGTCACCACCTTTGACCTGCGCCTGACCACACCCAATAAGGAGCCGGTCATGAACACGGCCGAGTGCCACACCATCGAGCACCTGGGCGCGACGTTCCTTCGCAATCATGCCGAGTGGTCGAGCCGTATTGTCTACTTTGGCCCCATGGGCTGCCGCACGGGATTTTACCTGGTTGTCTTTGGCGAGGTGACGAGCGAGGAGATCCTGCCGCTCGTGCGTGAGCTGTTCGAGTTTATCGCCGGCTTTGAGGGCGATGTCCCCGGTGCCGCTCCCGAGGAATGCGGTAACTACCTGGACCAGAACCTCCCCATGGCCAACTGGCTCGCGCGCCGCTACCTCGACCGCGACCTGGCCGATATCGACGAGAAGCACCTGCACTATCAGCAGGCGTAAGAGCTTTATCGCCCAAAACGCGTGCATTGGGCGCCTTTGCTTATGCGGGGGCGCCTTTTTGTTGATTGGTCGGGACGAGCGTTCAAAATCGCTCATGTTTGTTCTAGAATGTTCGTATAGTCACATTTACGAACAGGAGTGAACATGCATATCTACTCTGTCAACGATCCCGAGTTCAAATCCTATGGCAACGTTTGGGATAACGTTTCGTCCGAGCTCACGTCGCCCGTGCTCGAGGCACTCTCTGCCACGCCCATTCCCGAGGGCAGCAAGTACGTAGCAAGCGCGCCGGAGCTCGAGGGCGTCAAAGATGCCGACAAGCTTGGCTTTCTCATGTTTGGTGGCCGTCCGTTCCAGCTGGGCTGGTGCAACGGCCACAACACGCGTCTCAACTGCCTGGAGTACCACCGCGCGAGCGAGTTCAACCTGGGCGCGCGCGACTTTATCCTGCTCGTGGCGCATCGCTGGGAGATCGAGGACGGCAAGCTCGACACCGCGTGTGTCAAGGCGTTTCGCGTGCCGGCGGGTACGGTCGTCGAAGTCTTCAACACCACGCTCCACTACACGCCGTGCATGGTCGACGACGGTGGCTTCCAGGTGATGGTGGCGCTGCCCGCCGGCACCAACGGCCCGCGCCCCGAGGCCGCGGCCGACATGCCTGCGGCCGGCGACAGCTACTGCTACTGGAAGGCCGACAAGTGGGTCCTCTGCCATACTGACAGCCCCAAGGCAGCCGAAGGCGGCTACGTTGGCCTCATCGGCAAAAATCTCGACATCACCGTGGACTAGCGCATCGCCCCAAACCACCACAAAGGTGCCTGTCTCCTTTGCGGTGGTTTGGGGCGGGCGGATATCGGGAAGTGCCAGACGGGGGAGGCTGCCGGGCGCCTTGCCGTCTGCGGATTTTGGGACATGCGGCCCGCTTTTTCGACCCATCTGTCGGTACACTAAAAGCACTATGGGTACCCGCGAGCGACATATCGGCAACGCGGCCGCCCGATCCGCACCCGTGGCGGATCCCAGGGGCGGCAGGCTTTTCGCCATGCCGCGATTCCTTGTTGGCATAACACATCAGGTGTACCGCCACCGCGTCTTTGCTATCGCCGGTGTCATCACCGCGATGTTCCTCATGCTTTTGGCAGTCTTGCCGGCGCTGTTCGCCTTCGACCCCAAACTTTCTAACGCCGTGCCCGCCTATAGCGAGGTGTCCGAAGAGGTCGTGGATGCGCCCGTCCATTCGAGCTCTCTGCCGTTGCTTGTTGCCGCAATTGCATTTTCGATCTGGGGCGTATCGGTCTATCTGCGCTGTTTGGACTATGTGCTGCGCCGCCGCCTTGTTGCCGTCGCCACCATCTGCGCCCTGTGGATGATCGAAGTCATTCTCAAGTACAAGTCGTTCACGCCGTTCTATGCCACCGTGCTGTGGTACCTGTACTACGTGCCCATGACGCTCATTCCGCTGCTCTACCAGTTGTGTGGTTTGCGCCTTGCGGGCCTGGAGCAACACCGCCTGGGTCGCCGCTACTGCGCTGCGCTGTGGATTGTGGCTATCCTGCTTATCGGATTTGTTCTCACCAACGATTTTCACCAGCAGGTCTTCCACTTTGACCGTACAAGCGACACCTGGAGTAACGATTACACGTACGGCTGGGGTTATTTCGCCGTCCTCGTGTGGACGGCCTTTAACTTTGTGGCCTTTTTTATCCTGGTGGGCCGGTCCTTGTCCTTTCGCATCCAACGTTTCTCGGGCACGGCGGCGCTCGTGCTGCTGGGCGGCGCGTTCTTTGCCATCTCATATGCTCTGCGCGTGCCCTGGGCATGGAGGCTCAACTTCTCGCTCATCTATTGCGTCCTGTGCGTGGTGGCGATGGAAATCTGTCTCGATTGCGGTGTCATTCCGTCGTATCACGACATCGCTGGCATCTTCGACACCTTGCCGCTTGACCTCAAAGTTCTAACGCGCGACCTGCAGGAGGTCTATGCCACGCCGGTGTCAAAGCCAACGCCGGTAGGCGTGCGCGAGGAGTTGCGGACCCAGGAACACGGCCGCGCCCATGCCTTTGCCGTGGCGTCCGATCCCGATGTGATGTACCGTGCCTTTCCACTGCTGGGCGGATCGGCCCTGCTTGCCCAAGACGTGTCGGAGCTCAACGAGCTTAACCGTGAACTGGCGCATCGTCGCATGGAGCTGCAGCGTCAAAACGAGCTGCTCGCCGCCGACTACGACCTTAAGACGCACCTGGCAGATCAAGAGGCCGAGACCTTGCTGGTCCAAGACGTGGACCAGGCGCTTGCCCGCGCGCTCAAAGGGATGTACGACCTGCTGAGCTCGCTGCCGCCGTTGACCGACGAAACGTCTTCACACGAGCGTTACCGTATGTTGCAGCGCGCCAAGATGCTTGTCGCCTATTGCAAGCGCAAGGGATCGCTCACGTTGGCGCAGCACGGGGAGAGCGGTTTTGATCGCGACCGCATTCAGCTCATCGCCAACGAGCTCGCAAGCGACCTGCGCACCATCGATATCGATTGCGCCTCGATTATCGCCATACGGCTCCCGTTGCACGCCAGTACGGTAAGCGCCCTGTACGACTGCGTGTATGACTTTGCGTTTTTTGCCTACACCACCGACCATCCGGCGCTTATGTATCACTTGGGCGACCATGACCGATGCAGTGTCGAGCTGCGCGCCACGCTTTTTTCCAACGATGATGCAGATCTTTCGCAGACGCCCGCTGCGCAAGAGCTCGAAAGCGCTCTGCAAGGGCGCAACGTGGCATACCGCCTTGAGGGCGAGCCCGGCCAGCTGCGCATGATCGTCTTGATGCCGAGGGCGGGTGAGTGACGATGCAGATTTCGCTCATTCTTCCCCAAATCGTTGCGCTCGATGTTGTCTTTGCCCTGGCTGCGTGTCTGCAGACGATCCACGTCCCGCTCATCGCATCGCGCCGCTCGTCCTATAACCGTAAAGTGATTTGTGCCTACGAGGCGAGCCTTGTGCTTCACCTAGTTATTTCGGCGCTCATCTTGTTCGCGTCGTCTGGCTCATATCTGGTGGCGCCGCTTGACGTTTGCGCCAGGGCAATGGGCGGAGCGCTGTGGCTCAATGCCGTGATCTTTGCCTACGGCGTGGTGCTTATGGTGCGCTATCGTCGCCCCGTCATGCTGGCCGAGCTGTCGCTTGTTGTCGCCGTTACACCACCGGTGGTTTTTGCCATGGGCTCGGCGTGGACCGTTGTCCTTATCGCAGAGGGAGCGTTCTTCCTGTTCCGTTCCATCGCGGCGCTCTTGATGGACGTCCGTAACCGCCAGGAGGATATCACCATGTTCTCGACGATCGAGACCATCAACGTGATTCCCGTGGGCATCCTGTATCTAGACCCGAGGGGCCGTCCGCTGCTCATGAACCGCTGCATGCGCAAAAACCTGGTGGAGCTTCATATGCCCACCGACCTAGGCGATATGAGCGGTACATGGAACGACCTGCGCAAACTCAGCATGCAAATGCCCGAAAGCAGTAGGAACCGTGTGCGGATTAACTTGGACCGTTTTGGTGAGGCTCGCGCGGTGATCGAGATTTCTCCCGCCGAGATTCGCCTATTTGTGCACGACGAGGTTATGGTTTCGGGACGCCTCTTTGAGCGCATTATCGGACCGGACGTGACGGAATACGCACACGCCTACGATCGCTTGGCGCAAGCCAACCACCTGCTTGAGCTTGCGGGCCAAGAGCTCCAAGCCCAGATCGAAGAAGTCAAAAAAGTTGCTGACAATGCGGCCTACCTACGTATGCGCGCTCGCGTGCACGACGTGATCGGGCAGCGCCTGTCCATTCTTCATCGCTATTTGGAGGAGGGGCGTCTGGACGATGACTCGATCGAGCAGATTGATCCGTTGCTGCGCTCAATTGCTGCCGATCTGCGCGGTGGCGGTGCCAGCGAGCCTGCAGAACAGCTGGGTGATATCGTCCATGCTTTTGGCCTGGTGAGTGTGCAGATCGATGTAGAGGGGGCGCTGCCTGAGGACGCGCGTGTCGCCGCCGCATTTTTGCAGATTATCCGTGAGGCCTCGACCAATGCCACCGAGCATGCGCAGGCGCATCGGGTCCACGTGCGCCTGTGGCAGGAGGGGGCGGATGCTGGCGCCGTCGCGCGCATGACGATTTCTAACGACGGGTCCCCGGCCCCCGTATCGTATCGCGAGGGAACGGGTATCCCTGGTATGAGGCATGTCGCACAGAATCTGGGCGGCAGCCTTGAGGTCCATGCCGCCCCACCCTTTACGCTTACGGTATCCATTCCGCTTAACGCCAACGACACGTCCCAAAGGAGAAGCTCATGATCCGCGTGTTGATCGTCGAAGACCAGGCCATTCTGCGCGAGAGCCTGGCGCGCTCCGTTGGCGACCAGCCCGATATGACTGTTGTTTCCGCCATCGCCGATGCCTCCGAGGCCTTGGGTGTCGCGCTCAAGGAGCGTCCGGACATGATACTGATGGACGTATGCACCGAGCATGATTCCAACGGCATCGTGGCGGCGGCGCGCATCAAGGAGCAGCTGCCCGAGTGCCGCATCATTATCATGACCGGCATGCCCGAGATCACCTTTGTCGATCAGGCTCGCGAGGCGGGCGTCGATAGCTTTGTGTACAAGAATGTCGGTATCGACGAGCTGTTCGCCGTGATGCGCTCCACGTTGGCGGGCTATTGCACGTTTCCCAAGCCGCCCGAGAGCATTTTTTCGGGTACGGCGGCACTCGATGATGTCGAGCTATCGATTTTGCGCCTTGCCTGCGAGGGCAAAAGCCGTCGCGAGATCGCGGCCGAGCTGTTTATGAGTGAGGGCACCATCAAGCGTCGCATCTCGGAGATCCTGAGCAAGACCGGCTACGACAACATCATGCGCCTGGCCGTGCACGCGGTGACCGAGGGCAGCATCGTTCCCAACATGGAGCGCTAAAGCTCGTCGCGCATCGGCATAAAAACGGCGGGGTCGCAGGATTAACTCCTGCGGCCCCGTCTGGTGTGCGCGGATGTGTCCGCCAATCCGCGGCTGATGTTACATGCCGCTACGCGATGGTTGCGCTGTAGGAGGCGACGTCCTCGTAGGAATCGGTCAGGTAGGCGTCGATGCCGATGGTCGTGTTGACCAGGTCGTCAAGGCTGTCAAGCTCGCCGCTCGAGAATGTGAATTCCTCAGTGGCGTTGGTGCCGGGCATCAGGTGAGCCGAGAACCAGGGGTCCTTCATGGTGCCGTTGACATTGGTCTTGCCGGAGGGAGCGTAGAAGGTCAGGTCCTTGTCGCTCTTGTTGGTGATGTTAACAACAAAGCCGATGTCGCCCCAGTCGTCCTTGAACTTCTCGGTGATGGTGATGGTGCACAGGTCGTCATCGGCGACGGTGACGGCGGGGGAGATTTCGATGCTCTGGACGTCGTCGTCTTCGACGGCCTCATCGATCTCTTCTTCCTTCTCGGCCGCCTCGCGATCCTTCTTCACCGTGCCGGACAGGTCCTTGTCGGACTTGGTAAAGATGAGCTTGTCGCCGTCCACCTCAAGGACGAGCTTGTCGTCCTTGAGCTTCAGATCGTGCGACTCATCTTCGGCGGTGATCGTTACGGTGGTGGCGTCCTTGGCTTCCCATTTCAGGTCGGCGACCTCAAGGAACATATCGAGGACGCCTGTGCCGTCCTCGTCGAGGATCAGGACGCAGTTGAGGCCCCACTCCTTGAGCATATCCATGTACTCATCGGTGAGCTCTTCGCCATCCAAGGTTCCACCCGAGTACTGCCAGCTGCCGACGAAGTTGGCCTTGGGGTCCTTGCCGCCGCCGCTGCAGCCCGTCAGGGCAAAGGCGAGCGCCAGGACGCATGTCAGAAATGCGAGTACGGACTTTTTGAACGTTGTCTTCATGGTGTCCTCCTTTATCGAACGAAACCCATAGAAGCAAATGCGGGGGTGGCGGATCCCCCGCCAATTACCAGATAGAGGGGCTAGGGCCGGGGCGTTCCGCAGTTGCTGCAGAACTTGCCGCCGTTTTCGCTGCCGCAGTTGGGGCAGAACCACTTTGCCGGTGCCGGGGCGGGTGCGGGACTGCCGCACTCGGAGCAGAACTTGCCGGTGTTGGTGGCGCCGCAGCTGCAAGTCCACGTGCCGGCCGCAGGTGCGGCGGCGGGAGCCGGTGCGGG
>UQHO01000021.1 GCA_900540995.1 uncultured Collinsella sp. | reverse complement strand
CGCGGCGGTCTGGTGTTTTCACCGAACGACTTTGCGAAGCAACCGGAGTGAAGATGAAAACACCAGACCGCCGCGGGGCACCCGCAGACCGCAGGGACGGGAGCAGCTATACTACTCTCAGTAGTTAAGGGTCGCGGATCCGCCGCGTCGCCGCTCTCAACAGGAGGTCTTTGTTTATGGCAGATCAAAAGCCGGTTGTCGGGATCATCATGGGTTCCAAGTCCGATCTGGGCGTTATGGAAGGCTGCACCGCCGAGCTCGAGGCACTGGGTGTGCCCTATGAGCTCGTCATTGCGAGCGCACACCGCACGCCGGCGAAGGTCCACGAGTGGGCTTCGACTGCCGCCGATCGCGGTATCAAAGTGATTATCGCCGCCGCCGGCAAGGCCGCCCACTTGGGTGGTGTCGTGGCTGCCTTTACGCCGCTGCCGGTTATCGGCGTGCCTATGAAGACGAGTGACCTGGGCGGTATGGATTCGCTGCTGTCGATGGTGCAGATGCCTTCGGGCGTGCCCGTGGCCTGCGTTGCCATCAACGGTGCCAAGAACGCCGCCATCTATGCCACGCAGATTCTGGGTGCTTGCGACCCCGAGTACCGCAAGGTTATCGAGAAGATGAAGCAGGAGATGGCTGACGCCTAAGCGTTCCGCCGTTTCACCGCAGTATAAGGAGAGCCATGTCCGATTATCAGGGAAAACGATTCAAGGCTTCTCAGATTCCCGATCCGTCGAAGCCGGGTGCTGCCCATGCGGCGCAGCAGGGTCGGACATCCTCTCCTCAGCAGCCGCGTGCGCCGCGTCCTGTAACGCCGACGTCCCATCGCCGCCAGGATACGCCAGCTGCGTATCGCCCTTCGTCATATGGCACGGCAAAGAAACAGGCCCGGACGACGAGGCAGCCGAGTGGCGCGGCGTTCAGCTACACCGAGCCGCCGCGTAAGAAGCGCCGCTCCATCATTCCTATCCTGCTCATCATCGTGGGCATCGGCCTGATTGTCGCCGCCGCCGCTATCTTTATTAATGCCCAGATTGGCTATAAGCAGGCGAGCGATTCGTATCAGAAAATCGAGAAGCAATATGTAAGCGATAAGGACGCCAGCGGCGTGCCGATTATCGACTTTGATGCGCTTGCTCAGACGAACCCCGAGATTGTGGGTTGGATTTACGTGCCGGGAACCAACATCAACTATCCCGTGGTGCAGACCAACAACAACTCCAAATACCTCAACACGCTGTTTGACGGCACGGCTAACGCGTCCGGTGCCATTTTCCTGGATAGCGATGACACCGCGCCGGGAATGGTCGACCAGCAGACCACGATCTACGGCCACCATATGAACGATGGGTCGATGTTCAACGTGATTTCGGACACCACTGATCAGGCGACGTTCGATAGCATCGAGTCTGTGTATTACATCACACGGGATGCTACGTATAAGCTGCGACCACTGGCGACCAAAGTTGTCGAGGACACGTATGCCAAGGCGCGCGCGACCAACTTTGAGGGCGACGACGGGCTGACGAATTATCTGTCCGAGATGCTCGATGGCGCCTCGGCCGTGGCGAGTGATGCCACCGATCGTGCCGCTTCGGCAACCAAGGTCGTAACGCTTGTGACCTGTCGTTCGTTATCGCTGAGCAACACGCGCGCCGTCATGGTGCTCGCGCCGGTCGAGGAATAAGTTGTTTGAGAGTAGCTAAAAAGCCCGTCCCAAATTAGCTACTCGACGACGGTAAGGGAGAAATGATGCTTGAGAGTGGCAAATTGATGCCTTCGATTGATACTTTGCTGCGCGAGGCCAAGGCCGATGCTTCGGCGGCAGGCTGCGGGATGTATCTGACGCATAACGGTGTGGTGCGTGCGACGCCCAAGGCCGAGGTGCGCGGAGTCGAGACCGATGGCGTGGCACCAGGCCACAGGGTGGGCGGCATGGTCTTTGACTACGACGCCGAAAAGGTACGGTCTGCTATCGAGGCCACGCGCGCGATGCCGGGTATCGGCTATGTGCGCGTGTGGCTGGCAAGCGGCGAGCTTGCCGTAGGTGACGACATCATGCTCGTGCTCATCGGCGGGGACATTCGCCCGCACGTGGTCGATGCGCTGCAGGCGCTCGTTGGCACCATCAAGAACGAATGCGTGAGTGAGGTCGAGCGCGAGGCGTAGAGGCTTGCGTCGATAGAAGGCTCGTTTATAAAAATGCCCGCCGGTACGTGTGATACCGGCGGGCATTTTGCGTTTTGGGCGCGGTGGGCGCTACATGCGCGTCGCGTCCTTGGGGCTCATGGTCATGCTCTGGAAGCGGTTTTCCATGTACTCGTTATCGAAGTGCTCTCCGTAGAACTGTGCGACGGGAATGTCCGGCTCCGTGCCGTTAACGCGCTGGTACCAGTAGTCGAGCGACTGCAGCGTCATGACGCCGTCGACCAGCATGATAACGGTAAAGATGACGGTGGCCGAGTAGCGGCTCTTCCAGGGGATCATGTTGATAAGCTTAAGCAGCCTCGGCAGCAGCAGCTTGATCCAGATGAGGCCGCCCAGGCCCCACAGACAGGCGAAGCCCGTGCAGGTGCGTCCGCCCGTGAGGACCACGAGCGGGTCGGGCATACCGAACAGCGTTATGTGCGAGTAGCTCCACGAGACCACGCCAAACGCGGTCTGCATAAACCAGCCCACGAACACCTCAAAGCTGGCGCCGAGCAGGGCGCTCACCAGGAAAATGATGATGGGGTTCTTTTTGTAGAAGCGGTTGAGCACCATGGTCATGAGCACGGCGCCAAATCCGTAGATGGGGCTGAAGGGGCCAAACAGCATGCCGGCGCGGTTCTGGTAGACGCCCGGGTCGTTGACCGTCATGTGCCAGATGTCCTCGGCGATCAGGCCGAGTATGCAGCAGACAAAGAACACCCAGAACAGGTTGAAGTAGTTGAGCTTGATGTAGCCTTCGCCGGTTTCATCGCGCCCGAGCATGCCCTCGGCGGCGGCGTCGCGATCGAGCATCTCCTGCAGGCGGCGCTGCAACTCGCGCTCCTGGCGCAGCGTGGGGTCGACGGTGGTCGAAAGCGCGACGAGGATGCCGAGCTGGATGGCAGGGCGAAGCAAGAAGGGCCCGATGCCCTGGAGCATCACGTCGACCAAAAGCTCGACGACGGTGAATGCAATAAGGATGTAGGACAGGCGGGCGGCGTTGCGGCGCTGGTTTTTGATAAGGTCCAGGCCAAAGATGATTAGGATGACGGCACTTGCCGCAGAGAGCATGATGCCGGCGACGATAAGGCCGACTGCGACGAGCGTGTTGTCGCCGAGGTTGGCGGCGGCGTTGCCGTTGATGAGCGCGGTAATGACCCGCCACATAAAGGCAGCGACCGACGGGAGCGTGCCCACGCCGGAAAGGATGCACAGGACGGCGTACACCTTAATGATGAGGGGGATCTTCTTGACCTCCGTGGCGCTGGGGACGCTGGGGTCGAGTTCATTTCGATCCATACATAACCTTTCTCGCTTTGTTGTAGGTTATAAGGATACGCCGCCGACCTGCCAAAAGACAGGACGAACGTCCCAATTGCAACTTTGTAATCCCCAACGGCGGGCGCGGCAGCCATCTGGGGGCGCGGGCGCTTGCACTGGACAGACCGATAAAATGTTTGGCCACAAAACGGATTATTAGCTCGGTGGGCTTTTAAAAAGCGCTGCTCATGCGCTGGGGAGCACGTCGTGCCGTGCGTATAATAAAGCGGGTAACGCCAAAAATACGAGGCTCTGAGGGGATGCCATGTCTCAAGAAACCATCCGCGCGGCCGAGCGTGCCGCGGGACAGGTGAACACCATGTCGACGTATGATCCGGACTCCGACCAGCTGCATGAGGAATGTGGCATTTTCGGCGTATGGGCACCCGATCGCGACGTGGCTCGACTGACGTACTTTGGCCTGCGTGCGCTGCAGCACCGTGGCCAGGAATCGGCGGGAATCGCCGTGGGTGACGGCGGCACGGTTATGGTCCGCAAGGATCTGGGCCTGCTCGACCGTGTGTTCTCCAATGCCGACTTGTCGACGCTCTCCGGCCAGCTGGCTGTGGGCCATGTGCGCTACGGCACCGCCGGCGCCAAGAGCTGGGAAGCCTCGCAGCCGCATCTTTCTACCATCAACAGCGTCATTATCGCGCTTGCTCACAACGGCACCCTCGTCAACACCGACGAGCTGCGCCGCCAGCTGATCGAGCTGGGCGTGCCGTTCCTCTCCAATTCGGATTCCGAGGTCGCGACCAAGCTTATCGGCTACTTTACCCAGCGTACGGGTCATCTGCGCGAGGGCATTCGCAAGGCCATGGAGCTCGTGCGCGGCGGCTACGCCATGACGCTCATCAACGAGCAGGCGCTCTACGCATTCCGCGATCCGCACGGCATTCGCCCACTCGTGCTGGGCAAGCTGGTGGACGAGGGTCTGGACCAGGCCGATGCCGCAGCCGTTTCGCAGCTGCCCTCGCAAGACGGCGCCACGACGGTCGACTCCGCCGTCCATGTCACGCGCGCCGGCGGCTGGGTTGTTGCTTCCGAGACCTGTGCACTCGACATCGTGGGTGCCGAGTACGTCCGTGACGTCCATCCCGGCGAGATCTTGCGCATCAGCGCCGAGGGTCTGGTATCCGAGCAGGGCGTGCCTGCAGCCGAAGAGCCCGCCAACTGCATCTTTGAGCAGGTCTACTTCGCCCGTCCCGACTCCATCATGAACGGCAAGAGCGTCTATGCCTGCCGTTACGACATGGGTCGTCAGTTGGCACACGAGGAGCCCGTCGAGGCCGACCTGGTCATCGGCGTGCCCGACTCCGGCCTGCCGCCCGCGGAGGGGTATTCGCACGAGAGCGGTATTCCCTTTGGCGAGGGTCTCATCAAGAACCGCTACGTGGGCCGTACGTTTATCGAGCCCACGCAGGAGCTGCGCGCCATGGGCGTGCGCATGAAGCTCAACCCGCTGCGCGACAACATCGAGGGCAAGCGCCTGGTCGTCATCGACGACTCCATCGTGCGCGGCACCACCATGGTGCAGCTCGTCAAGATGCTGCGCAACGCTGGCGCCAAGGAGATTCATATCCGCATCAACTCGCCCGAGGTCATCTGGCCGTGTTTCTACGGTATCGATACCGACGTGCAGTCGCAGCTTATCAGCGCCAACAAGACGGTCGACGAGATTTGCGAGTATATCGGCGCCGATTCGCTGGCTTTCCTTTCGGTCGAGGGCCTGCTGAAGGTCATGCCCAAGGGCGGTTACTGCGATGCGTGCTTTACCGGCCGCTACCCCGTAGCGATTCCCGAGAGTTTTGGCCGCGACAAGTTCATGGAGGGCTTTAAGCCCCGCAACCTGGATAAGCCGTTGCATTTTGACGACGACGCCGTGGTCGAGAAATACGACGACCGCAGCTGGGAAGAGAAGCACGGCGAGGCCTAAAACCTGCCATGTAGGGACAGGTTCATTTTGGTCGGTTTTACCTGCTGTTTTGTTGATATGACGGCGCGTGCTGTTATGGCGCGCGCCGAAATGAACGCAACTATGAGCACCGTTTGGCGCCCGCGCGGCGCCACGGTAGTGGGAGAGGAAGGCTCAGATGAGCGATAGCAAGCATGTGACGTATGAGGATGCCGGCGTCGATACCGCCGAGGGTGGCCGCGCCGTCGACGCTATTAAGCAGATGGTCAAGGACACCAACCGTCCCGAGGTCATCGGCGGTATCGGTGGCTTTGGTGGCTTATTCTCGGCCGCCGCGATTAAGGATATGGAAGACCCGATTCTGATTAGCGGTACCGATGGCGTGGGCACCAAGCTCGTGCTCGCCCAGATCATGGACCGTCACGAGACGGTGGGCCAGGACCTGGTCGCTATGTGCGTCAACGACATTCTGGCTTCGGGCGCCGAGCCGCTGTTCTTCCTGGACTACGTTGCCATCGGTCACATCGAGGCCGAGCACATGGCAAAGATCATCAAGGGTGTGGCCGACGGCTGCAAGCTCGCGGGCTGCGCGCTCGTGGGCGGCGAGATGGCCGAGCATCCGGGCGTCATGGCTCCGGCCGACTACGACCTCGCCGGCTTTACCGTGGGCGTCGTCGATCGTCCCAAGATGCTCGACCCCGCGAATGTCCGTCCCGGCGACGTGATCCTGGGTCTGCCTTCCACCGGCGTGCACTCCAACGGCTACTCACTCGTGCGCAAGGTCATCGGTGTCGACGGCATTAAGCCGGGCACGCCCGAGGCCGCCGCTAAGGCCGAGGAGCTGAGCCGCCCGCTCGAGGAGCTCGGCGGCGCATCGCTGGCAGACGCTCTGCTGGCCCCCACGCGCATCTACGTCAAGCCGATTCTGGAGCTGCTGCGCGGCGGCGCCAACGTGCATGCCATCGCCCACATCACCGGCGGCGGCATCACCGAGAACCTCAACCGCGCGCTCGCCGACGACGTCGACGCCGTGGTCACCCGCAACGGTGCCGAGATGGGTTGGGACGTTCCTCCCGTCATCACCTACGTGTCGCGCCAGGCCGAGCTTGCGCCCAACGAGGCGTGCAAGACCTTCAACATGGGCGTTGGCCTGTGCCTGATCGTTGCCCCCGAGGACGAGGCCGCTGTGACCGAGGCTCTGGTTGCGCTCGGCGAGAAGCCGTTCCGCGTGGGCGAGTGCGTCGAGGGTTCCGGTAAGGTCGTGTACTCCGATGAGCGCTAACGAGCAGATGGCTGCTGGCGAGGGCCTGGGCTTTGTGCCCTACACCCGTCCGACCGGCACCGATACGGCCGCGCCGCTCAAGATTGGCGTGCTCATCAGCGGTTCGGGCACCAACCTGCAGGCGCTGATCGACCTGATCGCCGCCGGCAAGCTCAACGCATCGATTGAGCTTGTGGTGTCGAGCCGTCCTTCGGCCAAGGGACTGCAGCGTGCCGAGCGTGCTGGCATCCAGACGCTCACGCTGTCCAAGGATGTGTACGCCGACCCCATCGCTGCCGATGAGATCATCGCGCACGAGCTGCTCGAGCGCGGCTGCGAGTACGTGGTCATGGCCGGTTACATGCGCATGGTGCATACGCCGCTGCTGGCGGCGTTTCCCAACCGCGTGGTCAATCTGCATCCGGCGCTGCTGCCGAGCTTTACCGGCGCCCATGCGATTGACGATGCGTTTGCTCGCGGCGTCAAGGTGACCGGCGTGACCGTGCACTTTGCCAACGAGATCTACGACAACGGTCCCATCATCGCCCAGCGCGCGCTGGCTGTTGAGGAGGGTTGGGATGTCGACACGCTCGAGGAGCACATCCACGCGATCGAGCACGTGCTGTATCCCGAGGTCGTGCAAATGCTCGCCGACGGTCGCGTCCACGTGCTGGAGAGCGGCAAGGTCGCAATTGATGCGCCTCGTGGCTAGCGGCGCACAGTACAATTTAGCCGAGTAGTCAGGGTGGTCATTGGCGCCAAGGCGCGAGTGGCCACCTTTTGTTTTAGGTAGTCATCGGGGATGTTCTCAAACGACTAGTCATTCAAGAACGTCCCCGATGACTAGGTGAGAGAGGTGAGCGCATGGCGGATAACGAAGCGCTGTTTACGCCTGAACTGGTGTTTTTTGATTGGGAGTGCGCGACGCCGGATGAGGTCTTTGCGCGGCTCGAGGGCGAGCTTGCCCCGCGCGGTTTCATTGCCGAGGGCTGGCTCGACGCCGTCCGCACGCGCGAGGACGCCTATCCCACGGGGCTTGCCATGCCGGCTGCCAACATCGCCATTCCGCATACCGACCCGGGGTTTGTGGCTAAGCCCTACATCGCCGTGGTAAAGCCGGCCGCGCCCGTGACGTTTAACGCCATGGCGGGCATGGGCGCTCCCGTGCCGGCGCAGATCATCATCAACCTGGGTATTTCTGAGCCAGGCGGCCAGGTCGAGGCGCTGCAGGCGCTCATGAATATCTTTATGGACGCCGACGCCGCAGCCGACGTGCTCGGCCAGACCACGCCCCGGGGCATGGTCGACGCCATCCGCCGCCACTTCTAAGGTTGGGCTAAGCCGGCGCCCGGGGACGTTCCTTTTCTGCCGGCAGTTAGGGACAGTCCCCAAGTGCCGGCAGAAAAGGAACGTCCCTAACTGCCAGCTGCCAGCCCTGTCCCCTTTGCACCAAAATGGTGCAGATTAACCTGTCCCCTTTGCACCAGGTGTGTCGCGGGGGCCGCGTTGTGACACAATGGCGTTTGTTCGATTCGTGATGCGAAAGGCCAAACATGGCAAACAAGAAAAAGAACCCCGAGGCCGCGCCGACGCCCGAGCAACGGTCCCGCGCCGCCTCCAGCTCTCGCAAGAAGCAGCGCAAGACCTACGTTTCCAAGACCGTCAAGATTGTCCTGGTGGTCATCGGCGTACTGGCGATGCTGCTTTCCGTCTCGGCCATGGCGTGCTCCGGCCTGATGTCGCAAGCCGAGGACACCGGCTCGGGCTACAAGCTCACCGGCGGTGTGGCTGCCACCATCAACGGCACCAACCTCACCGAGGACACCGTGACCAAGCAGATCATGAGCATGCGCACGTCCTACGGCTACACCAAGGACGAGGACTGGGCACAGTACCTGGTCGACAACGACCTCACGCCCAAGAAGTACCGCAAGCAGCTCATCGACTCCTACACGCAGCAGATTCTGCTTCAGCAGGCGCAGAAGGAGAACGGCGTGACCGTCTCGGACGAGGAAGTCGAGAAGGCTTGGAAGGACGCGTGCAAGAGCGCGGGCGGCGCCAAGACCTTTAAGAAGACCCTCAAGACCTACGGCTACACCGAGGACACCTACAAGGATTCGCTCAAGGAGAGCTTGGCACAGCAGAAGCTCAAGGATGCCGTGGCACCCACCAGCAAGCCCAAGGACAGCGAGATCGTCGATTACATCAACGAGAACCTGTCCAACTACAACGACGCCCGCCGTTCGTCGAATATCCTGATCAAGGTCGATTCCGACGCGTCCGACGAGGACAAGGCTGCCGCCAAGGCCAAGGCGCAGGAGTGCCTGGACAAGATCAACTCCGGCGAGCTGAGCTTTGAGGATGCCGTGGAGCAGTACTCCGAGGACACCGGTTCCAAGGAGAAGAAGGGCGATGTGGGTTGGGACAAGCTCACCACCTTCGTCGACAGCTACCAGACGGCGCTCGAGGGCCTCAACAAGGGCGACGTGAGCGACGTCGTCGAGTCGACCTACGGCTACCACATCATCAAGTGCACCGACTACTTCCACGTCGATAACCAGGTCGATGACATCAAGCGGGTGCCCAAGGCCATCAAGAAGTATGTCTCAAACGTGGTGAAGACGCAGGCGGCCAGCACCGCGTACAGCGAGTGGCTGGAGCAGTACAAGAAAGACGCCGACATCACCGTTAACCCCATGCCCAAGGACGTGCCGTACAACGTCAGCCTGAAGGGCGTCACCAAGAGTTCGACCGACGATTCGTCGACGACTGAGTAATCATGGGGCGGTGCTCGCGCGAGTGCCGTCCACGCTATTGAGGAGGATTTACAGATGACTAACGAAGAGCTGCAGAAGGAAATGATCGCGGCCATGAAGGCCAAGGACAAGGTTCGTCTGTCCATCATCCGCCAGGTCAAGGCCGAGGTAAAGAACATCGAGGTTAACGAGCGCCGCGACGTGACCGAGGAAGACGTCAACAGCATGATCAAGCGTCTGATTAAGCAGACGAGCGAGACGCTGGAGATGTCCATCAAGGCCGGTACCGACCAGGAGCGTACCGACAACCTGACCGAGCAGGTCAAGATTCTGGAGAGCCTGCTGCCCGCGCAGGTTTCGGGCGAGGAGCTCGAGGCCCTGATCGAGCAGGTTATCGCCGAGCTGGGTGCGACCTCTAAGAAGCAGATGGGCCAGGTCATGGGTGCTCTGGGCAAGGCCACTGGCGGCAACTTCGATAAGCCGGCAGCAGCAAAGATTGTCGGAGCCCGCCTCGCGTAGGGGCCGAGCGGTACACAGTTGAGGCTGAGGGGCGTGACCATTGCGGTCGCGCCCCTTTTTTCTGGGCTGAGTACTCATTGGGGACAGGCTTAAATGAGCACCCAATGAGCGGGTACTCATTTAAGTCTGTCCCCAATGAGTGGGTGGAAGGTTGCGGGTTCTTTACGGGAATGTAGTGTGGGCTGCGGAAACGTGGTTCTTTCCGTACAATAGTTCAACTCGTGTAAACGCAGGGAAGGGACATTCATGGCAGACATGATCGAGATCAAGCATCTCAACAAGTACTTTGGCGACCTGCATGTGCTCAAAGATATCAACCTCACCGTCAAGCGCGGTGAGAAGCTCGTAATGATCGGGCCTTCCGGCTCGGGTAAGTCGACGCTCATCCGTTGCGTCGATTATCTGGAGGAGCCCACGTCGGGCGAGGTCGTCATCGACGGTACGCCGCTCACCAAAAAGAACCACCTGGAGATGGCTCGCAAGTACAGCTCCATGGTGTTTCAGCAGTTCAACCTGTATCCCAACATGACGGTGCTGGGCAACCTGACGCTCGCGCCCATCAAGCTGCAAAAGAAGAGCAAGGAGGAGGCGACCGAGATCGCCATCGCCGCGCTCAAGCGCGTCGGCATGGCGCATAAGGCCGGCGAGTATCCGCAGAATCTCTCGGGTGGTCAGCAGCAGCGCATCGCCATCGCCCGTGCCCTGTGCACCAAGCAGCCCATCATCCTGTTTGACGAGCCGACCTCGGCGCTCGACCCCGAGATGGTCCAGGAGGTTCTGGACGTTATGATTGAGCTCGCGCAGGAGGACATCACCATGATCTGCGTGACGCACGAGATGGGCTTTGCGCGCCAGGTGGCCGACCGCGTCATCTTTATGGAGGACGGCCGCATCCTGGAGGAGGGCACGCCCGAGCACTTCTTCGATAACCCCGAGAACCCGCGCTGCCGCGAGTTCCTGTCCAAGATTTTGCACTAGGCGCGGTGATGGACATGACGGATATGACGAGGGCGGCCGTGTCGCGCCGTCACTTTTTGCAGCTGGCTGGCGCCGGCATGCTTGCGCTGACGGGGACCGCGCTTGCCGGTTGCGGCACCTCCACCAGCGGCGAGGGCTCCGACAAGGGGTCCAAGCTTGCGGCCATCAAGTCGCGTGGCCATCTGAATGCCGGCGTTAAGAAAGACGTTCCCGGCTATGGCTATTACGACACCGCCAAGGGCCGCTTTGAGGGCATGGAAGTCGATTTGTGCTACCAGATCGCCGCTGCCGTCTTTGGCGTGAGCTACAAGGAGGCCCGCGCCCAGGAGCTTGTCGAGTTTACCGACGTAACGCCCAAGACGCGCGGCCCGCTGATCGATAACGGCCAACTTGACGTGGTCGCGGCGACCTACACCATCACCGACGAGCGCAAGAAGAGCTGGGATTTCTCGACGCCGTACCGCACCGACTACGTGGGACTTATGGTCAAGAAGCGTTCGGGCTTTACCTCGATTGAGGATCTGGACGGCAAGGTCATTGGCGTGAGCCAGGGCGCCACCACGCAGAGCCTGATCGAGCAGATGATCAAGGACAACGGCTTTAGCTGTAAGCCCGAGTTTAGGGCCTTTAGCGGCTACCCCATCATCAAGAGTTCGCTCGATGCCGGCAATATCGACGTCTTTGCTATGGACCGCTCCACGCTGGCCGGTTACATGAACGAGACCGTTGAGCTGCTGCAGCCCGAGGTCAAGTTTGGCGAGCAGGGCTACGGCGTGGCGACCAAGAAGGGCTGCGACCTTTCGGCTGTGGTCGATCAGGTGATTTGCGATCGCCTGGCCGACGGCTGGCTCGACCAAGAGGTCAAGACCTGGGGTCTTGTATAGGCGCATCGTCCAAGGAAGGAATCAAATGCTCGAAGGATTATTTGACGCCGACCGTTGGTCGACGACATTTCAAAACATGGGGCCCTTCTGGGAGGGCTTTGGCGTGACGCTGCAGGTGGTCGTTGCCGGTCTGCTGCTGTCGCTGGTGCTGGGCACGCTGCTGGGCGTCTTCTCTACCACTCGTTCGCGCGTGCTGCGCGCCATAAGCCGCGTGTACGTGGAGTTTTACCAGAACACCCCGTTGCCCGTGCAGGTGCTCTTTATGTACATGGCCGGTCCGCAGTTTTTGCAGGCCATAACCGGTGCCGACCAGCCGGTGCGCATCGCGCCGTTCGTGCTGGGCTTCTTGGGTGTGGGCCTGTATCACGCGGCCTACATTTCGGAGGTCATCCGCACCGGTATCGAGGCGGTTCCGCGCGGTCAGATGGAGGCGGCCCAGAGCCAGGGCTTCACCCGTGCGCAGGCGTACTGGTACATCGTACTGCCCCAGACGTTCAAGATCATTCTGCCGCCGCTGTGTAACCAGGCGCTCAACTTGGTCAAGAACACGTCGGTGCTGGCGCTTGTGGCCGGCGGCGACCTTATGTACCGTTCCGACAACTTTGTGAGCCTGTACGGTTACCTGCAGGGATACATCGTCTGCTGTCTTATGTACTTCATCATCTGCTTTCCGCTCGCCATGCTGGTGCAGTGGCTCGAGCGCCGCTCCAAGGAGCGTCCGCGCGGTGTGAGCCTGGCCGAGCTGGGGCTCGACAACGTAGAGGAGGCCTAGCGCATGGAAATCTTCAACGCGACGAACCTGCTCTACATCTGGGGCGGCTTTGTTAAGACAATCGAGATCTCGGCGCTGTCGATCTTTTTCTCGCTCATCTTTGGCACGGTGCTGGCGCTTGTTAAAAGCTATGCGCCCCGCCCGTTCCGTATTTTGGTGAGCGCCTATATTGAGCTGTTCCGTTGCACGCCGAACCTGCTGTGGATCCTGTTTATCTACTTTACGGTGCAGGGTTTGGACATTGTGATTTCGACCATCGCCTTTACGCTATTTACTAGCGCTGTTATGGCCGAGATTGTGCGCGGCGGCCTCAACTCGATTCCACGCGGCCAGTTTGAGGCGGCGCAGAGTCAGGGCTTCGGCTTCTTTGCCACCATGCGCTACATCATTCTGCCGCAGACGTTTAAGACGATCATTCCGGCGCTGTTTAGCCAGTGCACGACCGTCATTAAGGACAGCTCGTATCTTTCGGGCATTAACGTGGCCGAGCTCATGTACACGGCCAACGTTGTGATGGCCCACGCGATCGACCTGTCGCAGGTTCTTATGCTCTACGGCCTGGTGTTTGCGATGTACTTTGTGCTCAACTTTGGTATCTCGTTGCTGGTGAGGGCGTATCAACGCCGCATCGTGGCCGCATAGTCCTGCTTCCCCAAGCACGGCACCTTGCCCCTCAATCGTCGCTTGCGTACATTTAGTACGCGGCGCTCCTCTTTCGGGGCAATCTGCCGCACTTGGGAAACCAGGACGGTCGTAAGTGGCAAAATGGGAAACAGGAATCGCCTTTTTCTCATTTGTTAGAAAGGAATCGCGATGAGCGATCTGGAGAACAAGAAGAGCCCTGTGGTCATTACCATCGCGCGCGACTTTGGCGCCGAGGGCCACGAGATTGGTCGCATCCTCGCCGATGAGCTGGGGATTCCGCTGTACGATAACGAGCTGCTGGTGCGCGCGTCGCTGCGTGCGGGTGAGTCGCTCGATAAGATGGCCGCCTACGACGAGCGCCTAGCCGTGGAGAACATGGCGTTTCTGCCCGACCGCTACGATGCGCGTTCGTACTCGGATAAGTTGTTCCAAAAGATGAGCCAGGTGATTTTGGATCTGGGCGAGACCGAGAGTTGCATTATCGAAGGCCGCCTGTCCGATTACCTGCTGCGCAACAACCCCAACCACATTGCCGTGTTGGTGACCGCTCCCTTTGAGGACCGCGTCGAGATCGTGCGCAAGAAGCGCGGCCTTAACAAAAAGAAGGGCGCCAAGCTGGTCAAGCAGCAGCAGAAGGCGCGCGAGGCGTTCTATAAGCGCTACAGCGCCGGAAAGTGGAAGATGACGAGCGGCAAGGACATCGTCGTCAACCGCGCCAAGCTGGGCCGCGAGGGCTGCAAAGACGTTATCGCCGCGGCCTACCGCTACAAAGTAGCGCAGCTCGAAGGCTAAGCGACCAAAAACCACCACAAAGGGGACAGGCACCTTTGTGGTGGTTTTTGTTTTAGGCCGAGGGGAAGGCTTTGGTGAGACCGGCGCGCGTTTGCGTGTCGGTCTTTTGGTAGATGGAGCTCAGGTGACGCTGCACCATGCGCATTGAGATGCCGAGCTCCTCGGCGATCTGTTTGAGCGGGCGCTCGTCCTGGGTTACGGCCACGAGCACGTCGACTTCGCGCGGGGTGAGAGCGTGATCGGTGATGAAGGCCTGACGCTGCTCCTCGATACTCGGTGCTGCCAGCGCCTCCTCGGCAAGCTGTTGATGTTCGCGCTCCTGCTCGGTTTGGGGCAGGCGGAACAAGCCGGCTGCCACGAATGCTGCGCAGGCGGCGACGAGCAAAACGAGCGCGCCGATCATGATGAGGGCAACGTTGCCCGAGGTCACGAGGGCAAGTGAGATGCCCGATGTAGTGAACGCACACACATTGTTGGCGGCGCGTCCCATGCCGGCCCAAAGGGCGGGCGCATGCATGCGCGGTGTCAGCTGTGTAAAGGTGGCGGTAAAGAACGTGACAAAAAAGCCCGAACTCAGGTAAAAGACGACAAGGCCCAGGTTGGGATCAGCGCCGGCCTCCACGGCCAGGATGGAAATGGTCGAGAGCACGGCGATGCCGAGCATGACAAGTCCCATGTAGCGACGCTCGGCGAGATCAAAGACGATGCCGGCGGCCAGGCCGCTCGCTGCCAAAAAGAGGCGCGGCCAGGTCTGCACGGCGATGGTGCCGTGGGCGTTGGAGAACGTGACCACGTTATCGAGAGTAGAGAACAGGCAGGCGAGAATCATGACGAGCACGATGCTCCAACATGCCTGCTTGGCGAGGGCGTGCGATGGCTCAACAAAGGGATTGATGGCGGGGTTTGAGCTCTCGGCAGCCTTTTGGGAAACGACGCTGAGGGTGGAGATGACGATCGTCGCTATGCCAAGGACGATGAGCTCTGCGATGCCGCCGCAATTGAGCAGGTTGATGGCGAACTGCATCAAGATGCCCGCGGCATAGGCCGCTCCCGCGCCGGTGGCGAGCTTGGGGTCATCTTGGAACGCCATCGAGAATGCGTGGTGCGCCGCGGCGCCCAGTAGGCCGAGTCCGAGGAATGCGAAGCACCCCAGAATTTCGAGCGCAAGCGGGCTCGTGGGGGACTGAATCTGAGTCAACCCCAAGATGGCGATGGGGACGGCGGCGTTGGCGGCTGCCAATGAGTGGCCTTTGCGCTGTGCGAGCCCGAGCAGCGGCGCATATCCGATAAAGCCGATCACGCTGGCGCCAAGGATAAGGCCCTGTGCGAGCACAACGCGCTCGGCGCCGGCGAGTAGCCCGATATTGATATCGAAGCGAAACTCGGCAGCAAGGAAGGCGAAGGTAAACAGTGCGAGTGCCAGAAGCGCGTTGATTTTAGGCTTACTCAGGTTCAAGAACGGTCCTTCGGGTGGACGAATAATCGTGTCCTCGATTGTAGACCATGACGGTAGGGGGTGGGCCTTTCGGGGGCGGGGCGGGGCGCGCTTGGCAATAGCGTGCTCGTTGCCTTTTGCGCTGGCAGGTGCGCCACATGAGAATTTGTGCCCCGGGATCCGGATATCTTCCCGTAACATGGTGTTATAGAAGCACCCCTTACGACAAGGAGGCTCACATGCGAAAGCAAATCCATGACAACCCAATCGACCACGGCCGCGCGTGCTCGCTCTCCCACGGAACATGGCGCCGCCTGGGCGCAAAACTCGCCTGCGCGGGGGCCTGCGCGCTCATGGCCGGCCAGCTGCTGCTGCCGAGCGTGGCGCTCGCCGCCGACTGGGTCAACGTGGGCGGCACGCAGTACGACGCGGGCACTGCCGCCGGCGACGATGCCGGAACCTGGTCCTGGGACGGCGCCGACGACATGAAGCTCAACGGCTACGACGGTGCCGGTATCAGCGCTCAGGGCAATCTCAATATTGGCGTGACGGGCACCAATACCGTAACGGCCGATTCCTTGCAGAGCGCTATCGAGGTCAAGGACGGCAACCTTGCCATCACGGGGGAGGGAACCCTCAACGCGACGGCCGAACCACAGAAGAGCAGGAGCGCTGTTAAGGTCGAGTGCGGTAGCCTCGCCATCTCGGGCGACGTGACTCTCAACGCGACGGCCGGGACCGATACGATAGCGGTTTCGGGGGACGGTAAGACCGGCGGCGACGTGGACATCCGCGGTGCCAACGTTAACGTGACGGCAACGAACAAAGTGCCTCATACCATCGGCATTCATACGCGGGCAGGCAACATAACCATTAACGAGGGCGCTGACGTCCACGTCGAGGCGGAGGCGAATGGGGGGTTCGGTGCCGTTGCAGTCTATGCCGAAAACATCTCCTCCGAGCATGGAGGCTGCATCGCGGTGGATAACGCAAAATTAGATGCGGCGGCGCGCAATGCAAACATGTTGTCGGTCGCCCTGTATTCGTCCGGGGGTAAGGATACATATTTGAGTGTTACCAACGGAGCGGATGTTACGCTCGTGGCGAGTGATAGGGCCGACGTTTTGGATGGTGTTTGGATGCGCGCGGGGGACGGCGTGTCGCGGGTGCTCGTCGAGAATTCGAGCCTCACGGCTCGATGCGGTGACGGAACTGGCTACAGTCGTAAACATGGCTACGGAATATATTCCCAGTCCGGCTCCCAGTCCGCCATCCCTCGAATTGACATCATTAATTCAAATGTTGAGGTGTCGGGTAATGCGGCGGCAATCTACGCTGTCAATCAAGGTGATGCAGCCCCTTGTCTCTCAATTGATGGCGGATCGGTAGTTACGACTCCCGCCGGAGGCACCGTGCGAGAAACTGCGGGAAACGGACTCGTCATCGGTGCTGCCGGGTCGTCCACTATCCAGGATGTTAGGACCTCCGACGAGGTTGCCCGCAGCGTGGTAATCAGCTCTGGAGATGCGGTCGAGCCTGAGCCCACGCCGCAGCCTGAGCCCACCCCGGCTCCCACGCCGCAGCCAGGCGGCGGAAGTGAGACTGGCACGCCGTCCGTGACGCCGACTCAGGCGAGTTCCACGGCTGCTGCCTCCAAGCCGGCCGCGAAGGCCACCGCTGCCCAGAAGTCCGTGGGCACTCTGGCCGCCACGGGCGACAACGCCGCGACGGCGGCCGCCGCCCCCGCCCCCCCCCGGGCGCCGGCTTCGTCGCGTCCAAGCGCCGCGACCGCTAGCGCAATCTTTCATAGTCATTTTCCGCCGCTGCGTGGGCACAAGTGTCCTCGCAGCGGCTCTTTGTATTTTCGCAGGTAGATGCCTAGGTTCGCATCTACGAACCTAGGCGTACAGAGCCGTTTGGCGCATCTTGGTTGTACAGGACCACCGCAAAGGGGACAGGCACCTTTGCGGTGGTGCAGCCTTTCGACCAAGGAGGCCGTTATGAACGGAAGCCACTTTGATAAGCAGGCCCAGCGCGAGCGCACCTGTTCGCTGGTTCACGGTACTTGGCGCTGCGTGGGCGCCAAAATCGCTTGCGCTGGCGCGTGTGCGCTCATGGTTGGTCAGCTGTTGCTGCCGAGCTTGGCACTTGCGACCGAGTGTGCGGATCCCGCCGCCGCGACGGGTGAGGTCGCTGCGGCTCCGGCGACGCCGACGGGTGCGGAGGATGCGGATGCGACGCCCGCACCAGCAGTCGCTGCTGCTCCGGAGGCACAAACCGTCGCTGAACCTCAGCAGACGACTCCAGCTGACGTTACCGATGAATCTAACGATGCGGCACCCGCTGAACAAAACACTCTCAGCGGCACCGCCGCCACGCCGGCAAGCGATGCCATCATGCCCTGTGGCGTGACCGATGTCACAGGCGGCAGCGGCGTTAGGGTCAATACGACCGTGGTTCCCCACTACACGGACTGCGTACTTCCGAGCAATATCACACTCGAAAAGGGTCAGTCGTGTACCTATAATTTTCCCGATGTCGAGGGCGGTTTAAAGGAAGGCTCCTACAGTAGGATTTCCGAAACCAAGTACTACAGAGCCGATGCCGCTTCGGGCACTCTGGTCGAAGTTCTAGATGCGTCCATGTCCGACGTGACGGCCTGCTTTGAGCCCGTTGACAACCATATAAGGCTGACGCTGACCTTTACGGGCGGCGCGGCAGACGGTTCGTATCGACTCACGCGCAATGAGGTTCTTTATATTGGCACGGCGCTGACATATACCGGAACCGACTATGAGGGTGACAATATCATCGTGGGCGACCCTGATGACATCTTCAATGCCTACAGGCCGGGCGGCTCGGTCGTTATCAACGAAACCAGGGATGACTACTATATTCGCTACAACATCGACAGTGCCATAACGCTCGTAGCGTCAGAAAACCAAGCCCTCGAGAACCTGAACGTCAACGACGTGAAGACCGACTATGCACCCGGTGAGGCGCCGCGTGCGACCGCGACGATTCCGGCCGCCGATGCTGACAAGTATGAGATTGCCTATGAGTGTTGGGAGGAGATGGACGGCAGCGACCCCAGGGAGCTCACGCCCGTTGCCTTCTGGTATTCCGACCCCGCAAAGTACACGCCGGGCATGAAGAAGATTGATCACTTCGAAGAGGGCAAGTTCTACATGTATTCCCTTGAGCTGAGGCTCAAGGGCGACAATACCGTGGCCGATGACTGCAATATGAACGTCAACGGTCATTGGGCGCACCACATCAAGACCGTCAACGGCATCTTCGCCCCAAACGCTGACAATATGCTGTGCGAGCAGCCGATTGATGAATGGCGTGCCATCGACGTTATCGAGATTAATGGCGCCACGACTATCTTTAAGGCGGGCGACAAAGCGGTCTTTACGGCGGGCACTCCGGCGGGTTCCGACTCTATTCTCCAGTGCGAGTTCTGGACGGGCAGCGACGGCAGCGAAGTAAATTCCGTTGAGTTCTGGGACCAGAACATCACCAACCACATCGATGCCTTTAAGCCCGGCGTGACCTATCGTTACGGCCTGTACTTTAAGCCGGCGCGCGGTTTCTACTTTACGCCGAACACCAAGCTGGTGGTCAATGGCGTGGAGTGCGGCTACCAGATGGACGAAGCGAGTGTGGTTGATCCCGAGAGCGGCTGGATCGACACCCTGTGGCTCAACACCAACCTGACGTTTACGCCCGAGGCCACGCCGGCTCCCGATCCGCAGCCTACGCCGGATCCCAAGCCGACGCCGCAGCCTGAGGTGAAGCCCGACGCGAAGCCCGAGACGAAACCGGAGACCAAGCCCGCTGCGACGCCGACCAAAACGACCGTCACGACCAAGACGGTTGAGAAGGCCACGCCGGCAAAGAAGTCCGACGCCGCCCTGGTTGCCACGGGCGACAACACCGCAATGACAGTCGCCGCCCTGGGCATCGCCGGCGCAACCATCGCCGCTGCCGGCATCGCCGCAACCAAGCGTCGCGAGCGCTAGGTTTTGGTGGTGGCCCTCGTCCTCCGCATCTAATAGTCTCGATCTGTAACAACTAGCCACCAAAAACGGCCCTAGATGTTACATATTTAGATGAACCGTCTGACTGCCAACCTAATGTCTCGATCTGTAACACCAAACGAGTAATTTGGGTTCCAGATGTTACAGATTGAGACAAACCGGTCGGCTAAGTCCAAAACCACCACAAAGGTGCCTGTCCCCTTCGTGGCGGTGGGGCGGTCGGCATAGAAAAAGGTCCCGTCGGGCATGTGCTCGACGGGACCTTGCCGTTTAATGGCTAGCCTTGCGGGTGATTACTCGCCCAGCAGGCTCTTGGTGATGGAAGCGGCGGCCTTCTTGCCGGCGCCCATCGCCAGAATGACCGTAGCGGCACCGGTGACGATGTCGCCGCCGGCCCAGATGCGGGGATCGGTGGTCTGGCCGGTCTCCTCGTCGGCGACGATGTAGCCCCACTTGTTGAGCTCCATCTTGCCGCCGATCTTCTTTGCGAAGGGGTTGGCGTTGGTGCCGATAGCCGAGATCGCGACGTCGCAGGGGATCTCCTCGATGGCACCCTCGATGGGCACCGGGCGACGGCGGCCGGACTCGTCAGGCTCGCCGAGCTCCATCTTCTGGACCTTGACAGCGCACACGGAGCCGTCCTCGCCAGCGACAAACTCGAGCGGGGAGACGAGCGGCAGAACCTCGACGCCCTCGGCCTTAGCATGGTGCAGCTCGGCGCGACGGCAGGGCATCTCGTCCTCGGTACGGCGGTAAGCGATGATGGCGTGCTCGGCGCCCAGGCGCTTAGCGGTACGGACGGCGTCCATAGCCACGTTGCCGCCACCAAAGACGACGACGTTCTTGCCGTGCTTGGTGGGGGTGTCGTACTCGGGGAACTTGTTGGCCTTCATCAGGTTCACGCGGGTGAGGTACTCGTTGGCGAAGAAGACGTTGGGCAGGTTCTCGCCGGGGACGTTGAGGAACTTGGGCAGGCCGGCGCCGGTCGCCACGTAGATGGCGTCGAAGCCCTGCCCGAACAGCTCCTCGGCCGTGGCCATGTTGCCCACGACGGAGTTGTACTCAAACTTGACACCCATGTCCTCCAGGCCGTCAATCTCGCGCTTGACGACTGCCTTGGGCAGACGGAACTCGGGGATGCCGTAGACCAGCACGCCGCCGCCGGTGAAGAAGGCCTCGAAGACGGTGACGTCAAAGCCGTTGCGGGCGAGCTCGCCGGCGCAGGTGATGCCGGACGGGCCGGAACCGACGACGGCGACCTTCTTGCCGTTCTTGGGGGCCATCTTGGGCGTAGAGGCGAGCTCGGGGCGGTCACCCAGGAAGCGCTCGAGCTGGCCGATGGCCACGGGCTCGGACTTCTTACCACGGATGCACTTGCCCTCGCACTGGTTCTCCTGCGGGCAGACGCGGCCGCAGATGGCGGGAAGCATGGAGTCCTCGCGGATGGTATCGAGGGCGCCGCCGAAGTCCTTCTCGCGGATCTGCTCGATAAAGCGGGGAATGTTGATGTTGACGGGGCAGCCCTCAACACAGAACGGCTTCTTGCAGTTGAGGCAGCGCTCGGCCTCGGCCAGCGCCATCTCCTCGGTGAAGCCCTTGTCGACGGGGCGGAAGTCGCAGGCGCGCTCGGCAGCCGGCTCCTCGTTATCGGGGGTGCGGGGCGACTTCATATCGGCAACGAAACGACCGTTAACTAGTGGCATGCGCAGCTCTTTTCCTCATAGGCCTTGAGGGACTCGCCCTCTTCGGAACGGTAAGCGGCCTGGCGGGCACGAAGGTCATCCCAGTCGACCAGGGTGGCATCGAAGTCGGGGCCGTCGACGCAAGCGAACTTGGTCACGCCGCCCACCTCGACGCGGCAGCAGCCGCACATGCCGGTGCCGTCAACCATGATGGGGTTGAGGGACGCGGTGATGGGGGTGTCGTACTTCTGGGCGGTGAGGGTCGAGAACTTCATCATCGGAACGGGGCCGACGCAGAAGACCTGGCTCACGGCCTTGTCCTGCAGCAGGCGCTCCAACGGAGCGGTGACAACGCCCTGCTCGCCGTAGGAGCCGTCGTCAGTGGTGATGTGGATGTGGTCCTCGTCGAGGAGCTCGCGGAACTGGTCCTCCATGAGCAGGAGGTCCTTGGTGCGGGCGCCCATGATGGCGTGCACCTCGTGGCCGGTCTCGACCAGGTGCTTGGCGACCGGGAAGGCAATTGCCAGGCCAACGCCGCCGCCAATGACGGCGCAGGGGCCCTCGGCCATCTCGGTGGGAACGCCCAGCGGGCCCACGACGTCGCGCAGCGACTCGCCGGCCTCGTAGGTGGAAAGCATCTCGGTGGTCTTGCCGATCACCATGAAGATGAACTCGACCCAGCCCTCGTCACCGTTCCAGCCGGCCAGGGTAAACGGGACGCGCTCGCCCGTCTCGTTGGCGCGAACCATGAGGAACTGTCCAGCGTGCGCATGCTTGGCGATTGCAGGCGCCTCGATGCGGAACTTGAACACCTTCTCCGAGAACTGCGTCTTCTCCAGGATCTTATACATAGAACCCCTCTCTTGTTAGGGCCGCCGAACCGTGCCTCCACGGAAATGGACGGTAGCCCGAATAAAACCGTACGCGCACAGGCGTTGTGCAGACATACGGTGCAAATTATACCCTCATGGACATGTCACTTACGTGTGTCTTCGGCGGTTGGGAGCAGGGTTTATCCACTTTGGCCTACCAAAGGGGGAGAGGTTTATTTTGGTCGGTTTTATCAGGTAAAACGGCAAATGGGGCCGGCCTCGGGTTGTGATGAGGCAGGCCCCCTTTGGGATGCTATGCATGTATGTCGGCGCGCGGTTGATTGCGATGCCGCAACTGGGGCGTTTCCGCAGGTAAAACCTGCCAAAATAAACCTGTTCCTAAATGATAGGTTTTAGTGCTTGCCGTTGGCGGAGGCGGCGCCGTTGACATGGTCGCGGGCATAGACCACGCCGTGCACGATCGCCAGGCCGGCGGCGTCGGCCGCGCGGGCGCAGGTGTCCTGGAAATCCTCGGCCTCGCGGGCGCGCAGCTGCTTGAGCACGTAGTCGGCGACGGCCATCTTGCCGGGAGGGTTGCCGATGCCGGTGCGGATGCGGCTGAAGTCGCGGCTGCCCATCTTGTCGATGATGGAACGCAGGCCGTTGTGACCGGCATGGCCGCCGCCCACCTTAACACGCACGTCGCCGGCGGGAATATCGAGCTCGTCGTGGATGACGAGCAGCTCCTCGGCCTTGATCTTGTACTCGCGGCAGAGTTTGGAGATGGGCCCGCCCGAGGTGTTCATGTACGACTGCGGCTTGACCAGTACAATCTGGCGCTTGCCGCCCTCTTCCTCGGGATCGTTGATGTTGATGAGCGCGACCTCGGCGCCTGCTTGGTTTTTCCAGTACGTGACGCCGGCCTGACGGGCCAGCTCGTCGATTGCTTTGAAACCAGCGTTGTGACGGGTCTCGGCATACTCCTCGCCAGGGTTGCCAAGTCCGGCAACCATGCGAATCTTAAGCGGCTGTGCAGCTGCCATGTTCATCCTTTCGTTGATTTGTCGCCTGCTATGGTGAGCGACCCTGTTGCTGCTGTCAAATGGAGGGCAATTGAGGTTATTTGAGGGCGTTTGGACGGCCGTCGAAATCGAGGTGGACAGTTAGTTCGGATACGTATAAGTTCTGAGAACTCGAATTGCTCGATTCAATGCCGATACGTTGTTTTGGAGCTTTAGTTAGTCCATATGACGCTGTTTTGAAGTCTACCCTGCCTTCAAATCGGGCGAATGGTATAGAGATAACTGCAAAACAGCCTAATTCAATGTGTCCATTTATACGTATTTGAACTAACTGTCCAGCCCTGCTCGACGGTGCACGGGTGATTCGCCGTTTAGACCGGCGCAAGGCCGATTCCGGCCCGCAGGGCGTTGAGCCAAGCGGTCTGACGCTTGCGATAGCCCTTGATACGGTATCGGAATCGGACTCCCGCGAGTCGATGCATCGTTTGGGCGAAGGCTTCGAGTGCAACAAGGTCTTTCATTTGGTCGCGATTGATAACCAGGACGTGGATGCCCATTGCCTTGAGGCCATTATTTCGATTGCCATCGTGGATGCGAGCGTTTTGAAGCTCATGCCCAATTCCGTTGTATTCGTTGTCGACTCCGGCGGCCGGGCAATATAGGTCGCAGATGGCGTAAGGGATGCCGGAGGACATGTTGACCGCAAGAGTGTCGAAGTCGATTCGATAGTTGAGTAGCAGGCCTCCCATGGGCAGGCTGCAACATCCGAATCCGCCAAAGCGCATGGGCGCTCCGAGAACGGCAAACATTAGGGATTCGGCTGGGGATGCAGATCCGGGTCGGGCGAGATTGACTGCCGTGCGAAACGAGGTATATGAGCTACTTTTGGCGAAGCGTGCGACCGCCTCGAGCTCTTCGATAGTTGTGGCGGGCTCGCATTTGTAGTGTGCCTGTTCGTAGCGGGTCTCGTTCTGTTGTTCGGTCGCCGACTGGTCGCCCAGGCAATCAAGATCGCTCGTCGCTGCGCAGTCATCGCCCTTGGGCCAGATGGCGTCATAGGCAATGGGGTATGTTGCCCCGGGGGGAAGGGAGTAGGTTCCGAGCAGTTCCATGAGTAGCATCAAGGTTTTGGCGACTGATTCATTCTTGGAACAAAGCATGGCTGTCATGGCAGGAGACGTAGCGTAGATGTCGGCCTCGACGTGCATAATTGCACCTTCAGGAAGCGGAGCGGAGAGAATATGCTGAAGAAGTCGCTTGTCGGGGCGCCTGTTGTCTTCGTTTGAAACGAGAAGATCGAGCAGTTCGGAATCATCTTCATTCCAGGCGTCGAGTATCGAAAGTGCGCCAAAGTCTATCGCGTCATTGTTGGGAATGCAGCCAGCCAAGGCCTGTGCTTGCTGTTCGCTATCAACGGAGTCCCAGGGTAGGGCAGAGTACGCCCGTCGTGCGCGACGAATTGCGCGGAGGGCGGAGAAATGTGAAATCACGGTCATCATAGCTATAACGTACTAAGTTGGCGGCAGAATGCGACCGCCATACCGTTCTTTTCGCTCAGCGGGGCGCTGCGCGCCATGAACGGCTGGGTGTTATGAAATCGGTGGAATCGGTTGAGGGGATTGCAGGAAATTGAGCTCTGCCGCGAAGGTTGACGATAGCTACTGGACAGTTAGTTCAGATACGTATAAGACGGCGGGCGTTCGAGGCGTTTCTAAGGGCTTTCGAGGGCGATTTGAGGGTAAATATGCGGCGGTCGTACTCGAAAGCGATGAGCTTTGGGCAGTATGGCGTTCGCCGGGGAGCTCAGAAGGCTCAGAACGGCCTTTGGAGCTTTAAAAAAATACGTATCTGAACTAATTGTCCAGGGAAGGTTGTCGAGGGGTAGAAAAAGGGTCGGAAGCGAGCTTCCGACCCTTTAAAAACACCAAAGATGATGAGATGCACGCTGGATTACAGCGCGAAGTCGCCGCCGACGAGCGTGGAGACGGGCTCCTCGTGGTAAACGGCGGAGATGGCCTGAGCGAACTCCTCGGCGACCGAGATGGTCTTGATCTTGCCGCCGACCTCGACGGGAATGGCGTCGGTGACGAGGCACTCGACGATCGGGGCGTCGTTCAGACGCTCGATGGCCGGACCGGAGAAGATGCCGTGGGTGGCGCATACGTAGATGTCGCCGGCGCCCATAGCCTTGAGCTCCTTGACGTTGGCGCACAGGGTGCCAGCGGTGTCGATCATGTCGTCGTTGATGATGCAGGTCTTGCCCTTGATGTCACCGATGATGCCCATGACCTCGGCGGCGTTGTGGCGCGGACGGCCCTTGTGGGCGATGGCCAGGTCGCAGCCGAGCATGTCGGACAGCTTCTTGGCGGCCTTGGCGCGGCCCACATCGGGGGAGACGACAACCAGGTTGTCGGTGTCGAAGTGCATGTCGTTGTAGTACTGGCCAAACAGCGGCAGCGCGGACAGGTGGTTAACCGGGATATCGAAGAAGCCCTGAATCTGGCCCTGGTGCAGGTCGAGGGTGATGATGCGGTTGACGCCGGCGCGCTCGAGCAGGTTGGCGACGAGGCGGGCGGTGATGGGCTCGCGCGGGCCGGCCTTGCGGTCCTGGCGGGCATAGCCGTAGTGGGTGATAACGGCGGTGATGGAGCGGGCGGATGCGCGCTTGGCAGCGTCGGTGGCGATGAGCAGCTCCATGAGCATGTCATTGACGTTGCCGCCGGCCACGGACTGAATCAGGAAGACGTCGGCGCCGCGGACGGTCTCGTCGTAGCGGGCGTAAATCTCACCGTTGGCGAACTGCTTTAGCGTAAGGCCCGAAAGCTCGACCCCAAGGTACTCAGCGATCTTCTGAGCGAGGGGACGGTTGGAGGAACCGGAATACACGCGGATGGACTTGCGCATATTCTCCGACTTCTCGGGATCATTAATCGGCATTACCCTTCTCCTTTATATCGAATGCCATATAGATGCCTTGTTGCATTGTAACCGCGCGACGGGGTTAATCGGGTCTTGATAACGTCTTTACCGTCAACGGACACGAACCGACCACTCATCCTGTCGCGCAGGTCACGATAGAAAAAAGGAGCCGCCCCCATGGAGCAGCTCCTTTTGTGCTTGGTAAAACGTTATACCTCGTCGTCCTCGTGCAGGCGGCGGCGGTAATCGGCGGCCCAGCCCTCAATATTTACCTGACGGGCGCGGCCCAGACCAAGTGCGTCGGCCGGGACCGGCTCGGTGATGACGGAGCCGGCGGCCACGAGTGCGCCGTCGCCGATCTGGGCGGGCGCGACCATCATGGTGTCGGAGCCAATGAAGGCGTCCTTGCCGATGACGGTCTTGTGCTTGTGCACGCCATCGTAGTTGCAGGTGATGGAGCCCGCGCCCACGTTGACGCCGGAGCCCATGGTGGTGTCGCCGATGTAGGACAGGTGCGGCACCTTGGAGCCCTCGCCGATCGTGGACTTCTTGATCTCCACGTGCGTGCCGGCCTTGGAGCCGTCGAGCATGTGGGTGCCCGGGCGCAGGTAGGCGCGCGGGCCGCAGTCGACACCGTTCTCGATGACGGCCTCGATGGCGATGGTCTCATCGATGGTGCAGCCGCTACCGACGGTGGTGTCGGTGAGGCGGCTGTTGGGACCGAGCTGGCACTCCTCGCCCACGGTGACGTGGCCGATCAGGTGCGTCTGCGGCCACACGACGGTATCGCGGCCGATGGTGGCATCGGGGCCGATCCAGGCCTGCGTGGGGTCGATGAAGGTAACGCCCTCGGCCATCCAGTGCTCGTTGATGCGGTCGCGCGCGATGGCGGTGAGCTGTGCGAGCTGGATGCGGCTGTTGACGCCCAGGCCATCGCGGTAGTCGTCGCAGTGGAAGATGGAGACAGCCTGGCCGTGGCCTTTGAGGATCTCGAGCATGTCGGGCAGGTAGTACTCGGATTGCGCGTTGTCGTTGCCGATCTCGTTAATGTGGGCGGCGAGCTGCGCGCCGTCAAAGGCGTAGCAGCCGGCGTTGCACTCCAGCAGCGTGGCGGCCTGCTCGGGCGTGCAGTCCTTCTGCTCGATGATGCGCTCGATCTGACCATCGGCGCCCAGCTTGATGCGGCCGTAGCCGAAAGGATCGGGCGGGGTCATGGTCATGACGGTGCAGGCAAGCTCGCCGGTGGCGACGGTCTGTGCGAACTTGGCGACGGTGTCGGCGGTGATGAGCGGCAAGTCGCCGTTGAGTACGACGACCGGGCCTTGCGTGATGCCGCAGGCCTCGAGCGCGACCTTCACGGCGTGGCCGGTGCCCAGGCGCTCGGTCTGCTCGACGCACTCGACCTTGGTGGCGCTGTTGGCGTAGGCGCCGTCGATCAGGGCGCGCATCTCGTCGGCGTGGCTGCCGATGACGACCACGACGCGGCTGCAGCCGGCCTTGATGGTGGCGTCGACGATCCACTGGACCATGGGCTTGCCCAGGATCTTGTGCGAAACCTTGCAGTGGTTCGACTTCATGCGGGTGCCCTCGCCGGCAGCGAGGATAATTGCGGTTGCGTCCATGTGATCTCCTGTTACGTTATAGAGACGTGTGTTTGGAAACGATACACGGCGCAATATGATACCGCAGGCATATGATGAGCGCGTAACGATTGGTTTGCGGCGGTTGAGGCTTGCGTCGCTGGTGTGGCGTTTGCACTGCTTGCGTGCGGCGTTGGCGGTGCTACGGAGCCGTCGTTTGAGCTAGGGGACGGGGGTGCCCGTGGACAACATACGAGAAGAGTTTGGCGGCGAGCCCGTCGCGGCATTCTCGATGTCGCATCCGGCGGTGCCGGCCCTCTACATGGTACTGACGCTGGGGCTCACCATGTTCTCGATGCAACCGGTGCTGATCGCGCTGTCGCTTGCGGGCGGGCTGGCGTACGGGCTTGCGACGCGCGGTGCTGCGCGCACGTTGGGGGCGCTTCGCTGGCAGCTGCCGGTGATTTTGATTATCGCGGTGCTCAATCCGCTGTTTAGTGCATCGGGCTCGACGGAGCTGTTTCGTATTGGCATGCGTGCGGTGTATCTAGAGAGCATGGTTTACGGCCTGTGCATGGGCGGGCTGTTTGTGGCGAGCGTGCTGTGGTTTGAGGCCGCGGCGTCGATGCTCGAATACGACAAGGTGCTCGCGCTGCTGGGCAATGCCGCGCCGGTGATCGCGCTCATGATCTCGATGTGCATGAGGCTTATCCCACAGTTTTTGCGCCGCGGCCGCACGGTGCTGGCGGTGCAAGATGCGATTGATGTGCCGGGCCGCGCGCCGGCCGACCCCGTGCGCTCGCGCCTGCGGGCATCGAGCGTGTTGATGGGCTGGGGCATGGAAGATTCGCTGGAGCGCGCGGACGCGATGCGCTCGCGCGGGTGGGGTGCCGCGACGCATCGTACGACGTATGCGCGGTATCGACTGGGGCGAGGCGATGTTGCCGCGCTGGTTGGGCTTGCACTGTTTGGCGTGGTCACGGTGACAGTGGCGTGGACCGCGACGACGCAGTATTCGTTTTATCCTCAGCTCTTGGTGCCGGCGCCGTGGCCGGGCTATGTTGTGTACGCTGCCTGGATGGTGCTGCCTTGCGCGTTGCACGCGATTGACGAGAAGAGGTTTGGCTGATGGCTCGGTTGGATAGGGGCCCGGTGTCGGGCGCGGCGTGCGGCCCGGATATGCCGGCGATTGAGGTGCGGAGCCTGAGCTTTGCCTACCCCGATGCTGATGCTGCGGTGCTCGAGGGGCTCGACTGGTCTGTTCCCCAAGGTGCATTTGCGCTGCTTGTTGGCGGTACCGGATCGGGTAAGTCGACGCTGCTGTCGCTGCTCAAGCCCGAGATCGCTCCGGCGGGCGAGCGCACTGGCGAACTGCGCGTGCTGGGCGAGCCCGTCGCCGACATGGATGTGCGGGCATCGGCGGAGCGCGTGGGCTATGTGTTCCAGGATCCCGAGAACCAGATCGTGTGCGAAACCGTGTGGCACGAGATGGCGTTTGGCCTGGAAAACTTGGGGCTAGCGCGTGATGAGATGCGCCGTCGCGTAGCTGAGACCAGCTATTTCTTTGGGCTGGAAGATTGGCTTCACCGCGATACCGACACGCTTTCGGGTGGTCGCAAACAGTTGCTGTCGTTGGCGGCCGTTCTGGCGCTGCGCCCGCGCGTGCTGCTGCTCGACGAGCCCACGTCTCAGCTCGACCCCGTTGCCGAGAAGAGTTTTCTGCATGCGCTGTTTCGCGTGAATCGCGAGTTGGGCTGTACGGTGGTCGTGGCAACGCACCAGCCGCGTCCGATGCTCGAGTATGCGACGTGTGCGTACCGGATTGAGGGCGGTCGCGTGCGCGAGGTGGCGGATATGGCTTCTTTGGGACGCCGAGAATCGCTGTTTTCCGATGGCATGTTGGGGTGGGGTGCCATCCGATGTGCAAAAAACGGAGTATTCAGCAGGCGTGAGGACAATTTGGGCTCTCTGGAGCCGCCCGGGGACGTATCGAGCGCGAAAAAAAGTTCGGAATTGGACAAATCGTCCGAATTTGTGGCGCAAACGTCGCTCGAGAACGGCTCGGAAGCCTTCTCGCGCACGGATGGAAGCAGAATACTCCAAAAAATGCACGGCGGGTCGGCTACCACCCTGTCGGAAGGCTGGTTTCGCTACGATCGAGCGTCCGGCTGGGTGCTGCGCGGGCTCGATGCGTCGTTTTCGACTGGCGCGGTGCATGCGGTTGTGGGCGGTAACGGCTGCGGCAAGTCGACGATGCTTTCGGTGCTGGCCAAGACTGCCAAGCTGCAGCGTGGTCGTATGGTGCGCGGGGCGGCCTCGGCTGCGCTGCTGCCGCAGAACCCCAAGGCCCTGCTGGTTGCCGAGACGGTGCGCGACGAGCTGATGGAATGGGCCTCGACCTGCGGATATGACGAGGCTATGGCGCGGGAGCGTGCGGCGCAACTGGGATTGGACGGCCTGGAGACGCGCCACCCTTACGACCTCTCGGGCGGACAGCGTCAGCTGCTTGCACTGGCAAAGCTGCTGCTGATCGGCCCCGAGCTGCTGCTGCTTGACGAGCCCACGAAGGGCCTTGACCTGGAGAGCCGCCGCATCATCGCCCACGCCCTGCGTGACCATGCGAAGGCTGGCGGCACCGTCATCATGGCTACGCACGATTTGGACTTTGCCGAGCAGGTAGCCGACGACGTCGCCATGATGTTTGACGGCGAGATTGCCTGCGTGGAGTCCCCGGCCGACTTCTTTGCCGACAACGTGTTCTATAGGGCGTGATGGGATGACGGACTGTCGTTTCTCGCGCTTGCTTGCAAAACTGGAGATCCCGCTGCTGCTGGCGGTGCCAGCCGTGATGGCTGCGGCGTTGCTGGCGGGCGTTGAGCAGGCGGCGCTTGCCATGCTTGTCGTGGTGGCGCTGGTGCTTGCGCTGTTCTTTGCGGGTTACGAGGCGTCGCGCCCGGGCCTGCGCCAGATTATGCCCACGCTGGTGTTGGCGGCGTTGGCCGCGGCGGGGCGCATCTTGTTTGGCCCCATTCCCGACTTTAAACCGGTGAGCGCCATCGCCATTATCGCGGGGGTGACGCTTGGTCGCCGCAATGGTTTTATGGTTGGCGCGCTGGCGGCGCTGACCAGCAATTTCTTTTTTGGGCAGGGCATGTGGACGCCGTGGCAGATGTACGCCTGGGGTCTGGTTGGCTATGTCGGCGGCGCGCTGGCGTATGCGGGTGCGTTCGACCGCGTCGACGGCACCGTGCGCATGCCAGCGCTGCTGGCGTACGGCTTTGCGTCGGGCCTGCTCTATGGCGTCGTGATCAACGCGTATGACATCATTGGTTTTGTACAGCCGCTTACTTGGGCGGGTGCCGTGGCGCGTCTTGCCACGGCAGTGCCGTTCGATATTACGCACGGCCTTGCGACCTGCGTGTTTTTGGCCGCCTTGTACAAGCCTTGGTGCCGTCGCATTAACCGTGTCGTCGTGAAATACGGGCTGTAGGGCTGGTTGCGTCGGGGCGGGAATCAATACTGCCGAAGTGCCATTTCAAAACTATGCCGGTTTACGGGGCCAGATTGGCGCAGGCAGACCATGCCGGCTTTTTTCGAAATAGAGCAAGCCGTTCACCTGCACTTTTTGCGTTGTTCGCTGTGGTTGAGGGTGGTGGCTTAAACGTAGTAGATAGGCCACTTCCGTGGCAGATGAATTATGCGGCTGCCTTTGCGAGGTCAAGAATGGCCTGCTTACTTCTGTCCCGGGGGTCAGGCGGGGTTAGAGCTCCAGGGTGAGGGTGACGGGGCAGTGGTCGCTGCCGAAGATGTCGCCGCGGATGCCGGTGTCGCGTACGTTGTCGGCGATTGCGTCGCTTACCAGGAAGTAGTCGATGCGCCAGCCTGCGTTGTTCTTGCGGGCATTAAAGCGATAGCTCCACCAGCTGTAGACGCCCTCGACGTCGGGGTTTGCCGTGCGCCAGGTATCGGTAAAGCCGGCGTTGAGTAGCTCGGTGAACTTGCCGCGCTCCTCGTCCGAAAAGCCCGCGTTGCCGCGGTTGGACTTGGGGTTTTTAAGGTCGATCTCCTCGTGCGCCACGTTAAAGTCGCCGCAGGTCACGACGGGTTTGCCGGTCTCGCGCTCGAGCGCGTTCAAAAAGCCGCGGTAGGCATCGTCCCAGGCCATGCGCACGTCGATGCGGGCGAGTTCGTTTTGCGCGTTGGGCGTATAGACGTCGACAAACCAAAACTTGTCGAACTCGAGCGCGCAGACGCGGCCCTCGGTTACGGCTTGGGCGACGAGTGCGGCCGCCTCACCCTCGCCGGCGTAGGGTAGCAGCGCATCGGCGCGCAGCACGCGTAGCGGTTCCTGGCGGCTAAAGACCGCAGTGCCCGAATAGCCTTTACGCTCGGCGTAGCTCCAGGTTTGGTGATAGCCGGGCAGGTCAATATCGACCTGGCCTTCTTGCAGCTTGGTCTCTTGCAGCGCCAGGATATCGACGTCGAGTTCTTGCGCGATCTGGATAAAGCTCGGGTCCTTTTTTAGCACGGCGCGCAGGCCGTTGACGTTCCACGAGGCGAAAGTGTAAGTCTGGGGCATGGTGTCCTTTCGACGGGGTTGGCAGGCTTAAGATTAGCGCAACAGGGGCGGGGCGGGCCCCGCGGACGACGGCGCAATCGCAGTCGCCCCGACCAACATGGACGGAGGACTCATATGACGCAGGCAATATCGGACCCCAGGCAGGCCTCCGCCGCGCTGGCGGAGCTGTTCAATACCCACGAGCGCGTGGTGTTCTTTGGCGGCGCTGGTGTTTCCACGGCAAGCGGCATTCCCGATTTTCGCAGCGTGGACGGCCTGTATCACCAGCAGTTTGCCTATCCGCCCGAGACCATGCTGTCGCACAGCTTTTACGAGACACATCCGGCGGAGTTCTTCGACTTTTACCGAACCAAGATGATCGCGCTTAACGCTAAGCCCAACCGCTGCCACACCAAGCTGGCCGAACTGGAGCGAGCCGGCAAGCTCGACGCCGTGGTGACGCAAAACATCGACGGCTTGCATCAGATGGCGGGCTCGCAGCGCGTGTTTGAGTTGCACGGATCGGTCCATCGCAACATTTGCCAGTCGTGCGGAGCGGTCTATAGCGCCGAGTGGATTTGCTCGCGCGAGCACGAGGACGCCGCGGGCGTGCCCGTGTGCCCCGCGTGCGGTGGTCGCATCAAGCCCGATGTGGTGCTCTACGAAGAGCCGCTCGACGAGCATGTGTTGACCGGTGCCGTTGCCACCATCGCCGCGGCCGATGCCCTCATTGTAGGCGGGACCTCGCTCGTGGTGTATCCGGCGGCGGGCCTTACACGCTACTTTACCGGCGATACACTGGCCATATGCAACCTTGCCCCCACCGATCAGGATGCAAATGCCGACCTGCTGATTTCTTGCGACATCGCGGCCGCGTTTGCGTTCTAGCCCGCGCGCGCGGATACAATAGAAAGACTGAGTGCAAAGCGACCCCGCCGCCAGCTCCCCAAGCTCGGCGGCGTGGGCATTTTAGGAGGATGTTCATGGCGAACGACAGCAAGACATGGCGGTGCGGAAAGTATGAGCTCAGCTTTGACCGTCCGCGCATCATGGGCGTCCTCAACGTGACGCCCGATTCGTTTAGCGACGGCGGGGAGCACTTCGACCCGGATGCCGCCATCGAGTATGGCCTGGCGATGCTCGACGCCGGCGCCGACATCATCGACGTGGGCGGCGAGTCCACGCGCCCCGGCTTTACCCCGGTCAACCCCGACGAGGAGGCGCGCCGCGTGCTGCCCGTTGTGCGCGCGCTGGCCAAGGAGGGCGCCATCGTCTCGATCGACACGCGTCATGTGGCGGTTGCCAAGGCGGCCGTGCGCTGCGGCGCCTCGATCGTCAACGACGTGACCGGCTTCACCGACCCCAAGATGGTCGAGTTTGTTAAGACGAGCACCTGCGGCGTCATCGTGATGCATGCCGGCGAGGTCGCCGCGCCCGCACGCACGCACGCAACGGTGCAGCTCGATACCTCGGCTGCGGCGTTTGTTGCCGAGAAGGCGCGCGAGGCGGCTGCCGAGGCCGCGCGTGAGGCTGAGAAGCCGGCTCGCCCCCGATTGGGCTCC
>UQHO01000020.1 GCA_900540995.1 uncultured Collinsella sp. | reverse complement strand
ATGACAACCTGGGCGGTAGGGGCGGGGGCGAGGCCTGAAGCCCCGCCGCCGATTACCAAGACGTCATAGAGGGCGCTCGCGTTCACTTAGGCCTCGTCGGTCTCGTGCGGGGTAATAGCCTCGACGGCAGAGACTGCCTTGGGCAACATACCATCGGGCAGCGCGGTCTCGACCTCGCCCTTATCGCAGGCCTCGGCGAGTGCCGGATTAATGGGAAGCTGGCCCAAGATGTCGAGGTTATAGCGCTCTGCGACCTCGGGGAGCTTGCTCTTGCCAAAGACCTCGATCTTCTTGCCGCAGTCGGGGCACTCAATATAGCTCATGTTCTCGACAATGCCCAGAATGGGGACGTTCATCTTCTCGGCCATGTTGACCGCCTTGGCGACGATCATCGAGACCAGATCCTGCGGGCTCGTGACGATGACGATGCCGTCGACCGGCAGCGACTGGAAGACGGTGAGCGCGACGTCGCCTGTTCCCGGAGGCATGTCGACCAGTAGGTAGTCGATGGGGCCCCACGAGGTCTCGCTCCAGAACTGCCTAATGGCGCCTGCGATGACCGGACCGCGCCAAAGGACGGGGTCGGTCTCGTTTTGGAGCAGCAGGTTGGAGCTCATGACCTTGACGCCGTGCTCGGAGATTTCGGGCAGCATAAGGTTGCCAAGGGCATGGACGTGGCGTCCACTCATACCGAACATCTTGGGGATAGAGGGACCGGTGATGTCGGCATCGAGGACGCCGACCTTGTGGCCGTGACGGGCAAGCTCGGTGGCGATGGCACCGGTGACAAATGACTTGCCGACACCGCCCTTGCCGGAAAGCACGGCGATGACGCGTTTGACCTCGGACAGCGTGTTCTCCTCAAATTGCGACGGCGACGTTTGTCCGCCGGCGGCCTGTGCGTGTTCGCAACCCATGTATGACTCCTTTGTATATGCTGGGGCCGGGGCCCCGCGATGTGACACGAGCGTCATTGTACCCTCGTTTGCGAGCGGGAGTCATTCATGATGCGTTTGGGCCGAGCGTGCTTGCAATACGATGGGCCCAAGCGAATGGGCGGGCTTACTGAACTTTGCTGGCGAACTCGAGGTATTGCATGCGCTGCAGCTTGTCGATCGTCGAGGCGTAGGGGCTGTCTTTAGATTCCAAGTCGTAGCGCAGCCCGTCGGCACCGAGATAGCCGGCGACATTGATGGTGGGCACATCTGACCTTGTCGCAAGCAGGGCCTTTTGGTAATTGGTGAGCGGGGCGCCGATCTTATTAAGGGTAATGGCTGCAATCTCGTTTGCCCCGACGGTGTCGTAGACGTTGAGCTCGGTATTGCCGGCGATCTCATAGTTAGCCCAGACGAGATATGTCGACTGATAGATACGGAAAGCGTGGCTTGCCGTATCTTCCTGAGGGTACAGCTCATCGTTGAGAGTCGTTGCGGCGCTCGGCTGATGGTCGCCAAAAAAGACAAGAACAACCGGTCTGCCGATATTGCGGAGCTCGTTGATAAAGTACTCGAGGTCCCGGTCGGATGCGTTGATGCAGGTGAGATAGGTGTTGAGCGCGCTGTTGGCACCCTCACTGGCTCCCTCGACCCAATAGTTTGTCAGCTCTTCGGCGGGAACGGTGCCATAGTCGTAGCCGCCGTGATTTTGCATCGTGACGTCAAAGATGAACTGCGGGGCTTCGTCGGTTCTGAGCAGGTCGAGTATCTTGTCGTAGGTGGCGTAGTCGCATACGCCGGCATGGTAATAGGGCGCACCTTCGAAATCGCCGATTGAAAGAAAGTCTCCAAAGCCAAGCTGCTGATAGATTTTATCTCGATGGTAGTTGACGGGGTTTTGCGGGTGCATAGCGGTAGTGGTATACCCAAGCTCTTTAAGGTCCTTTGCCAGGCTGTTGACGCCATTCATCTGATACAGCTGATAGGGGATTTTGCCTAATCCGACAAAGGCCGTTGTCGCTCCGGTCAAAAATTCGAATTCGGAGTTCGCCGTTCCGCCACCGGCGACCGAAGCGAGCATGGTGCCGCGAACAAGTGTGTCGGGAAGCGAGTTGTAGAATGCGGGGCCGGTGTACCCGGCCGCCTGGAGCTGCTCAAAGCACGAAAGGTCGCTAAAACTCTCGTTCATGACGGCAACAATCGTCGGCTTGATTTCATTGAACTGGGCAACGGCCGCCGCGCGCTGTTCGCTCGAGCCATATGTGCTGTCGTAGACGGTGGCGAGCTCCTGCTCGATGCTCTGCGCCTCATCGGGCGTATAGTCTTCGGGCTTCTCAATGGGCAACTCGTTGACCATTTCGGTGAACGAAGTGATAAAACCCTGAGACGCATACGTGGTGATGGGCTGCCAACGGTCAAATCCAAAATCCAGCGCCTGCTCCAAGTCGATGTTGGAAAAGCCTGAGAGCCCCACAACGGTCACTAGCAGAAAAGCACAGAGGTTAGCGGCGATAGCGGGGAAGACATGGGTGGGCGTACGGAGCTTTCGCGGTCGGATGAGCGAAAGAAGCCCCAGGGAAATCTCCAGCAGGGCGAGAGAGGTTACGATTCCGGCGGTAAAGGTAAACTCGTATCCCTCGCTCACTTCCATTGCGGTGCCAAGGGCCAAGATATCGCTTGGCAGGATGGCTTCGCCTTTAAACGTTATGACGAAGTGCTCGGCAATGCCAAGGATGCAACAGACGACGGGCACGAGGGCCATGACGCCTCCATGACGCTGCCCCACCAAATAAAGGGAGAGCAGAACCGTCGCGAGCAGCCCGACGGAAAACCCGAATGAGTTGGCGGGAATGCGATAGAACGTTTCGTTGCAGGCAATTTCGAGTGAAACGAACGAGAGCGCTGAAACAGCGGCGATGACAAGGATGTCACGGCAAATACAGGCAACCGTTCCCGTCGCAAGGTCGGTTTGGTCGATAAGTCCCGAAACCAAGGGCTCGACAAGAAGCATGACGGCGGCAGCACCGAGCGCCGAATAAGAAAGGACCCATAGGGAGCTGCCCTCATTTACGAGCAATTGATTCGTAACCCATGCAGCTACCACGCCGAGCGGGATGAGGAGCGTCGCGCACCAAAAGACGCGGGCAATGGGTGGCTTTTCGTTGCGTTTGATTGAAAAATACACGCGCACGACGACGGCGGCCACGATAAGGACGGCGATGAATATGGGCAGATTGGCCATGTCGCTCGAAGTGATTTCAAGGGGGATATCTTCGGTCATGGACGTTCCTCTGGTACAGCAAATTAAGTTCAGTATTAGATTACTGTAACCTTTCCACGGCATTTCGAGAAACAAAGCGCCCGATACGCAAAGCTAAAGGTCTGCGAATCTTGTATTACGAACATCTGTGCGCGTCGAGTGCGCTAAACTCATCGGCAGTATGATTCGATGCAATAGGAGGCAAGGAGCTTCCATGTCTGATTCTTCTATCGTTATTCGCGGCGCTCGTGAGCACAACCTCCGTGATATCGATGTTTCCATTCCGCGTGACCAACTCGTGGTCATTACCGGTCTTTCTGGCTCGGGCAAGAGTTCGCTGGCATTCGACACTATCTATGCCGAGGGCCAGCGTCGATACGTCGAGAGCCTTTCGAGTTATGCGCGCCAGTTCTTGGGCCAGATGGACAAACCCGACTTGGATTCAATCGACGGCCTTTCGCCGGCTGTCTCAATTGATCAAAAGACGACATCCAAGAACCCGCGCTCGACGGTGGGCACCGTAACCGAGATTTATGACTACCTGCGACTGCTGTTCGCCCGTGTGGGCACCCCGCACTGTCCCGATTGCGGCCGCGTCATTGAGCGCCAGACGACCGACCAGGTTGCCGACAAGGTCTTGGCGGCGGGGGAGGGCCGCCGCGCGTTTGTGCTGGCACCGGTGGTGCGCGGGCGAAAAGGCGAGTACACCAAACTGTTTGAGGACCTTCGCGCCGAGGGCTTTAGCCGCGTGCGTGTCGACGGCGAGGTTCGCTCGCTTGATGACTCTATCGATTTGGATAAGAAATTCAAGCACGATATCGAGGTCGTGGTCGACCGCATCGTGATTCGCGAGAACTCGCTGGGCCGTATTGCCGAGTCCGTTGAACAGGCGACTGCGCTGGCGCACGGCAATGTGAACGTATACTTGCTGCCCGACCGCGACGCTCCCGAGGGGACCGAAGGCGAGTTGCTGGAGTATTCGCTGGCGTTAGCGTGCCCGGAGCATGGACACTCCATTGACGATCTTCAGCCGCGTGATTTTTCGTTCAACGCTCCCTATGGCGCATGTCCTGAGTGCGACGGCCTGGGCTTTAAGAAAACCGTTGATGCCGAGGCACTGATCGAGGACCCCTCGAAGTCCATTGCCGGCGGAGTCTTTGGTAGCCTGTTTGGCAATTCGAACTACTATCCGCAGATTTTTGCTGCGGTCTGCAAACACTTTAAGGTGAGCGCCGATACGCCGTGGGAGGACTTGCCCCCTCGCGTGCGTCGTGCATTCTTGGATGGCCTGGGCGATACGAAGATCTCGGTCGACTATCAAAAGCTCGATGGGCGCCGCAGCCAGTGGGACACCAAGTTCTCGGGCGTGCGCAATATCCTGTACGAGCGCTATACCGAGACGACGAATGAGAATACCAAGGCGCGCTTGGAGAAGTACATCCGCGAGGAGCCGTGCGCGAGTTGCCATGGTGCTCGTCTGCGCCCCGAGATGCTCGCCGTTACCGTAGGCGGTAAGTCCATTTACGAGGTCTGCTGCCTATCGTGCCGCGAGTCGCTCGAGTTTTTTGAGGGCTTGGAGCTTACCGAGCGCCAACAATTTATCGGCGGGCGCATCGTTAAGGAAATCCTGGAGCGCCTGCGCTTTCTGGTCGATGTCGGACTCGACTATCTGACCCTCGACCGTGCCTCGGCGACGCTTTCTGGTGGCGAGGCCCAGCGCATTCGCCTGGCAACGCAGATCGGCGCCGGCCTCATGGGTGTGCTGTACATTTTGGACGAGCCGTCGATCGGCCTCCATCAGCGCGATAACGAGCGCCTGATCAAGACACTTGAGCGCCTACGCGATATCGGCAATACCGTCATCGTCGTCGAGCATGATGAGGATACGATTCGTGCTGCCGACTATGTGATCGACATGGGCCCCGGTGCGGGCGTGAACGGCGGACACGTGGTCGCCGCGGGAACGCCTGCCGATATCATGGCGTGCCCCGATTCGATGACGGGTGCCTACCTAACCGGCAAGCGAATGATTCGGGTTCCCGATGAACGCCGCAAGCCCGGTCGCGGCTGCCTTAAGATCACGGGCGCCCGCGCCAACAACCTCAAAAACGTTACCGCCAAGATCGAGTTTGGTACGCTTACGGTTGTTACCGGCGTGTCGGGATCGGGCAAGAGCTCCCTGGTTACCGACACCATTGCGCCTGCGCTTACGAATGCCATTCACCGTTCGACGCGTCCTGTGGGCCCGTACAAAAAGCTCGAGGGTATCGAGTGCATCGATAAGGTGATCGACATCGACCAGTCGCCGATTGGCCGCACGCCGCGTTCCAACCCTGCTACGTACATTGGCCTGTGGGATGATCTTCGCGCGCTGTTTGCGAGTACGCCGGAGTCGAAGGCGCGTGGCTACTCGCCGGGACGTTTCTCCTTTAACGTGAGCGGCGGTCGCTGCGAAGCATGCAAGGGCGACGGACAAATTAAGATCGAGATGCACTTCCTTCCCGATATCTATGTCCCCTGTGAGGTCTGCGGCGGCAAACGCTATAACCGCGAGACGCTTGAGGTCACCTACCGTGGTAAGACCATCTCGGACGTGCTCGACATGAGCGTCACCGAGGCACTGGCCTTCTTTGGGAATATCCCGCAGATTAAGCGCAAGCTCCAGACGCTGTACGATGTAGGCTTGGGCTACGTGAGCCTGGGCCAGCCCGCCACGACGCTCTCGGGCGGCGAGGCGCAGCGTGTGAAGCTCGCCAAGGAGCTTCATCGACGCCAGACGGGCAAGACGTTCTATATTTTGGACGAGCCGACGACCGGCCTTCATTTTGAGGACGTCCGCCAGCTGCTCGATGTGCTGCAGCGCTTGGTCGATGCGGGCAACACGGTGCTGGTGATTGAACACAACCTTGATGTCATCAAGGTTGCCGACCGCCTGATCGATATGGGCCCCGAGGGCGGTAACGGCGGCGGAACCGTCGTGGTTTCGGGCACACCGGAGCAGGTTGCGGACTGTCCGCAGAGTTATACGGGCAAGTTTTTGGCGCCGTTGCTCAGGCGCGACCGGGAGCGTCAGGCTCAACTTGATGCTCAATAAATAGGCGATTCAGTTTATGGGCGCCATCGACTCCTTGTGATTCGATGGCGCTTGCTGTGCCGAAGTGACGTATGCAGCCGAATTGGACATATACTTAATCCTTGCGTCCGAATGCGAGGGAAAGGATATGTCATGGCAAAGGCTGTAAAGACGCCAAAAACCAATGCGATGCGCGAGCTGGAAAGCGCCGGCATTTCCTATGTTCTACATACGTACGAAGACGATGGTGATGAGTCGGTGGGCCTGGGGGTTGCGATTTCGGAGCAGCTTGGCGAGGAGCCCGGTCAAGGATTTAAGACCTTGGTCTGCGTGGCGCCGTCCAACGACTATGTCGTGTGCTGTATCCCTGTTGCCGACGAGCTCGATCTAAAGTCCGCCGCGCGTGCCGCGGGGGAGAAGTCCTTGGCCATGATGCATGTGAAGGATTTGCTTGCGGCGACTGGCTACGTTCGCGGCGGCTGCAGCCCGGTCGGTATGAAAAAACGCTACCGGACGCTCATTGATGAGACATGTGTCCTTTGGGATACCATTTTTATTTCGGGAGGCAAGCGTGGTTATCAGCTCGAGCTTGCACCTGATGATTTAATTGCATTTTGCGGGGCGACAGTTGCCGCGATTACGAGAGAGGACTGAGCGATGCCGCAGGAAGAATTGAAGCGCGGAGCTCATTTTGCAGAAGAATCTGCGCCTCAGACACCCTCATCCGAAGCTTCTTCGTCGCGAGATGACACTGACGACATGGGCTCGTCGGACTACTCCACGGTTGGTCGTTCCGCCGGGCTTATGACCATCCTGACCATCGTGTCTCGCGTCACCGGTTTTATCCGCACGTGGGCAATGGCGGCCGCTATCGGCATGTCGCTACTCTCGTCCTCCTATCAGGTCGCCAACAACCTGCCAAATATGCTCTACGAACTCGTGATGGGCGGCATGCTCGTGACGGCGTTTTTGCCCGTGTACATGGGCGTGAGGCGTGAGCAGGGTCGCGAGGCCTCGAACGAGTACGTGGGCAACCTGCTTGGCATTCTGCTTTTGGTGCTGGGTGGCATTTCGTTGTTGGGGACCGTGTTCGCCCCGGGCTTTATCTGGACGCAATCGTTCCTTTCGGGTGACGGCGGCAGCATGGATACCGCTGCGTTCATGTTCCGTTTCTTTGCCATCCAGATTCTGTTTTATGGTTTGGGCTCGGTGTTTTCGGGCGTTCTCAACGCACACCGCGACTACTTCTGGTCGACGTTTGCCCCGGTCCTCAACAATGTGATCGTCATTGCGAGCTTTATGGGCTTTGCGCCCGTGTCCGCACAGTTTGGCGAACGTGCCGGCATCATCTTGATTGCGGCCGGTACGACCCTCGGTGTCTTTGTTCAGATGGCATGTCAGATCCCCGCGCTTGGCAAGCACGGCGTGCACCCCCATATCCATATCGACTTTAAGGACCCCGCACTGCGCCAGACGATTGCGCTCGGTATCCCGACGCTGCTCGCCACGGTGTGCATGTTTGTCTCGACTTCTATCACCAACGCTGCTGCGCTGGTAGTCCAGCCCGAGACTGGTCCTTCCGTCATCGCCTATGCGCGCCTGTGGTATACGCTGCCCTACGCGCTGATTGCCGCCTCGCTTTCGACGGCGCTCTATACCGAGCTCTCTCACGACGCACAGGAGAAGGATTACGACAGCGTCCGCACGGGCATTTCGCGTGGCGTCGCCCAGATGCTGTTCTTCCTGATTCCGTTCGCGCTGTACCTGATTGTCTTCGCGCGTCCGCTCAACATGATTTACTGTGCAGGCAAGTTTGATGAGTCCGGCGTGGCGCTGGTGTCCGAGTTCCTTGTCTACCTGGCGTTCTCGCTGCCGCTCTACGGCGTGGTCGTGTTGATGCAGAAGAGCTTCTCTGCCTTGCTCGACATGAAGCCCTATAGCCGCTATTGCCTGTATTCTGCCATCGGCCAGGCCGGCTCGGTTCTGCTGTTTGGCGTTGTGCTGGGCTTCGGTATGCCGGCAATCGCGCTTTCGTATGTCGTCGACTACGTGATCTTGGTCGGTTGCTCGCTGTGGTGGCTGCGTCGTCGCCTGCGTGGTCTTCAGGTTAAATCTATCCTGCATGGCGGTTTCTTTGGCCTTTTGCTCGGTGGCCTGGGTGCTGCCGCAGGCGCCGGCGTCATGTGGGCGCTTGAGCACTTTGTCGGGGCACTTGGCGGCTCGATTCTGATTACTCTTGGCTACGTTTGCGTTGCGGGTGTCGTCTCGCTTGCTGTTACCTTTGGCCTTGCCGTCGTCCTTAAGATGCCCGAGGTCTCGGCGCTGATTCGTCGCAAGTAGGTGCGCGTGGCCGGTCACGACAACATTCCAACGCTTGCCGAGCAGGTTTCGCGCGTTCCCACGCAGCCCGGCTGCTACCTTTGGAAAGACGCCAAGGGCGATGTCATCTACGTGGGCAAGGCGAAAAACCTGCGCGCCCGTATGCGTCAGTACGTGACGCTGCAGGACGAGCGCCAGAAGATCCCGCTGATGATGCAGTTGGTGGCGAGCTTTGACTATATCGTGGTGGAGACCGAGCACGAGGCGTTGGTGCTCGAGCGCAATTTGATTGGTCAGTACCATCCGTACTTTAACGTCGACCTCAAGGATGACAAGAGCTACCCCTTTATCGCCATTACAAAGGGCGACCTGTATCCCGCTATCAAATACACGCGTGAGCGTCATAAGCCGGGAACGCGCTATTTTGGACCTTATACCGATAGCCGCGCCGCACGTGAGACGATAGATACGCTGCGCAAGGTTATCCCCATCTGCTCCGCATCCTGTGCGGAGTGGCGTCGTTGTCGCCGTATCGTCGAGTCCCACAAGGGCGAGGAAGACATCGTCAATATGATTTGCGCGCAAAACGGGCGCCCCTGCTTCGACTATCATGTCGGGCGCGGCCCGGGTGCGTGTGTCGGCGCGATTTCCCCGGCAGACTATGCCAAGAACGTCAAACGTGTCGAACGTTTTTTGTCGGGCCATCGCAAGGACGTCGTCGACGAGCTGACATCCGAGATGACGGAGGCCGCCGAGGCGCTCGATTTTGAGCGCGCCGCCCGCGTCAAACGTCGTTTGGAGGTCATCAGGGGTCTGGACGACCGTCAGCAAGTCGTTTTTCCCTCCAGTGTCGATATCGATGTTATCGGTTTCTATCGCGAGGAGACCATCTCCGCCGCTTGCGTCTTCGTCGTTCGCGAGGGCCGAACAGTTCGCACCTGCGAGTTCATTCTTGACAAGGGTCTTGATGTTGACGAGGAAGAGCTCCAGTCGGGCTTTCTTAAGCGCTATTACGACGAGACGGCTGATATTCCAGCTGAGATAAACCTCTCTGTCGAGCTTGAGGATGCGGAGACGCTGGGGGAGTGGCTTGCGGGCAAGCGTGAGCGTTCCTGCCATCTCCATAGGCCGCAGCGTGGCGAAAAGCATCGTCTGCTCGATATGGCATCCAAAAATGCGCGCCATGCCCTCATGCGCTACATGATGCGAACGGGGTACGCTGACGACCGCACCAATCGGGCACTCTTGGAGCTCGAAAGTGCGTTGGCGCTGCCATCGCCGCCGTTGCGTATCGAGTGCTTCGATATCTCTACACTGCATGGCACCTTTACGGTCGCTTCGATGGTGGTATTTACCAACGGACGCGCCGACAAGAGCCAGTACCGTCGTTTTAAAATTCAGGCCGAATTGGACGAGGCAAACGACTTCGTGTCGATGTCCGAGGTTTTGGGACGACGCTATGCTCCCGAGCGCATGGCCGACGAGCGCTTTGGCTCGCGCCCCGATTTGCTCGTTGTCGATGGCGGTAAGCCGCAATTGACCGCTGCGATCAAGCAACTTGAGGCTCTTGGGCTCGATATACCAGTTTGTGGCTTGGCAAAGGCCGATGAGGAAGTTTTTGTGCCTTGGGACGAGACTCCCGTCGTGCTGCCGACCGGGTCTGCCTCGCTCTATCTAATTAAACAGGTGCGCGATGAATCGCACCGTTTTGCCATCACGTTCCATCGCGAATTGCGCGATAAAGCCATGACGGTTTCGGTACTCGATGACGTTCCAGGCGTGGGACCCACCAGAAAACGTGCCCTTTTGCGCCATTTTGGCTCGATGAAGCGTTTGCGCGCGGCGAGCGAGCAAGAGATCGCGGAAGTTCGAGGCATTCCTGCCGATGTCGCCAAATCGGTTCACGAGGCGCTCGTTGCATGGAATGCCGAGCGCGCCGAGGCGGCGGCAAAGCAATCCGAAAACTAAACACGCCTCTAAACAACTGATATACATGATCGCGTGATTTTCAATCATGTATTTCACAGCAATTACCAGCCGATTTCGGGTTTTATTAACGCTAAAACGTTTGACTAGCCATGGTGAACAACCCTGCTATCCTGCGAGTTGACGAAGACTGATATCTCACCTCGTCGATACATACTGTCTGGCGAATCGTTTGTCAATGAATTCGGTGAACGGTAGTAAATACCGTTCAAGCGTATGTATGTATCGGTCGCCGAGCGCGGCACCTCAGTTGGGCTCGTCGGTAGGTAAGGTATATATCGTCCGCAAGTTGCGCGGGGGCACGTCTAGGTGCTCCCGGGTAAGATTCTCTATTGATAGGAGAAGACATGGCCATCATCAACAAGGGTATGTCCAGGCGTTCGTTCCTCGGCCTCACCGGCAGCGTCGCTGCTGTCGCAGGGCTTGGTCTCACCGGCTGCGGTGGCAACTCCAGCGACGAGGGTTCCGCTTCCGGTTCCACCGATTCCGCCAACCGTGGCGGCGGCGTGATCACCGCTGGTTCCGCTTACGCTCCGTCCAGCTTCGATCCCGCCAGCACCGGCTCCGCTGTGGGCCTGGGTGCTAACTGGCACGTCGTTGAGGGCCTCTACGGCATCGATTACCACGACTACAGCACCTTCAACGAGCTCGCCACCGACGATCCCAAGTCTGTGGACGACACCACTTTCGAGGTCACCATCCGCAAGGGCGCCAAGTTCTCCGATGGCACCGAGGTCACCGCTGACGATGTCGTTGCCTCCTACACCGCTTGCGCCGCTTCCGCTACCTATGCTCCGTTCTTCCAGCCCTTCGAGTCCATCGAGGCCAAGGACGCCAGCACCGTGACGGTCAAGACCAAGGTCCCCAACTTCTCCCTGCTCAAGGATCGTCTGGCCATCGTCCGCGTTACCCCGGTCACCCAGACCGAGGAGGATCGCGCCAAGCAGCCGATCGGCTCCGGCCCCTGGATGTACGACTCTATCTCCGATACCGAGATCACCCTGGTTCCCAACCCCGAGTACAACGGTGAGTATGCTGCCGAGGATAAGAAGATCCAATACAGCATCCTGACCGACCCCACCGCTCGCGTTACCGCTCAGCAGGAGGGCTCCACGCTCGTTATGGAGCTCGTTACCGCTGACGCCGTCGACCAGCTCGAGAGCGCCGGCTGCAAGATCGATAACGTTCAGGGTTTCGGCACCCGCTTCATCATGTTCAACGTCGCCAAGGAGCCTTGGAACAACGTCAAGGTCCGTCAGGCTGTCATGTATGCGCTCGACACCGAGAAGATGGTCAGCAACACCTTCGCCGGCCTTGCCACTGCTGCCAGCTGCTACCTGCCCAAGAGCTTCACCAACTATCATGAGGCTTCCACGGTTTACAAGACCGACGCCAAGAAGGCTAAGAAGCTCATCGAGGAGTCTGGCATCACCCCGGGTGCCATCACCCTGCGCACCACCGACAACGAGCAGATTAAGGGCATGGCCGCCCAGGTCAAGAACGACCTCGACGCTCTCGGCTTCGATGTGACCATCCAGACCGATACCTCGCCGGCCACCTACGCTGCCATCGACGGCGGCGAGGCCTACGATATCCTCCTTGCCCCTGGCGATCCTTCCTGCTTCGGCGCCGACCCCGACCTGCTGCTCAACTGGTGGTACGGCGACAACGTCTGGATGCAGACCCGTTGCCCGTGGAAGGAGTCCGCTGAGTGGCAGAAGCTCCACAGTCTCATGGACGAGGCTCTTGCCGCCGAGGGCGACGAGCAGCAGAAGAAGTGGAACGAGTGCTTCGACATCATTGCCGACAACGCCGTTCTGTACCCCGTTGTCCACGTCAAGACCGTCTCCGCTTCCTGGGACGATCCGTCCACTGCGCCCAACGGCGAGGCCCTCGATGGCTTCAAGGGCATCGGCACGACGAGCATGTCCTTCAGGGGCGTTGCGACCGTCAAGGCGTAAGACTCGCTTGAGTCTGTATGCAGGATGTCGGTCGTTGGGACCGTATCCTCATAGTTGAAACAAAGACCCGGGCGGCAACGATGTCGCCCGGGTCTTGTAATGAGTATCTATACTCATATACCAGTTGGTCCTACCGACAAAAGAAAGGGGAGAGAACGTGAATAGCTTTCTACGTTTGATTGGAAGGCGCCTCGTGGCACTGCCAATCATGGCATTGGGCGTCACCGTATTGGTGTTCTTCCTTATGTCGTTCTCCAAGACCGACCCCGCCTATACGGCGTTGGGTGACGGTGCCTCGCCCGAGGCGGTTGCCGAGTACCATGAGAAGTATGGTCTGGACGACCCCTGGCCCGTGCGCTACGTGCGTTACATGGGCGATCTGATCCACGGTGACATGGGCACCTATGGTGCTGCCCGCAACTCCGTTGCCAAGCGTATCTCCACGGCCCTGCCCGTCACGATGCAGCTGACCTTCATCGGCCTTGCCATCGGCGCGGTTGTCTCGTTTTTGCTCGGTGTCATCGCGGCGCTATATCGCGATAAATGGCCGGACCAAGTGATCCGCGTCTTTTCCATCGCCGGCTTGGCAACCCCGTCGTTCTGGCTTGCCGTTTTGTTGATTCTGCTGTTCTCTTCCTACCTTAAGGTGCTCCCGGCGTCTGGTGCCCTTCCTCACTTCACCACCAACCCGGCTGGTTATATGGGGCGCATGATCATGCCCGCCATTGCTCTTGCCTTCCCGCTGACGGGCCAGATGACCCGTATCGTGCGTACCGCCATGGTTGAGGAGCTCGACAAGGATTATGTCCGTATGGCTCGCGGCGCCGGCGTTCCCGAGAAGGTCGTCGTCGGCATCAACGTTCTTCGCAATGCGCTGATCACCCCGGTCACCACCCTCGGTCTTAAGATCGGTTACCTCATGGGCGGCGCCGTCGTCATCGAGGTTATCTTCAACCTCCCCGGCATGGGCACCGCGATTCTGCAGGGCGTTCAGGGCAACGAGGCGAACCTGGTTCAGGGCGTCGTTATCGTCGTTGCTCTTGCCTTCATCATCATCAACATCGTGGTTGACATGCTCTACCTGCTCATCAACCCGCGCATCAGGACGGTGTAGATTATGGTAAAGATTCGAGAGAAGCAAACCGAGCAGCTCGAGAAGGCTGCCTCCAAGGGGCTCAAGCTCGGTGGCTGGAAGAAGATGACGCTGTCTTCTAAGATTGCAGCCGTCGTGCTGGTGCTGGTCGCCCTGACTGCGATTCTGGCGCCCCTTCTTGCCCCCTATAGCCCGGTCGAGATCTTTACGGCTCGCCAGGCTCCCGGCAACGGATTTATCTTCGGTACCGACGATAAGGGTCGCGACATTCTGTCGCGTATGCTCTACGGTGGTCGTTACTCGCTGATTATCGGCTTTGGCGCCACTGCCATGGCTCTGGTCTGCGGCTCGGTCGTGGGCGCCCTTGCAGCGGTTTCGCGCAAGGCCGTCTCCGAGACGATCATGCGTATCCTGGACATCATCATGTCCATCCCGGGCATCGCCCTCGCGGCCGTCTTCGTCTCCATCCTGGGCAACTCCGTGCCGTCGATCATCTTCGCCATCGGCTTTATGTACACTCCGCAGATTGCCCGTATCGTGCGCGCCAACATCGTGTCCGAGTACGGCGAGGACTATGTCCGCGCGGTCATCGTTTCCGGCGCCAAGGCTCCGTGGATTTTGATCAAGCATGTTCTGCGTAACTGCATCGCCCCGATCATGGTCTTCACCGTTACCCTGGTCGCCGACGCCATCATCTTCGAGGCCTCGCTGACCTTCATCGGCGCTGGTATTCAGGAGCCCACCGCTACCTGGGGCAACATCCTCGCCGACGCCCGCGGCGGCGTGCTCGCCGGCCGTTGGTGGCAGGCGCTGTTCCCGGGCCTGGCCATCATGATCACCTGCCTGGCGCTCAACATCCTCTCCGAGGGCATTACCGACGCCATGGCCGCTGCTCCCTCCGCCGCCCTGGATCCGACCGATTCCTCCAAGCGTCGCGAGGCCGACCTGCTGGTCTCCGACCCCGTTCGCGCCTACAAGGAGCAGGCCCAGTCCCTCTCCGCTCGCCTTGGCGCCCTGCGCGATGTCGAGCTCAAGCGTGACGATCGCCATGTGCCCGACGAGTCTGTCGAACCGATTCTCTCGGTCCGTGACTTCTGCATTCAGTTTGAGCATCACGGTGATATCAACGTTGTCGACCATGTCAACTTTGACGTCCGTCCTGGTCAGACCATGGGCCTGGTAGGCGAGTCCGGCTGCGGTAAGTCCATCACCACGCTGGCCATCATGGGCCTGACCGACGATGACGAGCATCTTTCCGGCGAGGTTCTCTGGGAGGGCCGCGACCTGCTCAAGATGAGCAAGAAGGAGTGGTTCGGCCTGCGCGGTACCGATATCGCCATGGTCTACCAGGACGCCCTGTCCTCGCTCAACCCCTCTATGCTCATTTCCGCCCAGATGAAGCAGCTCACCAAGCGCGGCGGCACCCGCAGCGTCGAGGAGCTCCTGGAGCTCGTCGGTCTCGATCCCAAGCGCACGCTCGAGAGCTATCCGCACGAGCTTTCCGGTGGACAGCGTCAGCGTGTCCTGATTGCTATGGCTCTTACCCGCGACCCCAAGCTGGTCATCTGCGACGAGCCCACGACCGCTCTGGACGTTACCGTCCAGAAGCAGGTCATCAAGCTGCTCAACGATCTTCAGGCCAAGCTCGGCTTTGCCATGATCTTCGTTTCGCACGACCTGGCGCTGGTCGCCGAGGTCGCCCACAACATCACGGTTATGTACGCTGGTCAGGTTATCGAGCAGGCGCCCACCAAGGAGCTGCTCACCAATCCGATTCACGAGTACACCCGCGGTCTTCTGGGCTCCGTTCTGTCCATCGAGAGCGGTTCGGGCCGCCTGCACCAGGTGCCCGGCGCCGTTCCGAGTCCGCGCGATTTCCCCAAGGGCGATCGCTTCGCGCCCCGCTCGAGCCATCCGCGTATTGGCCTGGACACCCGTCCGGTCTTCAAGCGCGTGCCCGGCACCGAGCACTTCTATTCCGAGCTCCCCGACGAGGTGCTCAAGGCAAATGGTTTGACCCCTCACGCGGAGGTGATGTAGATGAGCGAGACCGCAGTCAACGGCGTCGAGCCGATCATCTTCCTTGATGACGTCCACGTCACCTTTAGGACCCGTACCGGCTCGATTCTGCACCCCAACCTGGTTCACGCCGTCCAGGGTGTAACGATTAAGCTCATGCCCGGTCAGACGATCGGCATCGTCGGCGAGTCCGGTTGCGGTAAGTCCACCACCGCTAACGTCATGTGCGGCCTGCAGGCCCCCACGAGCGGCAAGGTCTACTTTAAGGGCAAGGACGTTACCAAACGTACCGCCGAGGACCGTCGCCACATGGGTCGCGTCATCTCGGTCGTGTTCCAGAACCCGGCCACGGCGCTCAACCCCCGCATGGTCGTTCGCGAGCAGCTGCTCGACCCCATGCGCGTCCACAACCTGGGTACCGAGGCCGAGCAGGAGAAGCGCGTCAAGGAACTCTTGGAGCTCACCGGTCTGCCCAGCTCCGCCGCCGAGGTTCTTCCCGGCCAGCTTTCGGGCGGCCAGCGCCAGCGCGTCGCAATTGCCCGTGCCCTGTCGCTGAACCCCGATGCCATCATCGCCGACGAGCCCACCTCGGCTCTGGATGTTTCGGTCCGCGCGCAGATTCTCAACCTGCTGACCGACCTTAAGAAGGAGCTCGGCCTGGCCATGGTGTTCATCAGCCATGACATCCAGACGGTCCGCTATATCTCTGACGACATCATCGTTATGAATGGTGGCAAGATCGTCGAGCAGGGCGAGGCCAAGCAGGTCTTCCAGCACCCCCAGGACCCCTACACCAAGATGCTGCTCGGCGCTGCGCCGTCGCTGCTGCATCCCAAGCTCGGCGAGTAGCCTCGCTTTCCCTCCCGTGCGCCCGGTTCCCTTGCCGGGCGCACCTCCGTTGCGATTTCGAAAGGTTGGGTTCACGAGCCATGCCAAGCGCTCAGGAGCTACAACAGCAATTTGGTGGGTATCGGGGCGCCATGCCCCGTCCATCAGATTTCGATCTCTTTTGGAAGGATCGCATGGCCGAGGCCGACGCCGTCGGGCTTGACTATGCGATCGAGACGGCATCGGTCGCCGATGCCGTGACCTGCCAGCTTTTCGACCTCTGGTATACCGGCATGTGTGGCGCTCGCCTGCATGCCAAGTACCTTAAACCCGTCTCGGACGAGCCCGTGCCATTGGTACTTCAGTTCCATGGGTATCCGGGTGCAAGCCGCAGCTGGTTTGAGCAGGCGTCGTTTGCGGGCATGGGCATGGCACTCATCGCCCTCGACTGCCCCGGCCAAGGAGGTCCCTCCGAGGACATTGGTGGATTTGAGGGCACAACGGTTGCCGGTCATATCGTCGCCGGTATCGACGGCGACCCGGCCAACCTCTACTATGTCCGCTTGCACCAAGATATTCGCATCCTGTGCCGCATCGTTCGCGAGCTCGAGGGCATCGATCTTGCGCGTGTGTTTGTGAACGGCGCGTCGCAGGGCGGCGGTTTGGGCATTGCGACCTGTGCGCTTAACAGCGAGCTTATCAATCGTGCCGCCATCCTCTATCCCTTCCTGTCAGATTTCCGCCTAGTTTGGGATTTGGATGCCGACGACATTGCCTACGAGGGCCTGCGCTATTGGTCTCGCTGGTTTGACGAGGACTCGACTCGTATTGACGAAGCCTATGCCAAGCTGGCGTACTTCGATTCCAAGAACTTTGCCCCTATGGTCAAATGCCCCGTGCTGTTTGGCACCGGCACAGCCGATATCGTCTGTCCGCCAGCGACGCAGTTTGCGGTCTATAACAACCTGACCTGCGAAAAGCGTCATGAGTTCTTTGAAGGCTTTGGCCACGAGGAGATTCAGGATTTTGACGATCTGATCATTCCGTTTTTCTGCAAGGGAGGGGAGGCTCATGTCTAAGTGCGAGAGCAATGTTGACGAGCTGATTGTCCCCGGACTCGTGGGAATTCCTGGAACGGTTTCGTCAAGGCTCACAGAATATCGGGACTGGCGCGGTGATGTCCAAGCAGATGTTTCTGATTTAGAAACATGCGCTTCGAATCTTGAGATTCAAGGCCTGGCCATAACGGCGATTGACTTTGTTAACCCCTGCGCCCGTTACTCGGAGGTCTCCTTTGAGCTCGGTGACGATGCGATTCACGCTCGTTTGATCGAGCCTGTCGGTCGTGCCCGAGTATCTGAGCGCGTGCCGTTGTGCCTGATGTTCCACGACATCGATCGGCCTGTGCGCGGCTGGCATCACATGACCAGATTTGCTGCCATGGGGTATGCCGTCCTCGCGCTGGATGACGATGTTGCTGGTGCGGACGACCTGCGGCGGGGGATTTCTTCGCCCGCTTTTGTCGAGCGCGTCCGTTGGGGTTGCGCGCTGGCGAAGGTGGCGCGCAATCTGGATGGCATGGACCCCGACCGCATCTTTGCATGGGGCGAGGGTCTTGGCGGCGGAGTCGCGCTGGCGGTTTCTGCTCTGGACGAGCGGGGCCTCGCCTGCACAGCGGTTGCCAATCCGCTTCCTGACGGCCTCGAGGCGCTGTCGTCTCGGGTGCGCGGATTGGTGCTCATGGGCACATCGCTTATGGATACCGTGAGCGATCCCAAGGGCCAGTTTGCCGTATTCAACGGTCTTGAGTGTGACCGGAGACATATCATCTATGCAAAATACGCTCACGAGCGCATCAATGCGTTCGAAAATGAAGTCGTCGACTTTTTTAACCAAACGTTCTGCTCGTGTTCTTTGGCCTAGACGGCCTGGACACTGCCAACAAGAGTGGGTGGCATAGGGCCGCCCGCCAGACAACTAAGGAGATTCTTGTGGCAACTCAGAAATTCACCGGCGTTATCCCTCCCGTCGTTGTTCCCGATACCGAAGATCACCAGCTCGACGTTGCCTCCTTTGAGCGCAGCATCAACCGCATGATCGATGCCGGCGTCGATGGCCTGTTCTTCTTGGGATCCTCGGGCGAGGTCGTCTTCTCCACCGACGAGCGCCGTCGCCAGATTATCGCCGAGGCCGTTCGTATCGTCGACCACCGTGTGCCTGTTCTGGTCGGCATCATCGATACCGAGACCGAGCGCATGATCGAGCACGGCAAGGTCGCCCAGGAGCTGGGCGCCGATGCCCTCGTCGCCACCTGCCCGTTCTATGCCCTGCAGGGCATGACCGAGGTCGAGGAGCACTTCCGTATCCTGCACGAGGAGCTCGACCTGCCCATCTTCGCCTATGACATTCCCGTCTGCGTTCACACCAAGCTCCCCTGGAAGCTCCTTGCCAAGCTCGGCGCCGAGGGCGTCCTTGCTGGCGTCAAGGATTCCTCGGGTGATGACATCTCGTTCCGCTACCTCGTTCAGGAGAACGAGAAGAACGGCCATCCGATGAGCATTCTCACCGGCCACGAGGTTGTTGTCGACGGCGCCTACCTCGGTGGCGCCGACGGTTCCGTCCCGGGTCTCGCCAACGTTGAGCCCGAGGGCTACGTGCGTCAGTGGAAGGCCGCTCAGGCTGGTGACTGGGCTACCGTCAAGGCCGAGCAGGATCGCCTCAATGAGATTTCGCACATCTGGGATGTCACCTCGGGCGTCCAGGGCTATGCCGGTGGCGTCGGCGCCTTCAAGACCGCTATGAACCTCATGGGTATCTTCGACAGCCCGACCATGCCGCGCCCGGTGAAGGCCATGACCGGCGAGAACGTCGAGGCGATTAAGAAGGTCCTCCAGGACAACGGTCTCCTTTAAAGCTTTTCCAGGCACCCGACCTCGCCGTTCAACCGTGCGGCCATGACCCATTAGGTCAATGGTCACACGGTTTCTCGGCGATTTCGGGCACCTGGAAAACCTTTACCGCGCTGTGACGGCTAGCCTGACGGCGCATTTCCTGTAGTTGTTTTTTATCTCCTAAGGAGAGCGACATGGAGAACAAGTACGTCTGCTCTGTCGATATCGGCGGAACTAAGATCGCGACTGCCATCATGGAGTACCCGGCTGACGGTAGTGTGCCCCATCCCGTTTTTGAGGCCGAGGTTCCTACCGAGGCCCAGGAGGGCGGCGAGGCCGTCTTCCAGCGTATCGAGGCGTCCATCAAGGCCGCTCTCGAGGCGAATCCCGATGTCGAGGTCCTTGGCGTCGGGATCGGTGCCGCCGGCGTCGTCGATCCCAAGACGGGCGCCATCGCGTATGCCAATGAGATCATGCCCGGCTGGTCCGGCATTCAGTTGGGGCCGCGTCTGCGCGAGGACCTCGGTCTTCCCGTTGCCGTCGTAGGCGACGTGCAGGCTCATGCTCTGGGCGAGGCTCACTGGGGCGTCGGCAAGGGCAAGTTCTCCGTCTTGTGTCTTGGCATCGGTACGGGCATCGGCGGCGCATATGTCGAGAACGGCCGCGTGATGCAGGGCTTCCATGGTGCTGCCGGCCATATGGGCCACATCGAGTGCTCGGCTGCCGCCGGCATTCCCTGCGCCTGCGGGCGTTCCGGCCATCTGGAGTCGGTTGCTTCGGGCACTTCCATTGGTCGAATGTACGATGAGCGTTTTGGCCGCGTCGACCCCAGCCGTCCTTCGGTCGGTCGCGATGTGAACGACCTGTGCCGTGCGGGCGACGCAAAGGCGACCGAGGTCATCCATGACGCCGGCTTTGCGCTGGGTGCCAGCTTGGGCTCGCTCGCTAACATCCTGGACCCTGAGGTCATCGTCCTTTCGGGCGGCGTGATCCACCAAGGTCCCGATTGGCGTTCGCAGACGTGGAAGGATTCGGTGCACGAGGGCTATGCCAGCCAGGCGCTCGATCCGCTTCAGGACACGCCGATCCTCATCGGTTCGCTGGAGGGCGACGCGCCGCTTATCGGTGCCGCCGAGCATCTTCTTGCCTCGTTAAAGTAAACGTATCTGCTGTAGGAGCCTCCCGAGACAACACGCCTCGGGAGGCTGTTCTGAGAAAGGTTGCAGCCTTATGACCGTCGATCCTTTGATTCAATCCCTGAAGGGCAAGCTCGTCGTGAGCGTTCAGGCGTATATGGGCGAGCCGCTTCGTACGCCCGAGACCATGGCTCAAATGTCTCGCGCTTGCGAGCTCGGCGGCGCTGCCGCCATTCGCTGCCAGGGCCTTGCCGACATTGCCGCCATTAAGGGTCGCTGTGAGGTTCCCGTCATCGGCCTGTGGAAGGATGGGCACGAGGGCGTTTACATCACGCCGACGCTGCGTCACGCTCGCGCCTGCGTTGCTGCCGGTGCCGATATCGTGGCGATCGACGCCACCGATCGTCCGCGCCCCGATGGCAAGACGGTCGAGGATACCTTCCGCCCGCTGCACGAGGAGGGTGTGCTCCTGATGGCCGACTGTGCAACCATCGAGGACATTCGCCGTGCTGTTGATATGGGCTTTGACCTGGTATCCACCACGCTTTCTCACGGCGTCGCCGCCATCGACTGCACCATGGCCGATGGCCCCGATCTGCCGCTCCTGCGTCAGGCGACCGAGGAGTTTCCCGGCCTTCCCATCATCTGCGAGGGCCGCGTGCACACGCCCGAGGAGGCTCGCGCCGCGATCGATGCCGGCGCCTGGGCCGTTGTCGTCGGCACCGCCATCACGCACCCCACGAGTATTACAAGTTGGTTCAAGGCTGCGCTTGAGGCGTAAGACAGGCCTCGTATCCGCTCGGGGCGGTATACTCAATAAAGGCAATTGACCGCGCGGGATCCGGGTCGCCGGGTCCCGCGCTTGTTTTTTGGGAGGCAGCGCATGCAAAAGGGAGATGCCATGGATGCGGCGGAGCGCTCGGAGCGCATCCCCGATATCGTCATCATCACCGGAATGTCCGGATCGGGCCGCACACAGGCCATGCACGTGTTTGAGGACATGGGCTATTTTTGCATCGATAACCTGCCTCCGCGTCTCATCGCCCAGCTTGCCGAGCTCGTCGGCATCAATACGGGTGTGGGCAGGCATCTCGCCGTTACCTGCGATTTGCGTAGTCAGGGCTTGTTCGATGAGCTGCTCGATGCGGTCGCCGCGCTCGAGGAGCGCGAGATGAGCTGCGACATTGTGTTCCTGGAGGCTTCTGACGAGGTGCTGATTCGTCGCTACAGCGAAAACCGCCGCCGTCATCCCATTGCCAAGCCGGGGGAGACTACGGCCGATGCCATTCAGCGCGAGCGCCTGCAGCTGCAGGGTGTGCGCGATCGAGCCGATATGATCATCGACACGAGCCGCCTGCGTACCTCTGCCCTGCGCAACAAATTGCGCATGGCGTTCTCCGAGTTGTCCGACCAGCAGCTCATGGACGTCCACGTGTTCTCGTTTGGCTTTAAGCACGGCATGCCCGTCGAGGCGGACATTATGATCGACGTCCGCTTCCTGCCTAATCCGTTCTACGATCCCGAGATGCGCACGATGACCGGTCTCGATAAAAAGGTCTCCGATTTTGTTCTGGACCATCCCAAGACGCAGGAGTTTTGGAAGGCTTGGACACAGCTGCTCGATACGGTGATGCCGGGCTATATCGCGGAGGGCAAGCCGCAGCTTTCTATCGCCATCGGCTGCACGGGCGGCCAGCACCGCAGCGTTGCCATTGCCGAGGCCACGGCACGTTATTTGGAAGGTGCCCAATATCACGTGAGCATTTCCCACCGCGACCTGTCGCGCGCCAACACGAAGGCATAGGCCTGCATGTCGTTTACCGCTGAGGTGCGCGACGAGCTTGCGCGCTGCGAACCCGAATGTGAATACTGCGACTTGTCGACGCTCGCCGCCCTCACGCGTGTGAGTGGTACGCTCTCGCTTACCGGCTCTGGGCGGTATCGTTTGACGGTTGCGACTGAGACGGGAGCCGTTGCGCGCACGATGATTACGCTGACGCATCGTATCCTTAAGCTCAAAACGGAGTTCACTGTCCGCAAATCTGTCTTGCATAAGGTACGAAACTATCTCATCACCTTGCCCGATCAGCCCGATTTGGATAAGGCCTTGGTTCTGCTGGGCATCCTCGACCGGAGGGGAGGACTTGTCGCCGGCGTGCCCCGACATATCGTTGCCCGTCCCTGCTGCAGGCTTGCCTACATCCGCGGCGCGCTCATTGCCGGCGGCTTCGTGGCCGATCCACGCGGCGATTTTCATTTGGAGATCGCGGTGCAGGGCGAGCAATATGCCAAGGGGCTTTGCGACCTGTTGGAGCAGATTGGGGTCCATGCGCGTGTTAATGCACGGCGGGGGTCATATGCCGCGTACATTAAGAGCGCCGAGGAAATCGAGCATCTTTTAAAGCTGATTGGTGCCAAGCGCAGCGTTGCCGAGATTGAGGAGGCGCGCGCGGTCAAGTTGGTTAAGAACGATGTGAACCGTCGCGTGAACGCCGAGCTCGCCAACCAGACCAGAAGTGCTGGCGCTGCCCAACATCAGCTTGCGCTTATCGATGAGCTTGAGCAGCGTGGCCTTCGCGATGCGCTTCCGGATGCCTTGGCGGTCTTTTGCGACCTGCGCGAGCGCTATCCCGATCTGTCGCTGCGTGATTTGGGGGAGATGGCTGACCCTCCCTTGTCGAAGTCTGCCCTCTACCATCGTGTTTTACGGCTTGAAAAGCTCATTGAAGCAAACAGGTAGTTTGAAGTATCGACTTATATATGGATTTAGCTGCTATTTTAGTCTTTAAAACGTTTTAACGTAAATTTGATTTTCAATTTCGAGCATTCTCGTGAAATTCAAGTCAAAAAAAAGGTATATTAGGCGAGTGGTTAGTTTGTGGGCCTCAACGGCGGGCGCTGTAGCTCGCGGGGGCCTTACGAAAGGAGACACAATGGCAGTAAAGGTTGCTATTAACGGCTTCGGTCGCATCGGTCGTCTGGCTTTCCGTCAGATGTTCGGTCATGAGGGCTCCGAGATCGTCGCTATCAACGACCTCACCTCTCCCGATATGCTCGCTTACCTGCTGAAGTACGACTCCACGCAGGGCAACTACGCTCGCGATCACGAGGTCGTTGCTGGCGAGGATTCCATCACCGTTGACGGCAAGGAGATCAAGATCTACAAGGAGGCCGACGCCAACAACCTGCCTTGGGGCGACCTCGACGTCGACGTCGTTCTCGAGTGCACCGGCTTCTACACCAGCAAGGCTAAGGCTCAGGCCCACATCAACGCTGGCGCCAAGAAGGTCGTCATCTCCGCTCCGGCCGGCAGCGATCTGCCCACCATCGTGTACAACGTCAACCACGAGACGCTGACCGCTGAGGACAACATCATCTCCGCTGCTTCCTGCACCACCAACTGCCTCGCCCCGATGGCCAAGGGTCTGAACGACTTCGCTCCCATCGTGTCCGGCATCATGACCACCATTCACGCCTGGACTGGCGACCAGATGCCGCTCGACGGCCCGCAGCGCAAGGGCAACAAGCGTCGTAGCCGCGCCTGCGCCGTCAACATCGTCCCCAACACCACCGGTGCTGCCAAGGCTATCGGCCTGGTTCTCCCCGAGCTCAACGGTAAGCTCATCGGTGCCGCCCAGCGCGTTCCGACGCCGACCGGCTCCATCACCAACCTCTACGCCGTCGTTGACAAGAAGGTCACCGTCGACGAGGTCAACGCTGCTATGAAGGCCTACGCTGCCACCATCTCCGAGACCTTCGGTTACAACGAGGACGACATCGTCTCCACCGACATCATCGGCGAGACCCACGGCTCCATCTTCGACGCCACTCAGACCATGTGCTCTGACCTCGGCAACGGCCAGACCCTCGTTCAGGTCACCTCTTGGTACGACAACGAGAACTCCTACACCTCTCAGATGGTCCGCACCATCAAGTACTTCGAGAAGTTCGTTGCTTAATTAAGCTTTTAGCGAATAGCTCGTTGAGCGTCTAAAGAAGGGCGCGGCCTTATAGGGCTTACACCCTAGGGTCGCGCCCTTTTTATAAGAAATCGTCTGCCGTAATGGGAGGCAGACACGTACGAAAGGTAGAAGCAAACATGGCCTTTACCAAGAAGACCGTCCGCGACATCGATGTCGACGGAAAGCGCGTTCTCGTCCGCGTTGACTTTAACGTGCCTATCAAGGATGGCGTCGTTGGCGACACCACCCGTATCAAGGCTGCCCTGCCCACCATCAACTACCTCGTCGAGCACAACGCTCGCGTCATCCTCATGAGCCACCTCGGCCGTCCCGATGGCACCGGCTTCCAGCCCGAGCTGTCCCTCGAGCCCGTCGCCAAGAAGCTCGCCGAGCTCTCTGGTCTCGACGTTGCCTTTGTCGCCGACACTTACGGCGAGAAGGCTGCCGAGGCTGTCGCTGCCGTCGAGCCGGGCAAGGTTCTCGTTCTCGAGAACGTCCGCTTCGATAAGCGTGAGAAGAAGAACGATCCCGAGATCGCCAAGAAGCTCGCTTCCTATGGTGACGTCTTCGTCCTCGATGCCTTCGGCACCGCTCACCGCGCCCAGGGTTCCGTCGTGGGCCCCGCCGCTTACCTGCCTGCCGTCGCCGGCTTCCTGCTCGAGAAGGAGGTCGACACGCTGACCGGCATCTTCGCCGAGCCCGAGCGCCCCTTCGTCGCCATCGTCGGCGGTTCCAAGGTTTCCTCCAAGATCGGCGTTCTCGATCACCTCATCGACTCTGCTGACACCCTGATCATCGGTGGCGGTATGGCCTACACCTTCTTCCTGGCTCAGGGCCTGTCCGTCGGTCAGTCCCTCAAGGAAGAGGACTGGGTCGAGCGCGCTGGCGAGATGCTCAAGAAGGCCGAGGAGAAGGGCGTCAAGATCCTGCTCCCCATCGACAACCGCGTTGCCGATCACTTTGGCGAGGACGCTGTCCCCGAGGTTGTCGCTTCCGACGCTATCCCCGACGATCGTGAGGGTATGGACATCGGCCCCAAGACCGAGGAGCTTTACGCCGAGGCCGTCAAGGGCGCCAAGACTGTGTTCTGGAATGGTCCCATGGGCGTCTTCGAGTTCGACAACTTCGCTCACGGCACCCAGGCTATCGCCGAGGCTGTCGCCGAGGCCGACTGCACCTCGATCATCGGCGGTGGCGACTCTGTCGCAGCTGTCAACAAGTTCAACCTGGCCGACAAGATGAGCTGGATCTCCACCGGTGGTGGCGCTTCCATGGAGCTCGTCGAGGGTAAGGCCCTGCCCGGAGTGGAGGCGCTTCTCGATGCCTAATCGCACCCTTCTTATCGCTGGTAACTGGAAGATGAACAACGACGTCGCCGAGGCCGCCAAGCTCGCCGACGAGCTGGCTCAGGCTCTGCCCGAGGTTCCGGCCGGCGTCGAGGTGCTCGTCTGCCCTCCGACCATCGACATCACCACGGTTCATGACCGTATTCAGGCTGCCCCCATTGCCCTCGGTGCACAGAACGTGTACTGGGAGGCCAAGGGTGCCTTCACCGGTGAGTCCTCTTGCGACATGCTCAAGTCCGCTGGCTGCACCTACTGCATCATCGGCCACTCCGAGCGTCGTGACTACTTCCACGAGACTGACGAGGACCAGAACAAGAAGGCCAAGGCCCTCGTTGCCGCCGGTCTTGTTCCCGTCTTCTGCTGCGGCGAGTCCCTCGAGGTCCGCGAGGCCGGCACCTATGTCGAGCACGTCGTGAACCAGGTCAAGGCTGGCCTTGCTGGTCTTGAGATCACCTGCCCCAAGCAGGTCGTCGTCGCCTACGAGCCCATCTGGGCCATCGGCACCGGCAAGACCGCTACCGCCGAGGACGCTCAGGAGGTCTGCGGCGCTGTCCGTGAGACCCTCAAGGAGATGTTCGGCGAGGAGCTCGCTAACGGCATCCGCGTTCTCTATGGTGGCTCTGCCAAGCCCGGCAACATCGCCGAGCTCGTCGCCAAGCCCGACGTCGACGGCGCCCTCGTGGGCGGCGCTTCGCTCAAGGCTGCCGACTTCGCCTCTATGGTCGTCAAGGCAGGCGAGTAGGACATATGGCACAGCGTCATCTTCCTGCACTCCTGATCATCATGGACGGCTGCGGCCTGGCTCCGGCCGATGGCGAGAACGCCGTCGCCGCTGCCAAGACGCCCTTCCTTGATAGCCTGTACGAGAAGTATCCCCACACCACGCTCGGCGCTTCGGGCGAGGACGTGGGTCTTCCCGATGGCCAGATGGGTAACTCCGAGGTGGGTCACCTCAACATCGGTGCCGGCCGCATCGTGTTCCAGGAGCTTTCGCGCATCAACAACGCCATCAAGGATGGCTCCATCGCCAAGAACGAGGTCTTCGTCAAGGCTATGGACGACGTCAAGGCTGACGGCAAGACTCTCCACCTCATGGGCCTTATGAGCCCTGGCGGTGTTCATTCTCACATGAACCACGTCGAGGCTCTGGTCAAGATGGCTGCCGAGCATGGTGTCAAGACCGTTCGCGTCCACGCCTTCATGGATGGCCGTGACGTTGACCCGCAGTCCGGCGCCGGCTACATGAGTGAGTTCTGCGCCTTCCTGGCCAAGATTTCTGAGGAGACCGGTTGCGACGCTCGCGTTGCCACCGTCTCGGGCCGTTATTGGGCCATGGACCGCGATAATCGTTGGGAGCGTATCCAGCGCGCCTACGACGTCATGGTCAACGCGTCCGATGCCGATACCGACCCCGTGGCCGGTATCAAGGCCTACTACGAGAAGGATCCGCGCGGCGATGAGTTCGTCGAGCCCTTCGCTGCCCACAACGAGGGCATCCACGAGGGCGACGCGGCTATCTTCTTCAACTTCCGTCCCGACCGCGCTCGTCAGATGACCCGCGTGTTCACGGACAAGGAGTTCGACGGCTTTGAGCGCGAGCAGATCAAGCTTTCGCACTTTGTGACGATGACCGAGTACGATCCGACGTTTGACGTCGAGGTCGCCTTCCCCAAGACGTTCCCCGAGAACGTCCTGGCCGACGTTATCGCCGCCAATGGCCTGAAGCAGCTGCACACCGCCGAGACCGAGAAGTACGCCCACGTGACGTTCTTCCTCAACGGCGGCATCGAGGAGCCCAAGGAGGGCGAGGAGCGCGTGCTCGTCGCTTCCCCCAAGGTCGCTACCTACGATCTGCAGCCCGAGATGAGCGCTCCTGAGGTTACCGAGAAGCTTGTCGCCGCCATCAACGAGGATCGCGCTGATTTCTACATCGTGAACTTCGCGAACTGCGACATGGTTGGTCACACTGGTGTCTTCGACGCCGCCGTTAAGGCCGTCGAGGCTGTTGACGATGCCCTGTCCAAGGTTGTCCCGGCGATTCTCGCCAAGGGCGGCTTTGCGCTGATTACCGCCGACCACGGCAACGCCGATCACATGTTTGACGTTGCTTCCGACGGTTCCAAGCATCCGTTTACGGCTCACACCACCAACCGCGTGCCGTTCATCATCGTTGATGAGAAGGCTCAGCTCACCGGTATCGAGGACGGTCGTCTTTCCGATATCGCCCCGACTATGCTCACCATGGCTGGTCTGGAGCCTTCCGCCGAGATGACGGGCCGCGTGCTCGCCACCGAGGCCTAATAGAAAACAAATACCGTTTTCTAGTAAGGGGGGTTGTCCACAATCGGACAACCCCCCTTTGGTATTTCTGCCATTTCTACCTCGTCCCCGAGCGGCAGGTAGGGGAGAGCGGGGGATTGTGGTACAGTACTGGAGTTTAATTGTTCTATTAAGGAGCTTATCTATGGGTCCGTTCCAGATTCTTCTGTTTGTCGTTTGGGCTATCTCTGCCGTGGCGTTGACGATTCTCGTTCTGATGCATTCCGGTAAGGGCACCGGCGTGTCGGATATGATTGCTAGCTCGCTGTATAACTCCAGCTCTGCCACGGGCGTTATGGAGCAGAACCTTGACCGCCTGACCGTCATCATGGCTGTCGTGTTTGCCGTGTGCGTCGTGCTGTGCATGTTCTTCTTCCCGCAGGGCATCGTGGGCTATTAAGCATCGGCGCTTATACGTTTGTAAGGGTCTCGCATGTGCGGGGCCCTTTTTGTTTACATATTTGTAACAGAGTCAAAATATCCCCACATACTTCGCCCAACTAAAGAAATTCTCGACCGTTAACCGGAATTAGCGCCAAATCGTGCATAAAATGCGCTACTGTATTGCAAAACGTTGGCCTGTTGTGCATAACCAGCCATAACGGCGGGGGGGGGGGGGGGGGGGGGGGGGGGTCGCCGCCCAGCCATAACGGCGGGCGGCGTTTTGATGGTTCGGATCGGATTGTCTCGACATATGTCCGACTGAACATTTCTTTGTCCTATCTCATAAGGAGGATGGCATGGCTGATTCTATGTTCCACCAGCCCGTTATGGGTCGTCGCGCCTTTGTTGGCGGCACCCTCGCTGCGAGCTCCATGGCTTTTCTTGCCGCATGCGGCAAGAAGGGCGGCGACGCTTCCGGTTCTGAGTCCGGTTCGACGCTGAACTTCTACATCAACAACCCGGTCTGCATCGACCCCTACAATGTCCAGGAGGACCAGGGCACTCAGGTCGAGTACCAGCTCTTTGACGCTCTGACCTCTTATGACGCCGAGAAGGGCGAGATCGTTCCGCTGGCTTGCGAGTCCTTCGAGGCCAACGACGACGCCACCGAGTTCACCTTCAAGATCAAGAAGGCCAAGTTCCACAACGGTGACGACGTTACCTCCAAGTCCTTCAAGCTCGGTTGGGAGCGTCTGGTCAACACCAAGTCGGCCATCGCTACCGAGTACGGCCCTTCCGAGGTCTCCTATCACCTTTCCATGGTCGAGGGCTATGACGACCTGCTTGCCGGTAACGCCACCGAGCTCAGCGGTGTTACTTGCCCCGACGATGAGACCCTCGTCGTCAAGCTGTCTTCCGCTTACGCCGACTTCCCCTTCGTCGCCTCTCACCCGGCTCTGGCCCCGGTTCCCGAGTGCGCCGAGTCCGATGCCAAGAGCTTCTACCTTGCACCGGTCGGTAACGGCCCGTTCATGATGGACGGCAAGTGGGAGGATGGTCAGGAGATCAACCTCAAGAAGTTCGACGATTACTATGGCGACAAGGCCAAGATTGATGGCATCCACTTCCAGGTCATCAAGGACATGGAGACCGCTTACAAGGAGTTCCAGGCCGGTAACCTCGATGTCTGCGACGTTCCCGTTGCTCAGATCGACGCCGCCAAGAAGGATCGCGGCGTGTCCAAGGACGGCTACACCATGGGCGACGGCGAGCGCATGCTGCTCGGCTCCGAGCCTTCCACCTACTACCTGACCTGCAACAACACGGCCGAGCCGTTCAACAACGCCGACCTGCGCAGGGGCATCTCCCTGGCCATCAACCGTGAGGCCATCTGCAAGACCATCTTCAAGGGTACCCGTACTCCCGCCGACGGCATTGTTCCTCCGGGCATCGATGGCTACAAGGAGGGCGCATGGGAGTTCTGCGCCTACGACGTCGACAAGGCTAACGAGTACCTCGATAAGGTTGCTCCCGCTGACGCCAACGGCGATCGTGGCATTAACGTGACTCTGTCCTACAACCAGGACGGTGGCCACAAGGAGATCATGGAGTCCATCATCGGCGACCTCGCCAAGGTGGGCGTTACCGCTACTTCCGATACCCCTGAGTGGTCTGCCCTGCTCGAGCAGTACCAGAACTTCAACTATCAGTTTGGTCGTCTGGGCTGGATTGCCGACTACCCGATCATGGACAACTTCCTGTATCCGCTGTTCCACTCCGACTCCCTCGGTGGCGACAACCGTTCTGGTTACAACAACCCCGAGTTCGACGCCAAGGTCGACGAGGCTCGTACCACGGTTGACGACGAAGAGCGCGTCGCTAAGATGCAGGAGGCCGACGCTATGGTCGCTGCCGACTGCCCGGTCATCCCGGTGATGTTCTACACGCACACCATCGTCGGCTCCGATCGCATCAAGCACCTCTATGTCGATCCGCAGAAGCATGCCGAGCTGGGTACCGCTGAGCTCGCCTAAGAGTTTGCAGCTTCCGTGAGGGTCAAGTATTTACGTAGACCTCATGGGAAACATACAGTTCTCCCTAACCTGGGGTAAACTGGCTGATGGTAATTTTGGGATGCCGGTCTGGCGATCGGCATCCCATTTAGGTTAATCCCTAGATAGGGGAGTGGTATGGGTAAGTACATCGTTAAACGTGTGCTTCAGTTCATCCCGGTATTTTTGGGCGTTACGCTGATTCTGTTCGCCCTCCAGAATATTGTGCCGGGAGATCCGATCAAGCTGATCGGTGGAGACAAGGCTCTGTCCCCCGAGGTGGAGCTTCAGCTTCGCGTCCGCTATCACCTGGTCCAGACGGACGAGGACGGCAACGCGATTCTTGACGAGAACGGCGACCCCGTTCAAACGTCGCTCGTGGACCGTTACTTGTATTACATGAACGGCCTGCTTCATGGCGATCTGGGCAATTCGTATCAGCGCAAGCTGCCGGTTACGGAAATCTTTGCCCAGAAGTATCCGTATACGGTCAAACTTGCCGCGTGCGCCATCGTGCTCGAGGCAATCATGGGTATCGGTGCGGGTATCATTTCGGCGGTAAAGCGTTATTCCTTCTGGGATATTTTGGTAACGCTCACCACGTCGATCCTCGTTGCCGTCCCGGCCTTCTGGCTCGGTATGTTGCTGCAGCTGTTCTTTGGCGTCATCCTCAAGGATGCCACCGGCGGCGCATTCTCCATGCCGATTTCGGGTGCCGGCGGTTCCAGCTCTCAGTATCAGGATTGGATGCACTATGTGCTTCCGACCATTACGCTGGCTTCGGTTTCGACCGCTTATGCTGCCCGCATTATGCGCTCGCAGCTGCTTGACGTCATGAACCAGGATTACATCCGTACGGCAAAGGCGAAGGGTCTCTCCAATCGCGCGATCATCGTCAAGCATGCGCTTAAGAATGCACTCATCCCCGTCGTTACCTATATTGGTGTCGACTTTGGCGGCATGCTTTCGGGCGCCATCCTGACCGAGACGGTCTTTAACTGGCCCGGTATCGGCTATGAGGTCTATCGCGCCATTAGCATGCGTGACTGGCCCATCGTTATGGGCGGCGTTACGCTCATCGTTGTCGTCGTCATGGTGATCAACCTGCTCGTCGACATTAGCTATGCATTCCTCGACCCGCGCATCCGCCTTGGCGGTCCGTCGGATAAGGCCTAAGGGAGGTACGTCTCATGCAGGAAACTGATTCTCAGTCTCAGGAGCAGGCTACCGCCACCAAGGCCGCATCTGCTCCCGCCAAGTCCCGCACGCTGTGGGGCGACGCTTTTAAGCGTCTTCGTAAGAACAAGCTCGCCGTTATCGGTGTCTGTTGGATCATCATCGTCGTTGTGGTTGCACTGACCGCAGATCTGTGGGCTAAGCCCTGGCTCGGTTCGCCGACGGCTTCCGACTCGACCACCATGGCCGAGACGTCGCTGCTGGCTCCGTGTGCAGAGCACCCGTTTGGCACCGACGCTCTTGGTCGTGACATTCTTGTCCGTGTTATCTACGGTGCACGCGTTTCGCTGTCCGTCGGCATTATGGCCACCGCGATCTCCACGCTGATCGGTCTGGTCATGGGTGCCCTCGCCGGTTTCTACGGCGGCATCTGGGATACGATCATCATGCGCTGTGCGGACATCTTCCTGGCGTTCCCGTACGTGCTGTTCGTTGTCGCCATGATCGCTGTTATCGGCCGTGGTCTTCAGAACGTCTTTATCGCCATCGGTATTCTCGGCTGGCCTTCGATTGCGCGCGTCTTCCGATCCGCGATCCTGACGGTCAAGGAAAACGACTATGTTGACGCTGCGCGCGCGATGGGTGCATCTGATGCTCGTATCGTCGTGCGTCACATCTTCCCGAACTCCGTCGCCTCCATCGTGGTCTACGCGACCATGAACATTGGTGGCGCCATTCTGACCGAGTCCGCTCTGTCCTTCCTCGGCATGGGCGTTATTCCGCCTACGCCTTCGTGGGGCTCCATGATTCAGGACGGTCAGCAGTATCTTCTGACCGCTCCCTGGATGATGATCATGCCCGGTCTGGCAATTCTCTCGACGGTGCTCGCCTTCACCCTGCTGGGTGATGGTCTGCGCGACGCCCTCGACGTCAAGATGAAGGACGCATAAGGATGAAGAAGAACAAGAACTATGTGGACCTGAAGGACCAGCCGGTTCCCGAGGGCCAGCATCTGCTCGAGGTCGATGACCTTAAGATGTATTTCCACACCGAGGATGGCGTCGTTCGCGCTGTCGACGGTGTCTCCTACACGCTCGATCGCGGCGAGACCCTGGGCGTCGTCGGTGAGTCCGGCTCCGGTAAGTCCGTGACCGCCATGACTATCATGGGCCTCATCTCGATGCCTCCGGGAAAGATCGAGGGCGGCGACGTTCGCTATCGCGGTCGTTCGATCCTCGAAATGACCGAGGAAGAGATGCAGCACATTCGCGGCAACGATATCGCGATGATCTTCCAGGATCCTATGACCTCCTTGAATCCGGTCTATAAGATCGGCAAGCAGGTAGGCGAGGGCCTTCGTCTGCACCGTGGCTACTCCAAGCAGGAGGCGCTCAAGCGCGCCACCGAGCTTCTGGACCTCGTTGGTATTCCCGAGCCCGAGAAGCGCGTCAATGAGTATCCGCACCAGTTCTCTGGCGGTATGCGTCAGCGCGTCATGATTGCTATGGCTCTTGCCTGCGATCCCGATATTCTGATTGCCGACGAGCCCACGACTGCTCTGGACGTTACCATCCAGGCTCAGATTATCGAGCTTATGCAGGAAATGCAGGAGAAGAACGGCAACGCCATCATCATGATTACCCATGACCTGGGCGTCGTCGCCGACATGGCCGACAAGATCATGGTTATGTACGCCGGCCGTCCCGTCGAGTTCGGTACTGCTGAGGAAATCTTTTACGAGAGCCGCCACCCCTACACCTGGGGCCTTATCCGCTCCATCCCGGAGCAGGCCATCGAAGAGAAGAAGCCGCTTACGCCGATTCACGGCAACCCGCCTTCGCTCATGAACCTGCCCGAGGGCTGCGTATTCTCTCCTCGTTGCCCTTATGCGACGGACAAGTGCCGCAAGCAGCGCCCCGAGCGCGTTGTCACCGAGTCTGGTCACTACTCTGCGTGCCACTACTCCGGTGACCCCGAGTTCCTCAAGAACGCTCCTGAGACGTCCCGTACGCGCAAGGATTCCAAGAAGGGAGGCGAGGCGTAATGGCAGATACCAACGAGCGTACTCCGCTGCTGAAGGTTGAGCACCTCTCTAAGGAGTTTCCCGCTGAGTCCGGCATGTTCGCCAAGCGCTTCTCCAAGCGTGTCGTCTCTGCTGTGAATGACATTTCGTTCGAGATTTATCCGGGCGAGACCTTTGGCCTGGTTGGCGAGTCTGGTTGCGGTAAGTCCACCACGGGCCGCACCATCATGCGCCTGACCAAGCCGACGGCAGGCAAAGTGTTCTTCCAGGGCAAAGACGTTGCCGAGATGAGCAAGCACGAGATCAAGGATATGCGTCGCGAGATGCAGTTCATCTTCCAGGACCCCTATGCTTCGCTGAATCCTCGTATGACCATCGGTGAGATTGTCTCTGAGCCCATGACCATTCATGGCGTGGGCACCAAGGAAGAGCGTATCGAGCGTGTCCGCGAGCTGCTGGACGTCGTCGGTCTGAACCCCGAGCACATCAACCGCTATCCGCACGAGTTCTCGGGCGGCCAGCGCCAGCGTGTCGGCATTGCCCGCGCATTTGCGCTGAAGCCCAAGCTGATTATCTGCGACGAGCCGGTTTCCGCTCTGGATGTTTCCATCCAAGCACAGGTCCTGAACCTGCTTAAGGAACTTCAGGACAAGTTCGGTACGGCTTATCTCTTCATTGCTCACGACCTCTCTGTCGTGCAGCACATCTCCGACCGTGTTGCCGTTATGTACCTGGGCAAGATGGTCGAGGTTTCGGACTGGAAGACGCTCTACAGTGAGCCTCACCATCCGTACACGCAGTCGCTGCTGTCTGCTGTGCCGGTGCCCGATCCTGACATCCAGAAGACTCGTAAGCGCATCATCCTCGCCGGCGATCCGCCGTCACCGCTGGATCCGCCGACCGGTTGCCGTTTCCACACGCGCTGCCCGATCGCTCAGGGCATCTGCTCCGAGAAGCTGCCTGAGTTTAAGGAAGTCGCTCCGGGCCACTGCTGTGCCTGCCACTTCGCGGAGCCGTTCCCGATCAAGGAATCGCACATCGACCTGTAGTCGGTTGTTTGTCCGGGCCCGCCCTGGTGTTACTTTTCAGAACGTCCTCGGACATGCAAGAAACCCCCGCTGCGCACTTCGTGCGGCGGGGGTTTCTTGCGTCCTGCGGGATGTTCTGAAAAG
>UQHO01000019.1 GCA_900540995.1 uncultured Collinsella sp. | reverse complement strand
GGGCGGAAAAGTTTTGAAACCTTTAAACCCGCCCTTTTTTCACCGCAACTTATCGAGGAGTGCTGTTATTTGATGGCGCCGGTCACCGTGCCGCCGCCCAGGACGACGTCGCCGCGGTAGATAACGACTGCCTGGCCGGGGGCGATGGCTCGCTGCGGCTCGTCAAAAGTCAGCAGCATTTGTCCGTCGGCGCCACGTGTAAGGGTTGCTGCCTGGTCCTTTTGACGGTAGCGGTACTTGGCGCCCACGCGAATGCCGCCGGACGTGAACTCTGCCTCCATGCGGTCGGCAGGGGCGCTCCAAATCCAGTCGTTGGCCGTGAGCGCTGTGGCCGTCAGGTCCTCGGCCTCGCCCAGATGCACAATGTTGCTGGCGGCATCGACGCCCGTTACGTACACGGGATGCGCCATCGCGACGCCCAAGCCCTTGCGCTGGCCGATGGTATAGCGCAGCGCGCCGTTATGGCGTCCGACCACGCTGCCGTCGCGCCATACAATATCGCCCGGCTCGGCGGCATGTCCGCAGCGGCGCTCGATATAGCCCGCGTAGTCGCCGTCCGCGATAAAGCAGATATCCTCGCTCTCGGCTTTCTTGGCGTTTATGAAGCCCTGCTCGGTGGCAATGCGGCGCACGTCGCGCTCTTTGTCCAGCCCAGCCAGCGGAAAGATCGTGCGTGCCAGGCGCTCTTGCGTGAGCGAATACAAAAAGTAGCTCTGGTCCTTCTTGGGGTCCTCGCCGCGGTGCAGCTGCCAGGTGCCGTCGGACGCCTGGCTCGTTTTGGCGTAGTGGCCTGTGGCGATGTGGTCGCAGCCCATATCGAGTGCCGCATCGAGCAGCGCGCCAAACTTAATATGGCGGTTGCAGATGATGCACGGGTTGGGCGTCAGTCCCTCCTGATAGGCAGTCACGAAGCGCTCGATAACGTTACGGTCGAAGGTCTGCTGCAGGTCGAGCACATGGTGGGGTATCCCCAGGCGCTCGGCGACGGCCTTTGCATCGGCGATGTCGCGGTCGACCTTATTCATGCCCGTGACGGGATCGGGCGCGGGACAGGTGGGGCGCATGGTGGCGCCGACGCATTCGTAGCCCTGGCTTTTGAGCAGGTACGCAGTCACGCTGGAATCGACGCCGCCGCTCATGGCGACGAGCACGCGCTTGTTGTGCATGGGGAGGTTCTCCTTGGTGGCATGTGGCCAAAAAAGAAAAGCGGCGCGGGAGGCTGGTTCCGCGCCGCAGACATTGTAGCAAGTTCGGACGTTTCGTGGGGCGCCCTGATGGGATGGGCTCCGACTGCCGGGAGAGAGGAGACCGGTTCGCCCTGGGCTCAACCTATGGGCGACGGGCCCTAGTCCTGGAAGAGCGCCGTGGACAGGTAGCGCTCGCCGGTGTCGGCGAGCAGCGCCACGATGGTCTTGCCCTCGTTCTCGGGGCGCTTGGCCAGCTGCAGCGCAGCCCACACGGCGGCGCCGGACGAAATGCCCACGAGCACGCCCTCCTTGTGGCCCACGGCGCGGCCGGTGGAAAAGGCGTCGTCGTTCTCGACGGGGATGATCTCGTCGTAGACCTGGGTGTCGAGGACGTCGGGCACAAAGCCGGCACCGATGCCCTGGATCTTGTGCGGGCCGGCCTGGCCCTTAGAGAGCACCGGTGAGGTGGCGGGCTCAACGGCGACGACCTGAATCTCGGGGTTCTGCTCCTTGAGGAATTCGCCCACGCCGGTCACGGTACCGCCGGTGCCAACGCCGGCGACGAAAATGTCGACCTGGCCGTCGGTGTCGTCCCAGATCTCGGGGCCGGTCGTGGCCTTGTGAATGGCCGGGTTGGCGGGGTTCACAAACTGGCCGGCGATGATGCTGTTGGGAGTCTCCTTCTGCAGCTCCTCGGCCTTGGCGATAGCGCCCTTCATGCCCTTGGAGCCGTCGGTGAGCACGAGCTGCGCACCGTATGCTTGCATCAGCTTGCGGCGCTCGACGGACATGGTCTCGGGCATGGTGATGATCACCTTGTAGCCGCGGGCGGCCGCCACCGAGGCGATGCCGACGCCGGTGTTGCCGCTCGTGGGCTCGATGATGGTGTAGTCGCCGCCGCGCACGAGCTTGCCGGCCTTCTCGGCCTCGTCAATCATGTTCTTGGCGACGCGGTCTTTAACGGATCCGGCGGGGTTGAAGTATTCCAGTTTGACGAGCACGCGAGCCTTGAGGTCCTCGTCGGCCTCAAAGTGGGTGAGCTCCAGAAGCGGGGTGTGGCCGATAAGCTGATCGATGGACGTGTAAACCTTGCTCATGGTGAACCTCCAAAGTGTTCAAGTTGCTGGTTGCCGTATGGTTTTACGGCGTGTCTAGCAGCCAAACCCATAAACCTTATAGGTTGTTCGTTTAGCTGTTGGCAAGCATAGTAGACACTAAAGCCTAGTAATGCAATAGGAAATAGAAGATTATTACGAGTCGATTAACCATCTTGACCGGAACGGGTATTTTCAAACCCATTTTTTCGGCTAGAATTTCAACGGACTAAAAGACCGAAAGGCAGCAATATATATGTTGGTTTCTACTAAGGGCAGGTACGCCCTGCGCGTTATGGTCGATCTGGCCGAGCACCAGGCGGCCGGTCGCATCCCGCTCAAAGAGATCGCGGCGCGACAGGGGATTTCCGAGAAATATCTCGAGAACATCTTGGCTACGCTCGTGCGCGCCAACATGCTTTCGGGCATGCGTGGCAAGGGCGGCGGCTATGTGCTCACGCGTCCGCCCGAGCAGTACACGGTGGGCGAGATCCTGCGCCTGACCGAGGGTAGTCTGGCGCCGGTCGCCTGCCTGGATGGCGACTGCAAGGGCTGCTCGCGATCTGATGAGTGCCCCACGCTCGACGTGTGGAAGAACCTGGACAAGCTCATCAACGATTACCTCGACGGCGTGACGCTCGATCAACTTGTCGCTCCCAACCATGGCTACGACTATGTCATCTAACCCACGCCTGCCATGTGGGGACGGGGTGGAAATGGTAGATTTTCTCGCCCTTTGAGACTTGGCAAATAAGAAGGCCGCCCATTTTTGCGATGGGCGGCCTTCGTTTTGGGCTGTTGAGACGGACACGGCCGGAATGGCCGTTCTAGCCCTCGGCGATGCTGTCGAGAATGCTGCGCATGATGGATACCAGGATGCTGCCCATAAAGGCCGATCCAAAGCCGGCAATGGAGATACCCGCGCCCAGCAGATTGACCGACAGGTAGCTGGCCAGCTCGAGCATGAAGCTGTTGACTACGAGCTGAAAAATACCAAGCGTGATAATAGTGAGCGGCAGCGAGATGACCGTCAGGAACGGCTTGACGAGCGAGTCGACGATGTTGAGGAACAGTCCCACGAAGGCAAAGCAGACCCAAGCCTCGGCAAAGCCGAAGGGTTGGATACCGGGGACGAGGAACGTGGCGATCGCGATGGCGATCGAGGTGAAGAGCCAGTTAAGCATAAAGCGCATGGCGTGAATCCTTTCTTGCGCCGGGGTTGCTGGCGTCGCGTGAAGCGGCTTGCGGCGGCGACTTGGATGGTTGCGCGGGCGCGCCGCGGTGTTTGGGCGCCCATTGTCTCAAATATTCGTGGAGCTTACGTGCGCATTCGGTTTCTAAACGGCGTTCGTCCTGAAAAACGTGCCGCTGGCAGAGAGTCTTGTCGCTTTAGTTTGGTGGTGTGCTACACTGCTACGGGCAAATAGCCCATGCATAGTTTTATTGCATATTACGGGCGAACGATGCCCGATGTCAGTATCAACTTCGATGCCTTATGGCGGGTTTGGCGGTGATCGATGAATATCGAGAACATGTTTGACAAGCCTGATGTCAAGCAGCTGGTCCACGCATTTAGCCTTTTGGACGACGAGAAGGATATCCAAGCGTTTTTGACCGATATCTGCACGCCGCGCGAGATTTGCGACCTTTCTCAGCGTTTGCAGGTTGCGCGCTATTTGGACGAGGGCGAGCCTTATGTTGAGGTTCAGGCCCGTACCGGCGCTTCGTCCACCACGGTGAGCCGCGTTTCAAAGGCGCTGAACGGCGAGTACGGTGGCTACCGCAAGATCCTCATTAAGTTGGAGGATGGCGAGTAGGCCAGCGATAACATTGAATTACGAAGAACCGTCCCTCCGGGGGCGGTTTTTATATGCCTGCAATCGGCTGGTGCGTTGGGTTCAGGTTGCTTTGTACCAAAAGATGGAACTGCGGTGGCAATGTGTCCGCTTGGGCGGGTAGGATGGATGCATTGATTATTGCGAACGGTTTGAGCGGAGGACCATGCCTGTTCGAATCTATACCACCAATGCCGGCACGGATTTGAGCGATGCCGAGTCGGCGCTGCTTGCCGACCTTATTGCCCGTCACGGGCGTGCCGTGTTGCTGGCACCAACGTTTGCCGAGCTCGATCTGTGCCGTCATGATGCGGCGGAAGCCGGCATTTCGCTGGGTATCGACTACAAGACACCCGCATCGTGGCTTCGCTCGCTTTGGGAGCTTTTGGGCGACGGGCGCGGTTTCGTCGACAACCTGCAACGTCAGATGCTGTTTTCGGATATGATTGCCCGCCGCGACGATGCCGACCTGCAGCCGCTTTCGCGTAGCCAGGGCACGGTGCGCATGCTCGCACGCATGGCCCGCGATGTGCTGCCGGGTGTGGCGGGGACGACGGCCGAGCGATGCGGTGGCAACAATTGCCAGCCTGAGCCAAAAAGCGATGCCGAGGCTCGTGTGTTTGAGCTTTTGCGTGCCTACGCGGGCGGTTTGGACCGTCGAGATATGGTCGAGGGCTGCAGGTCGGCCGACATTATGGCCGGTGCCCTGGCCGATAGCCTGCCGGCGTGCGCCCGCGCCGTATGCGTGCGCGGTACCACGTCGTTTACGCACGGTCTACTCGAGCTGCTGTCTGCCGTGGCGAACAATGGGGGAGAGGTCGTCGTGCTGCTTGCCCGCGAGCAGGCGGCGATGCGCGAGGAGCTTGCCACGGCATTTGATGCCCGCGGTGTGCTGTTTGAGATCGCGCCGCTGGGGGAGGACGCCGTCGCGTCTGATGTCGCTTGCGGGGCCGCCGCTCAGCCTGCCTTTATTGAGGTCGCCGGCCCCCATGCCCGTGCTCATGTCTATGCGGACGCCATCGATAAGTTGGTGAAAGCGCACAAGGAGTCCAAGGCCGATAAAGCTACTGCAACGCCCGCCGACCCCGTGCGCGTGCTCGTCGTTTCTGCCCGGGCACCCCAGCTGTTCGGCGAGCTCGCCGCCCGTTTGGCGGCGCGTCACATTGCGGCCGAGACGACTGAGTTCACGGCGTTTTCCCAGTCCATCGCGGGCAGGCAGTTTACGGCGCTCGCCAACCTGATCGAGCGTATGAAAGCCGCCGACGAGGGCACCGCTTCCAAGACTGAGTGGTGGCCCGCGCCGGAGCTTACCGACTGGATCTACAGTCCGCTTTCGGGCGCTGATGCCGTCAATGCCCGTACCTTCGATAAGAATATGCGTCTCTCGCGCAGCAAGACTACCGCGGGCGTCAAGAGCCTGCTGCAGAGCGTTCAGGGCCAGGTGAGGGGCGCGCGCAAGGCGACGAGCGACGATAACTGGTTTAAGAACGTACCGTGTGTGGTCTCGGACGTGTTCCAGGCGCTGTGGCGTGACAAGCCCGTGACGGCGCTTAAGGCCATGCTTGCCGTTGCCGAGGCGTTGCCCGATCGCGCTCTAGGCGGCCTTGACGGCCAGGCCCGTCGCCAGGCAGAGACGGCTTTGCTGCGCCATGCCATCGACATCCTTATGAACGATGCTCGCGCGCTCGACGTGTCGCAGGCCGCGACCGTGCCGGTTCTCGACGGCGTTCGAACCAAGGTGGACAAGCGCAGTACCGCCTACGATTACGAGACCTATGAGGTCGATCGCACACCACGAGCACAAGTGCGCTTCGCGTCGCTTGCCGATGCGTCGGTTCTTCGCCCTGGCAGCTACGATGCCGTGCTGTTTGCCGATGTCGACCTGGACAGCTATCCGCTTTCGCACGAAGAGGGCCCGCTTGCCACGTTGACAGCCGAGCTGCGCCGCGACGGCGTGTCTTTGGAGCCCGCTGCCCTGCTGCGCGTGCGCTTTGGCCGTGCGATGCAGGCGGCGAGCGGTCCGGTCGCGCTCGCCCGTGTGACGCACGATCGCCAGGCACGCGAGTGCTACCCGGCAGCCGTATGGACCGAGCTGTGGGCACATGCCGAGGCCGCTGGCGCTGCCAAGCCCATGCGCGTGGGCGAGGGCGATATCATCGCCGACTTTGATCCCGCGGCAGGTGAAGGCTTCAAGCGCGAGCGCGTGACCTGTGAAGCCCCTCAGCATCTGAGTGCCGAGGCCGTGCCGTATTTGGTCCTGCGCCGTCGCGATGGCGAGGGTGAGGACGCGCCGCTCGTGCCGCGTCTGACGTCCGCCTCGCAGATCGAGGCCTATTCGACCTGCCCGCTATGCTGGTTCGTCTCGTACCGCGTGAAGCCCCAGTCGATCGACGCGGGCTTTGGCAACATGGAAAAGGGCAACTTTGTCCACGACGTGCTGGAGCATCTGCATGCCCGTCTGCCCCAAGAGGGCATGGAGCGCGTGACGCCCGAGAATCTGCCGCGCGCACAGGAGCTGCTGCACGAGGTCTTTGACGAGACGTTGGCCGAGCACGCCGGCAAGCGCGGCACGGAGGGCCCGCTGGTGCCGCTCTCTGCGGTGGAGGAACGCCAGGTGGCCGAGATCTTGCCGCAGCTGGAGGGTGTGCTTGCCTACGAGTCCGAGGCACTTGCCCCCTTTGCCCCGCGCTACCTGGAGTTCGCCTTCAACGAGCTCAAGGTCGAGTATGCCGGTTGGCCGCTTGGCGGGCGCATCGACCGCGTGGACGTGGACGCCGAGAATCGTGCCGTGGTGATCGACTACAAGCATCGCACGGGCGTTGAGGAGTTTAAGCTCGCCGACCCCACGGTGCGCGACGAGGAATCGGGCACGGCGCCCATCGACGATCCGCGCTGGTTGCCACCACATACCCAAACGCTCATCTACGCCCAGGCCATGCGCCGGGCGCTGGATTTGGACACCCGCGCGGCGCTCTACTTTTCGACCAAGGGCGGCAAGCCGGCGTTGCGCGGTGCCGCGAGCGCCGAGCTGCTCGAGGAAGAGCGCGGCGACGGTCGCATCCCGGGCCTTAAGAAAGGTTTCCCCGGCGAGGGTGGCAGCATGGACTTCGACGCCCTGCTCGATCGCGTTGAGGCCGGCATCGCCGAGCGCCTGCGCGAGCTCGAGGCAGGCAACGTTGCCGCCGTCGACCCGACGTCGGCTCAGGCCGCGCATGCGCGCTGCTCGTATAACCACGAAGGAACGTTTGTAAGGAGGGACGTGTAGACCATGGATCTTTCGACTTTGATGCCGCAACAGCTGCAGATTGTCAAAACGCTCGACCGTCCGCTGTTTGTCTCGGCGGGCGCCGGTTCGGGCAAGACCTTTACCCTCACGCGTCGCATCGTCTACGCGCTCTCGCCTGAATCCGGTCCGTTCGTTGAACATCTTGACCAGGTGCTCGCCATTACCTTTACCAAAGATGCCGCGGCCGAGATCCGTGACCGCGTGCGCCGTGCGCTTATCGACGAGGGCATGGACGAGGAAGCACTGACCGTCGACGACGCGTGGATCTCGACCATTCACGGCATGTGCTCGCGTATCCTGCGCGCGCATGCGCTGGAGCTGGGCATCGACCCCGAGTTCACGGTGCTCACCGATACCGACGAGCTTATGGACCAGGCTGTTGAGCATGTGTTGGCCCGCGCGACGGCGCCCGATGCCGCCCCCGAGCTCGCGGCATCGCTCAAGGCCCTCTATGCCTGGTATCCCATGGCGGGCGAGGGCGGTTCCTTTGGCGCTGGCGCGACCATCAAGGGCCTGGTGCGCGACCTGCTGGAGCTGTCGAGCCAGTTGCCGGGCGGTATGGACGACGTGTGCGTGGCGCGCGGGCAGGCCGATACCTCGGCACTCGCCGATGCCTATCGCGCGGCGCTGGGCGCAAGCAAGGCCGCGACCGAGAAGGCGCAGATGGCACTCGACGCCATTGACGCGTTCGAGGCGAGCGGCAAGACCATGGCCGATGCAGCGCGACTCATGATGTCGTGCACCATGCCGCGCGCGAGCAAGGCATTCCCTAAGGAGCAGGTCGAGCTGCTCAAGGCCGAGGCCGCCGATGCGTTTATCAATATCGTGCTTGCCTGCGGTGGCCCGGCGCTCGATGCGCTGGTGGGCCTGGCCCGTTCCGTGGAGGCTGAGTATCGCGCGCTGAAGGCTGCCCAGTCCGCCCTCGATAATAACGACCTGCTGCGTATGGCCTACGAGGCCCTGCGCGATTACCCTGCCATCCGTGCTGCGTACGAGGGCCGCTTTAAGATGGTCATGATCGATGAGTTTCAGGATACCGACCAGATGCAGGTCGATCTGATACGCTACCTGACGGGTGCGGGGGAGCGCGCGCTGTGCACCGTGGGCGATGCGCAGCAGTCCATCTATCGCTTCCGTGGCGCCGAGGTCGAGGTGTTCCGTCGTCAGGAGCGCAAGGTGGGCTCGTCTGCCGCGCCCGAGGCGACTGCCGTGGCCGATGCCCCTGCCGGCGAACTCGTCAAACTCGTGCGCAACTTCCGCAGCCATGACGAGGTGCTGCGTTACGTGGCACGCGTCTTCGACGGCGATGACGGCGGCCTGATGCAGAGCTTTTTGGATCTTGAGGCGAGCGACGGCCGCAAGGACACGCTGGTGGCGGACGCCTCGCGCCGCCAGGCCCTCTTTGTTGCCGGCGGCAGTATGCAGGAGCGCACACAGGCCAAGGCCCGCGCGATCGCCGAGCGCTTCCGCGCGCTTGCCGATGCCGGCCAGCCCCAGGGCGGCATGGTACTGCTGCTGGGCCGCATGACCAACGCCGATGTCTACGCCCAGGCCTTCCGCGATCAGGGGCTCGACTGCGTCATCGCAGGCGGCTCGGTCTTTGCCCAGGCAGCCGAGGTGCAGACGGTGCGTGCCCTGGTCTGCGCGCTCGCCAATCCGGCCGATACGGCGCAGGGCCTTATGCCGCTGCTCGCCTCGCCGATGTTTGCGCTCGGCGCCCAGGAGTTCCTGGCGCTGGCGACCAAGCTCGATGGCGAGACGGGGGAGACCTCGCGCCGGAATATCGACATGGGCATCATGAGCGATTCCGATGTGCCGGGCTTGCAGGGCTTGCCGCTTGTGACGCGTGCCCGCGAGGTGCTGCGCTACGCACTGCGTCGCGTGGGGCGTGATTCGTTCGCCGCCATCGCGCGCGACGCGGTCAATGCCTCCGGCTGGTTCGTGCGCCTGGCGCAGCGCGGCCCCGAGGGCAAGGCCATCGCCGCCAACGTGCTCAAGGCGCTCGACGCCGTGGCCGAGGAGGAGGCCGAGTTCGGCAACTCGCCGCGTTCCATCGCGCTGGCCTTCGACCGCTTCTTGTCGGGCAAGGAGGCCCCGGGCGCCCTCAACGAGGAGGGCGACGGCGCGGTGCGCATCATGACCGTGCATGCGTCCAAGGGTCTGGAGTATCCGGTCGTAGCGGTTGCCGAGTGTTTTGGCGTGCGCAAGTCCTCGGGTGCGGCACAGATGGGTCGCGTCGACGGTGGGGCGCAAGTCGTGGCGCTGCCGGCGCGCTTCGATGGCGTTAAGCTTGCCGACGGGACCTTCGTGAAGGGCGATGACGTCAAAAAGCAGTTTGAACACGCGTTTAAGGGCAAGGGCACGTCGCTGTGGCTGCCGCCAGAGCTCATGGAGGACGTCTGCGCGACGGGTTCTCCCGCCGAGGCATTTGCCCGCCTGCGTAACGACGACCTGCAGCTTTCGCTCGAGGAGCGGGCTCGTCTGCTCTATGTCGCCATGACGCGAGCGCGCGAGTTGGTCATTCTGGCGATGGATGCCGGCGTGAGCCGCGGCAAGGTGACGGCGCCGACCTTCGATGTCGAGACCGATCTGACCTACGACGTGCTTCGCCGCATCCTGCCGACCGACAGTCTGGACATGCCGCAGCTCGATAGCGACCGTTTGGTGTTCGACAACTCCAAGCCGGGCGACTACGAGCTCATCTCGCTGTCGGACTTTACGTTTGGCGAGCAGGGGTTTGAGGCCAACGCTTCGCTGGACGCCGAGGGCAGGCTTGTTCGTGGCGATGCCGATGTCGCCGATAATGCTGCGCACTCAACTGCGCCCGGTCCTGCCGACCCCAAGCCCGATTCGTTTGAGCTTGTGTATCCCCAGGCAGTGGGCGTGCGCATGGGCATCTGTCCGTTCCCGGCGCGTGACTCGTATAGCTACTCGTCAATCGCCGCGGCGCTCCATGCCGAGAAAGAAGACCGTGCCGCCGAGGCGCGTGTTCCCATGGACGAGTCCGGCGATGATGCGGAGTCGGATGGCTCGGAGATGGTCGATGCAGACGTGGCTGCTGTCGAGTCCGCCGGCAACCCCATGGCGCTGGGCTCGGCCTTCCACGCCGCCTGCCAGTGGCTCATCGAGATGGGTGCCGATGCGTTGCCCGCTGCGCGCGCCGATGCACTGGCGCGTCTATGGCGCCTGACGCCGGAGCAGCGCGAGCGCTTCGATGTCGCCCTGAATCGCTGGCTCAAGTCGGCGGTCCGTGCCGAGCTGCTTGCCTGGCCGTGCGTTCGTGCCGAGGTACCGTTCTTCTCGCTGGGTTGCGAAGACGAGGACATTGTCCGCTACGGTGCATATGCCGAGGGCGCCATCGATGCACTGGCCACCGACCCGGTCGATCCGTCGTGCGCACTGGTCATCGACTACAAGACGGGTGGCACGCCGGACGAGACGCCGGAGCAGCTGCTCGAGAAACACGCCTTGCAGGCGCGCGTTTACGCCGACGTTCTGCACAAGGCGGGCTTTGGGGCCGTGACCGTCAAGTTCGTTCGCGTGGAGCAGGCGAATCCAACCATCTTCGTCGAACCCGCCGAGCCTCAGGTGGTCACCTACAACCTCTAGTCCTCAGATAACTTGCGGTGGAATACGGACTGTTTTGGCCAAAAAAGCCGCCAAACAGTCCGCATTTCACCGCAACTGCAAGAGGAGCCGTGTGGGTTTGGCTAGGTTCGGGTGCCGTCCGCGCCGTGCGGTAAAATCGTTCAGTCAGAACACGAACCCGCATCGGAGCTCATCACATGGCATTCGTCCATCTGCACAACCACACCGTTTTCTCCATGCTCGACGGCGCAACCCGTATCCAGGATATGGTCAACCGTGCCGTAGAGCTGGGCATGCCCGCCGTCGCCATTACCGACCACGGCTACATGTATGGCGTGCCCGACCTGGCGCTGGCCTGCGACGCCGTCAACCACAACACGCCCGAGTACAAAACCTGGAGCCACGACAAGGCCTTCTTGGAAAAGGATCGCCGCGACGAGCTGGTGGAGCCCGATCCCGAGGAAAACCCGCGCGAGCATGCCCAGTATGTGAAGGACATGGCCATGTGGGACGAGAAGGGCAACATCGACGAGCTCAAGCCGCCCCTGGTCATCAAGCCCATCTTTGGCTGCGAGGTCTACTTTACGCCGGACGAGACCCTTGCCCGCGACCATAAGCCCGAGCTCTACCACATGATCCTTCTGGCCAAGGACCAGGAGGGCTACGTCAACCTGATGCAGACGGTCTCCGAGGCAGCCGTGCAGGGCTTTTACTACAAGCCCCGCGTGACGCTCGACAACCTGCGCCGCCACGCCAAGGGCATGATCTGCACCAGCGCCTGCATCGCGGGCATCATTCCCAAATACATCGACCGCGGTGACATGGAGGGCGCCATCAAGTGGGCCGAGACCTTCCGTGATACCTTCGAACCTGGCGACTTTTATATCGAGATCCAGGAACACGGCATCACCACCGACAACGGCCTGACCGATGAGCAGATGGACCGCACGCTCATCGACATCGCCAAGCAGGTAGGCGTCAAGGTCATCGCCACCAACGACTTCCACTACCTGCGCCGCGAGGACGCTCCCGTGCAGGACGTCATCATGTGCATCGGCATGAACGCCAAGGTCGACGACCCCAACCGCATGCGCATGACTGGCTCGGAGTTTTACATGAAGACCGAGGAGGAGATGCGGGCGATGTTCCCGTATTGCCCCGAGGCCTGCGACAACACGCTCGAGATCGCCGACAAGTGCTACGTCGAGCTGGACTGGGACTCCATCATCCTGCCGCGCTTCCCGTTGCTCGACCCCGGCGAGACGCACGAGAGTCAGTTCCGCCGCGAGTGCGAGAAGGGCCTGCGCCAGCACTACGGTGACGACTGGGCCACGCGCGAGATCGGTGGCGTCAACATCAAAGAGCGCTTTGAGTACGAATACAAAGTCATCTGCGACAAGGGCTTTGCCGCCTACTTTTTGATTGTTGCCGAGTACGTGCAATGGGCCAAGGACAACGGCATTGGCGTCGGCCCCGGCCGTGGCTCGGCTGCCGGCGCTATCGTCGCCTACGCCATGAACATCACCGCGTTCGATCCGCTCGAGAACGGCCTGATGTTCGAGAGGTTCCTGTCCCCGCAGCGTACCGAGATGCCCGATATCGATATGGACTTCGACGATGAGCGGCGCCTCGAGGTCGTGGAGCACGTTCGCCAGCTCTACGGCCCCGAGAAGGTCACCCACGTCATCACCTACTCGACCATTAAGGCCAAGCAGGCCATCAACGACGCCGCTCGCGTCCTGGACTACCCGGTCTACATGGGCCAGCGTCTGTCCAAGATGGTCTCGAGCGACCCCAAGGTCAAGCTCAAGCAGGTGCTCGAAAAGCAACCCGGCAAAGAGGACCTGTTTAACCCCGATTTTGCCGAGGCATATAAAAAGGACGACGACGCCCGCCGCATCATCGACACGGCGCTCTCAATCGAGGGCCTCACCCGTGGCGAGGGCGTGCACGCGTGCGCCGTTCTGATCTGCCGCGACCCCGTCAACGAGCACGTGCCCACCAAGCTCGACACCAAGGGCGGCGTCGAGATTACCCAGTACGAGGGCCATACCGTTGCCGACATGGGCCTGCTCAAGATGGACTTCTTGGGCCTGCGCACGCTGACTGTTATCTCCAAGGCAAAGGCAAACATCAAGAAGAACTTCGGCATCGACATCAAAGAGGAAGAGATTCCCTTTGACGACCCCGAGATCTTTAAGCTCATGGGTTCCGGCCACACCGCCGGCGTCTTTCAGGTCGAGTCCGCCGGCATGACGGCCACGATCAAGAACATGAAGCCCACCGAGTACAAGCACGTCGTGGCATTGATCGCTCTGTACCGCCCGGGCCCGCTGGGCGCCGGCATGGTCTCGTCCTACATCAACCGTATGAACGGCAAGGAACCGGCGGTTTCCTACGACGACCGCCTGGACGACATCCTGGGCGAAACCTACGGCACCATGGTCTACCAGGAGCAGGTTATGCTCATCTCCGTCGAGATGTGCGGCTTCTCCAAGGGCGAATCGGACTCGCGTATCCGCAAACCCGTGGCTAAGAAAAAGATCAAGCTGCTCACGTCGACGGTGCTGCACTGGGAGGATGGCTCGGACGAGACCACCTACGACCACTGGATGAACGGCGCTATCAAGAACAACTACACGCGCGAGGTCGCCCAGAAGATTTGGGACGATGTTCTCGAGTTCGCATCTTACGCCTTTAACAAGTCGCACTCCGCCGGCTACGCCATCCTGGTTATGCAGACGGCGTGGCTCAAGGCGCACTATCCGCACGAGTACATGGCGGCCGTTCTGACGTCCTACACGGGCAAGACCGACAAGATCGTTCATTACGTCTCGGCGTGCCGTCACGACGGCATCCCCGTGCTTTCGCCAGATGTCAATGAGTCCGGTACCGAGTTCACGGCTACCAAGGAGGGCGTGCGCTTTGGTCTGGCCGGCATCCGCGGCGTGGGCACCGGCGTGGCGCAGGCGATTATCGCCGAGCGCGAGGCGGGCGGCCCGTTTAAGACGCTGCACGACTTTGTCGAGCGCGTGGACTCGAGCCAGGCCAACCGCCGCGTGATCGAATCGCTCATCAAGGCAGGCGCCTTCGACTCCACGGGGTATCCGCGTCGCCAGATGATGCACTTTGTGGATAAGAACAACCCCGAGAACATCATCGATGCCGCGGTGAAGCGCCAGAAGGATCGCGCGAGCGGTCAGACGTCGTTCTTTGATATGTTTGGCGACGTTGAGGGCTCGGGCTTTGAGGTGAGCGTGCCCGATCCGGATGGTCAGGAGTGGGACCGCCACCTTAAGCTGAGCCAGGAGAAGGAGGTTCTGGGCATCTATGTCTCGGACCACCCGCTGCGCCCGTTTGAGTATGCACTAGCCAAGGCGCGCGACTTCTCGTTCTCGCAGATCGATACCGGCTACGAAGTTCAGAATCCTACGGGCGGCACCATCAACCAGGAGATTCCCGAGGGCAAGGCGCTGTGGTGGGCCGGCATGGTCTCGAGCGTGTCCAAGCGCGTGACCAAAAACGGTGACCCCATGGGCATCGTGCAGCTCGAGGACATGGAAGGCGAGGCCACCGTCGTCGTGTTCCCCAAGACCTATAAAGAGGCCGAGGGGTACCTGTACGGCGAGGTCGATCCCGAGACCGGCGCGCAGCTGTCCGATGCCTTTGTGCGCATTAAGGGCAAACTCGAGCGCTCGGACCGCGGCGACCAGATCATCGCGCAGGAGATCGTGCCGCTCGAGCTTAACGAGGAGAACAACAAGCCCAAGGTGTTTGAGGTCATGGTGCCCAACAGCCGCTTTAGCCAGGGCAATATGGCGCGTCTTGCCACGGTGCTTACCGCCAACCCGGGCGGCGACCGCGTGGAGATCTTTATCGAGCAGGTGGACGGGCGCGTGCTACGTGCCGAGGTGCCGGCCAAGGTCAATGCACGCTCGATTCCGCTGCTGGCAGAGGCAAAGGCCATCGTCGGCAACCAAGGCCGCGTGACGGTTATCTAAAATGATTTTGCCGGGGTAGCTAATTTGGGACGGGGCTATTTTAGCTACCCTTTGACTGACGGCGAATGAGTCGGGGTCGGAATACATCTCAACCGATGTATGCGGGTAGCTAAAATAGCCCCGTCCCAAATTAGCTACCCTGTGTGGATTGGAGGAAGTGATGGCGCAGGGGACGTTTGTGCAGGCGCTCCGGAAAGAGGCGGCGCTGAGCGGCACCTTTATGAAGGGCCGCTCGCTCATGCTCAACGGCGCCGTGCTGTCGATTGAGGACAGCGGCTCGCGCTTCTCCAAAAACGTGACGGTTGAGGGCTCGGTACGCGGCTCGCACGGCGACCTGTACAAGACGCGCGTGGCGCTCGACATGGACGAGCACGAGGTGATCGACTACGATTGCGATTGCCCCGCCGCCTATCGTTACCCCGGTATGTGCAAGCACGCTATTGCCACGGCTCTGTCGTATTTGGATGCCAGCGGCGCCGAGCCCGTCGAAGGTTTGCGCACGCCGGTTCGCACGTTTACGGCGCAGCCGAAACAGCCCGCGCGCACCGCGCCCAAAGCGCCGACCGTCAACCCCAACTTTCCCTTTCCGGCGCCTGTCCCCACGAGTCCCAGCCTCATGGCGGCGCTCTCCGATCTTTCGGACGCGCGCATGGATGAGCTGGCGAGCATGCGCCGCAAGCTCGCCAGCAGTGTGGATTCCGATGCCCCCAAGGCGGTGTTGGAGCCCTCGTTGGTGCCGTACTACAATCCGCTGTTCGCCGACCGCTTTAGCTGGGCGCTCGAGTTCCGCATCCGCTGCGGTTCGGTGTCCTACGTGGTCAAGGATATCGACGGCATGGCCGACGCCTATGTCCGAGGCGGCACCTTCTCGTACGGCAAGAAGCTCGCGTTTGTCCATACGCCCGAGGCCTTTGAAGACGTGTCGACAAAGCTGCTCAACCTTGTTGTGACGACAGTTGCCTATCTCGATGACATCACAAGCTCGCGTTCGGCGTCGTACGACTTTGCCCGCAGCGGTTTTGTCGCCGAGCGTCAGTTGCCGCTGTCCGAGCATAGCATCGTATATGTGCTGGACCTGCTGCGCGGCCAGACCATCTCCTTTGAGCCCGCTTGGTCGCGGGGGACGACGACGCATCGCACCTATGACGTGGCGGTTGAGCTGTCTCCGCAAGGGGAGGACGAGGCGTCCGCTAAGTGCCCACCGCTCCTTGCCGCCAAAATCGCGCCGGCGGCTGGTGGCAGCTACGATCTGCGCCTGCCGGCCGATACATACTGCTTTGCTTCGGGCGACGTAGCTTATCTGGTCGACACCCGCCGTGCGCGCCGCACCGATGTAGCGTTTGCCCAGCATGCGGCGCCGTTCCTATCGCGCTTGCTGCCCTGTCGCACGCCAGTCCATATCGCTGCCGACCAGGTGGGGGAGTTCTGTCGTATGGCTCTGCCCATTTTGCGCGACTACACCGACCTCACCGCGCCCGCCGCGCTCGATACCGTGGCACCCGAGCCGAGCTTTGCCATGGCGATCGGCGTCGACGATGGGCTCGTGACCTGCAAAATTACGGTTGCCTACGGCGATTGGTCGGCGGATCTCTTTAGCCTGGGCGCTCCGGGCAGTCCCTTCGAAGAGCAACGCCCCGGCGTGCCGCCGCGCGACGAGGTGGCAGAGTTTCGCGTTATGGACACGGCGGCCCTGTATTTCGACTTTTACGAGGGCGGCCTGGCGTTTGAGGAACGCGATGACGAGAGCCTGTTCCACTTGCTGACCGAGGGCCTGTCTGCCCTGTCCGAGCTGGGCGAGGTCATGCTCAGCGACCGCCTGCGCCAGGTCTCGGTCCGCCCTGCGCCCAAGCTTTCGGTGCGTGCGACCGTCAAGAGCAATCTGCTCGATGTCGAGCTGGGCGCGAGCGGGCTTTCGGCCGCGGACCTTGCCGTCTATCTCGATTCGTACAAGCGCCATCAATCGTTTGCGCGCCTTACGTCCGGCGACATCATTCGCCTGGACGAGGGCGCTCGAGCCGCGTTTGGCCTCGCCGAGGATCTGGGTGTCGACGCCGTCGACCTGCTCGACGGCGTGTCGCTTCCCGCGTCGAGTACCCTGTTTGTCGACAGCATGCTCGCGCGCACGCCCGCGCTCGAAGCCGATCGCGATGCTGCGTTCCGCCGTACCGTCGAGCGCCTGGATACGCTCGGCAAGATGGACTTTACGGTGCCCGCTTCGCTCAAGGCAACGATGCGCGGCTACCAGGTCGACGGCTACCAGTGGCTCGGCTCGCTCGAACACCTGGGCCTTGGCGGCATCTTGGCCGACGATATGGGCCTGGGCAAAACGCTCCAGATGATTGCGCATATCCTGGCGCGCGTAGAGGCAGGGGACACCAAGCCCACGCTCGTGGTATGCCCGGCCTCACTCGTGTACAACTGGACTGCCGAGCTGGAGCGCTTTGCGCCCTCGCTCGATGTGTGCGCCATCGTGGGCGCCAAGGCGCCGCGTCGCGTACAGATTGCCGGCGTGGTCGAGCATAACGTGGTCGTGACGTCGTATGACCTCATGCGCCGCGACATCGACGAATACGTCGAGCAGGACTTTGCCCGCGTGGTGCTCGACGAGGCCCAGTACATTAAAAACCCGCTCACCCAGGTGGCGCGCGCCGCCAAGCGCCTGCCGGCCGGCGTGCGCTTTGCCCTGACGGGCACGCCCATCGAAAACCGCCTATCCGAGCTCTGGAGTATCTTCGACTTTTTGATGCCGGGCCTGCTTGGCACGCGCGAGTCGTTTGCAAAGCGCTTCGAAAGCCCGGTCGAGCATGCCGAGGGCGACAGTGCCGCCCGCCTGCAAGCGCTCGTGTCGCCGTTTGTGCTGCGCCGTGTCAAGGAAGACGTGGTGGCCGACCTGCCCGAGAAGATCGAGGATACGGTCATGGCGCAGCTCACCGGCGAGCAGCGCAAGCTCTACCTGGCCAACCAGGACCGCATCGCCCAGCAGGTGCAGCATCGCGAGGCATCCGAGTTTAAGAAAGACAAGCTCAAGGTGCTCGCCGAGCTCACCAAACTGCGCCAGATCTGCTGCGACCCGCGTCTGCACTACGAGGATTACAGGGCGGGGAGCGCCAAGCTCGATACGTGCATGGAGCTCGTGCACGGCGCACTCGACGGCGGGCATCGCATCCTGTTGTTCAGCCAGTTTACGGGTATGCTCGATATCATCGGCAAGCGTTTGGCCAAGGAGGATATCGCCTTCCTTAAGCTCACGGGCGCATCGTCTAAGGAGAGCCGCGCCAAGATGGTCGCACAGTTCCAGGCGGGCGAGGTGCCGGTCTTTTTGATTTCGCTCAAGGCGGGCGGCGTGGGCCTTAACCTGACGGCGGCCGACGTGGTCATCCACTATGACCCGTGGTGGAACGTGGCGGCGCAGGACCAAGCGACTGACCGCGCGCATCGTATTGGCCAGCAACATACCGTGACCGTGTACAAGCTCATCGCCAAGGACACGATCGAGGAACGCATTATGCGGATGCAGGAGTCCAAGCGCGACTTGGTCAACAGCGTGCTCGGCGGCGACGGCATCTCGTCGGCACTGTTCACGCGCGAGGATGTTCTGGCACTGCTCGGCGGCGACGGGCGCTAACCAGCTCGGGTGGGGCCGTCAGGGCGGATGGCACACGCTGTCCCATCGTCCCCGCCCGTTATGTGTTCATTTGCAATGCCGTGGATGGTTTGTCTGCCTTTGGGCATAAGAACCATCAAGAACATTGGCACATCAGCAAAGGAGAACATCATGGCGAAATTCTTTAAGGACCCCGACGGTAAGCTCATCGCTGCCCTTGGCGACGGCGTTGCGACCCCTGCCGGTTGCACGGAGCTGACCGCAAACACTGAGGATGCGGCGCACGAGAAGCACGTGCCTGTTGTCGAGACCGAGCGCGACGGTCACGTGATTCGCGCACGCGTTGGCTCGGTCGAGCACCCCAGCCTGCCCGAGCACTACATTGAGTGGATCGCGCTTGAGGCCGAGGGCCGCTTAGAGGTCCATTACCTTGAGCCCGGCATGAAACCCGCGACGTTTTTCGCGGGCGGTTCCAAGACCGGTACCGTCTATGCCTATTGCAACCTGCACGGGCTGTGGTCCGCGACGTTCTAGGAGCGCGCCCCCGCTCGGGGTATCATAGCTAGCATATGCACATGCAAGCGCCGACTGCATTATGCGGCCGGCGCTTTTACTACGATTTCGATGGTTTACGACGGAAAGGGCTGAGCCATGAAGCTCGCGCTTGCACAGATCGATATGCGCCTGGGTGATATTGAGGGCATTTGCGGCCGCATCGAGGACCAGGCTCGTCTGGCCCGCGAGCGCGGGGCGCGCGTGCTGTGCGTTCCGGCTCCGCTCTTTATGGGCGCCATGCCCGGTGGCCTGGTGGGCGCTGCCGACTTTGAGCACGACATGCTTGCCGGCTTGACTGGTGTCGCTGAGCGTATCCAGGAGCTTGACATGATCTGCATCGTGCCCGCGGCGGTTTCGTTTGAGGGCCAGCCGCTGCTCGACTACATGATGCTCAAGGACGGTCATGTGGTGCCGGCGCGTTCGAGCATTGCCCTGCAGCGTGGCGAGAACAACGACACACGTTGGGCGCCGCCGGTGTTCGACGTGGACGGCGTGCGCATCGCCGTGATTTTTGACTTGGACCGCGAACTCGAGATGCTGCCGACCGGGGTCGATTTAATTGTCTATTTCCAGTTCAACGCATTCGATATGACTGACCGCGAGACCGCTGCCGTTGCCGCCGTGCGCAGTGGCGCCTACCGCAAGATCGCTTCCAAGCGCAGTGTGTGGTTTGCCTGCATGGCGCCGGTCGGTGCGTACGACGAGTCGGTGTATACCGGCGGGTCGTTTGTGCTCGACGACTGCGGCCGCGTGGTGGCCCAGGCGCCGTGTTTTGAGGAGAGCCTGCTGGTCCAGGAGATTCAACGCGGCGTGATGCTCGATGCCCTGGAGGACCATGAGCTGCCCGATTTTCGCTCTGAGGAGTGGCTGTGGCAGGCACTGGTGCTCGCCGTTCGCGACAACGCCCGCGCCCGCGGTACGTCGCGCGCCGTGGTGGCGCTCGAGGGCGACCTGCCGTCGTCCCTGCTGGCGGCGCTTGCCGTCGACGCCCTGGGCCCGCGCAATGTGATCGGCCTGGTGCTGGGACGCAACCGCATCTTTACGCCGGCGCAGGAGGAGACCGAGGCGGCTCGTTGTGCCGCCGTTCGCGCCATTGCCGAGCGCCTGCATATTCGCACGGTTGAGCGCGATGCGCCGGATGCCGCGCGCGTGCTCGACCGCGACGTGTCGGCGGGCGACGCCGAGCGCCTGCGCTCGCGTACGCTAGGCCTCATGCTCGAGGACACGGCGCTCGAGCTGGGCGCGATGGCGCTGAGCCCGCTGTCCAAAACCGAGTACGCGCTGGCGGCACCTGCTTTGTGCGGCGGCTACCAGGGCGATTACGCGCCCTTTGGCGATGTGTACCTGTCGACGCTCGAGTTTGTGGCGCGCGTGCGCAACCGCGCGTCTGCCGTGGTGCCGCAGGAGCTCGTGACACTCAACGCGGTGGAGGATTGCATGGAGCGCGTGCTGGCGCAGGCGCTCTCGACGCTCGACGGTCCGGTCGATATGCTCGATCGCGCGGCGCAGCTGCTCGGCGGGCTTGAGCCGGGCGAGGTCGATGGCACGCTTGAGTCGCACGTGGACCGCAATCGTCCTTTCGACGACATCCCGATGGCTGCCGGCAAGCCAGAGGCCTGCTCGCTGCTGCTGATGCTCGTGCGCCAGGGCGAGGCTGCCCGCCACCAGTTGCCCACGGCGCCGATCGTCTCGGCCCGTTCGTTTGCCGAGCGTTCCTGGCCGTATATGCTCGCATGGTCCGATCTGGGGCTCAGCGGTAAAGAGCGTATGACGGTCGATTCGCTGGCCCGCGCCGAGGTGCGCCGCTTTGCCGACGAGGATTCGAGCGAGCGCATGCGAAGCGAGATGATGGGCGTGCTGGGCGAGCTACTGGGTATTTCGCCCGAGCAAATGGAGGAGCTGCGCTCTGAGGACGGTCAGCGTCGTTTACACGAGGGAATGAAAAAGTTCGAGGGCGAGGTTCAGGACGCCATCGATAAGATGATGGGCGGCCAGGGCGGACCGCAGGGTGGGCCTCAGGGTGGTCCGATGCCGCATCCGCCGGTTGATCCCCGACAGTTCCCATTCTTCTCGCAGAACTAAACTGGGGATGGGATTCGCTGCCAACCCCGATACTTCAACTAAGCATCTTGACCCCGTTGTGTTATTCTAGAACAGACGTTCGTGAATGATGCGCGGGGCCTTGCCTTGTGCTGTGCTGGTGACGAGGGGAGGTTGGCTTGGTTATCTTGGGCATTGACCCCGGTTTGGCCCATACGGGTTGGGGGATTATCGAGGAGCGGCGTGGCGAGGTTCGCTGCCGTGCCTACGGTTGCATCGAGACCAGCGCGGGCAGCCCGCTCGCGGTGCGCCTGTCGCATATCGCCCGTGACCTTAAGGATGTCGTCGAGCGTTATCGACCCGACACGGCTGCTGTCGAGAGCATCTACTTTGGCGCCAACGTTCGTTCGGCCATCCCCACGGCGCATGCCCGCGGTGCCGCGCTCGTGGCGCTTTCGGAGTGCGCGCTCGAGATTGGCGAGTACACGCCCATGCAGATCAAACAGGCTGTGGTGGGCACCGGCGCCGCGGACAAGCGGCAGGTCGCCTACATGGTACGCACGCTAACACAGCTCGACCACGACCCGCATCCCGACCATGCCGCCGATGCCCTGGCCTGCGCCATCTGCCACGTAAACCTCAGCCGCACCCGCGCACTCACCGGTGGCGAGTTCTATCAACAGAGAGGAACCGGATACTGATGATTTCCCAGCTCCACGGAACGCTTGTCGAGGCCACGATGAGCTCGGCCGTCGTCGATGTGTCGGGCGTTGGCTTTGAGCTCGGCATCTCGGGCAGCACTGCGGCCACGTTGCCGACGCCCGGCGGCGAGGTCCGCCTCTACACGCGTATGCAGGTGCGCGAGGACGCCATGACACTTTTCGGTTTTTCCTCAAAGGATGAGCGCACGATGTTCGACCGGCTCGTGTCCGTCTCGGGCGTTGGCCCGCGCTTGGCGCTCGCCGTGCTTTCCACCTATACCGTGGGGCAGCTGTATTCGCTGGTGATGGCCGAGGACGACAAGGGCATGGCCAAGGTACCCGGTGTGGGCAAAAAGACAGCTCAGCGCCTGATCCTGGAACTCAAGAGCACCTTTGCCAAGGATAAGGGCTTTGTGCCGGTCGACGTGATTCCCGGCCAGGTTGCGATGCCGGTTCCTGCCGCCGCTCCTTCGGCGATCGATGATGCCCGTGCGGCACTCCTTTCCATGGGTTTTAGTCCGCAGGAGACCGATGTTGCCCTGAGCGGGTATGATGGGCAGGATATGCGTGTCGAGGACTTGCTCGGCGCGGCGCTTAAGCGACTCGGAATGGATGCGTGATGTGGGAAGCCGATGACTCTCAGGACCTGTGGGCGACGCCCGGCAACTCGCCGGCGGCATCCATGGCGCACGGCGAGCGCATGGTGGGCTCGGAGCTAACGCCCGAGGACCTCGATGTCGACCGCACTTTGCGCCCCCAGCGCCTGGACGACTACTGTGGCCAGGAGCACATCAAGCAGAGTCTGCGCGTGTTGATCGAAGCGGCGCAGAGCCGTGGCGAGACGCTCGACCACGTGATTTTCTCGGGTCCTCCGGGCCTGGGCAAGACCACGCTGGCCACCGTTATCGCCAACGAGCTGGGCGCTCAGATCAAGACCACGAGTGGCCCTGCCATCGCGCGCACGGGTGACCTGGCGGCCATCCTTACTAACTTGCAGCCGGGTGATGTGCTGTTTATCGACGAGATCCACCGCCTCAACCGTTCGGTCGAGGAGGTCCTGTACCCCGCGATGGAGGACTTTGCCCTCGATATCGTGATTGGCAAGGGTCCGGCGGCTCGCTCGATTCGCCTGGATATTCCCAAGTTTACGCTGGTAGCGGCAACGACCCGCTCAGGCATGTTGACCGGCCCGTTGCGCGACCGCTTTGGCATTTCATATCGCCTGGATTACTACACGGTCGAGGAGCTCGCGCAGATTGTGACGCGCTCGGCGACTATCCTGGGCGTGACGATCGACCACCCCAGTGCACTCGAGATCGGCTCGCGTTCGCGCGGCACGCCACGTCTTGCCAACCGCCTGCTCAAGCGCGTGCGCGACTATGCGCAGGTGCGCGGCAACGGTCCCATTGAGCTCGATATCTGCCGTCAGGCACTCGAGTTCTTTGAGATCGACGAGCTCGGCCTGGACTGGATGGATATTCGCATTTTGGAGACGCTCGCCAAGACGTTCTCCGGTCGTGCCGTGGGACTTACGACCCTTGCCAGCGCGGTGGGCGAGGACCCGGGCACGCTCGAGGATGTCTATGAGCCCTATTTGCTGCAGTGCGGGTTGATGATTCGTACGCCGCAGGGCCGTCAGGCAACCCTTCGCACCTTTGAGCACCTGGGGATTGAACCTACCGTTTAGGGCGCTTTATTTTGGCGGGCTGTTGGGCTATCGCTGGGCATCGGGTAAACATATCGCCGTTCATCGGTTATGGGCGTTTTACTATTGCGCGCCCGTGCTATGCTGAATTGGTCTTTTTCTCATTCGGTAACGAAAGGACCGCCCATGCCTACTGACATCGAAATCGCACGTTCTGTCACGCCGCTGCCTATTACCGAGGTGGCCAAGAACGCCGGCGTCGACGTTAAGCACCTTATTCCGTACGGCTTCGACAAGGCTAAGGTCGACTATTCACTGCTCAACGAGCCGACTGATCACCAGGCCAAGCTCGTTCTCGTGACCGCTATCAACCCAACGCCTGCGGGCGAGGGCAAGACCACCACGACCATCGGTCTGGCCGATGGCCTGCGTCGCCGCGGCGTCAAGAGCGCCGTGGCCCTGCGCGAGCCTTCGCTCGGCCCCGTCTTTGGCGTTAAGGGCGGTGCTGCCGGCGGCGGCTGGGCTCAGGTCATCCCCATGGAGGATATCAACCTGCACTTTACCGGTGACTTCCATGCTATTGGTGCCGCCAACAACCTGCTGGCCGCCATGCTCGACAACCATATTCAGCAGGGCAACCAGCTCGGTATTGACGTTAAGCGCATCACTTGGAAGCGCGTCGTCGATATGAACGACCGTCAGCTGCGCCACGTCATCGACGGCATTGGCGGCAAGGCCCAGGGCGTGCCGCGCGAGGACGGCTTCGATATCACCGTTGCCTCCGAGGTCATGGCGATCTTGTGCCTGTCCACGAGCATCAACGACCTCAAGGAGCGCCTGGGCGAGATCGTCGTCGGCTACAGCTTTGCCGGCGAGCCCGTCCGCGCCCGTGACCTTAAGGCTCAGGGTGCCATGGCGGCCCTGCTCAAGGACGCGCTCAAACCCAACCTGGTGCAGACGCTCGAGGGTACGCCCGCGTTTGTCCACGGCGGTCCCTTCGCCAACATTGCCCACGGCTGCAACTCCATCATGGCCACGCGTATGGCGATGCGCTTTGGCGATGTCGCCATTACCGAGGCCGGCTTCGGTGCCGATCTGGGTGCCGAGAAGTTCCTCGACATTAAGTGCCGCATGACGGGCGTTCGCCCCAGCGCCGTCGTGGTCGTCGCGACCGCTCGTGCGCTGAAGTACAACGGTGGCGTCGCCAAGGCCGACCTCAACGAGGAGAACCTCGAGGCACTCAAGGCTGGCATGCCCAACCTGCTGCGTCACGTCGACAACATCCAGAACGTTTATGGTCTGCCCTGCGTAGTCGCCATCAACCGTTTCCCGACGGACACCGAGGCTGAGCTTGCGCTCATCGAGTCCGAGTGTCAGAAGCTCGGCGTCAACGTTAAGCTTTCCGAGGTCTGGGCCAAGGGCGGCGAGGGCGCGCTCGACCTGGCCGATGAGGTCATGCGTCTGATTGAGCGGCCGAGCGAGCTCAAGTTTGCCTACGAGGATGGCGCCGATGTTGCCGATGCCCTCGAGGCCGTCGCCACCAAGGTTTACCGTGCCGACGGCGTCGACTTTACGCCGGCTGCCAAGCGTCAGCTCGCCGAGCTGCGCGAGAACGGCTTTGGCAACCTGCCGGTGTGCGTCGCCAAGACGCAGTACAGCTTTAGCGACAACGCCAAGGCCCTGGGCGCTCCCGAGAACTTCCGCATCACGGTGCGTGAGCTCAAGGTTTCCGCCGGTGCCCACTTTGTGGTCGCACTGACTGGCAGCGTTCTGACCATGCCGGGCCTGCCCAAGGTCCCCGCGGCCGAGAACATCGACGTCGACAACGACGGCAACATCACCGGCCTGTTCTAAGCCTGCTGCCCATAGCTGCTAGCCCGCCCCGCCGCGCCCACAAGGCACGGCGGGGCTTTTTGATCCTTAGGCCCGCGCATGTCTTGTAGATACCGACGGACTCTGCCCATCATAGGCTTTTGCGCGGGTAGAATGCATGGATAACTTGAGGCTCACGCGCGACGGAAAGGAATCGTTGCATGGATCAGGACAAGACAACCGTGATGGGCGGCTACGGTTCCGCGCAGGCTGGCGATAGCGCCGATGCGACCCGCGTTGTTCCCAACCCCGGTTATACCGACCCCGCCGCGACGCAGCCTTCTGCCGAGCCCACCCGGGTTATGGGCTATGGCGACACGGCGCAGGATTCTTACGCTGCATCTTCGCAAGGCCCCTATGGCAACGCAGCTCCGGATCCGTTTGATTACGCGCCGCAGGATTCTTATGCTGCCTCGACGCCGAATCCCTATGACAACCTGCCGCAGAATCCCATTCCGCAGCCTCAGCAGACGACGTATATGCCTCGCACGGCGCAGCCTCGCTACGAGTCGCGCGAGCCGTATCGCGAGTACCCCAAGTCGATTCCGCAATATGACGAGGACGAGGAGAAGAAGCCATCGCGTTCGTCGAGCGTGATCAAGAAGATCCTGATTGTGCTGGCGATTTTCTTTGCCCTTTCGATTGTGTTCGCCGTTGTGTCGGGCATGCTCAACAAACGAGGAGCTACAACCAGCACGACGGCCGAGCAGACAGAGGTCACCCAAGCGGGTTCAGTAGAGCTGAGCGATATTCCGGGGCAGTACTGGTCCAACGCCAAAAAGCTCCTCAAGTCGCGCGGGGCCGATCTTTCGAATGCCGTGGTCCTGACTGATGATGGCTCAACGCCCGTCGTCGATGCCAACTGGGTCGTTACTTCTGCCTACTATAACGACAGCGGCAACCTTGAAATTCAGCTCACGCACAAGAACGGCTTGGGCAACTCGTCCGACGGACAAAGCGGTACCGACAGCTCGAGCTCCAACACGCTGGAGGACTTGAGCAACAAGGCACAGGAGTTGGGAGACAAGGCGCAAGAGCTGGGCGATACGGCCCAGAACCTGGGCGACACCGCGCAGAACTTGGGCGACATGGCGACGGATGCCTGGAACGCCCTGCAAAACGGCATCTCGGGCGCGCAGGGAAACTAGCGGACGAGCGGAGCGGGGCTACAGCTGCTCGGCCGGACGCTCGGGCGAGCTAAAGCCCGAATCGAACGTGACGACGCACGAGACGTCGGGCCGGCGCTCATGCACGATGCGCGTGACGAGCTCCAGCAGCTCCTCGTCGGATATGTCAAAGCCGTCGGGACGCACCAGGTCAAACGAAACGAACCCGTCGTGCTCGTGCAGGTCGTGGATGGAGAGCGCGGGATCGATCTGCATGACGCCGCGCTTGACCCAGCCGCGCAGGTCGTCGCCGGTTGTCGCGATGGGGTCGCAGTGCAGCGTGATCCCAATGCCCATCTGGCGCTTGATGTCGTGCTCGATGGTGTCCAGGATCTCGTGGTGCTCAAACGCGTCGCCCTCGCCGGGCATCTCCACGTGGGCGCTGGCAAACTGACGACCGGGGCCGTAGTCGTGCACCATCAGGTCGTGTGTGCCCAAGACCTGCGGATAGGACATGATCTTGTCGCGGATTGCCTGGACGAGCTTGGGGTCGGGCGCTTGCCCCAGCAACGGGCTGATGGCGTCGCGCACTAGGCCCATGCCGCTGATGCAGATGAAGATGCCCACACCCAGGCCTGCCCAGCCATCGAGGTCAAAGCCGGTCGTCTGCGAAATAAGCGCCGCCACCAAGACCGAGCCCGAGGTGATGACGTCGTTTTTGGAGTCCTGTGCTGTGGCGATGAGCGTCTCCGAGTCGATGCGATCGCCCAGCGTGCGGTTGAACGCTGCCATCCAGAGCTTAACGAGCATGGACAAGACGAGGGCGGCTAAGGAGAGCACCGAATATGCAGTGGGGGAAGGCTTGATGATCTTAGTGACCGACTCGAGGATCAGATTGATGCCGACGGCGCAAACCAGGACGGCGACGAACAGGCCGGCGAGGTACTCATAGCGACCGTGGCCATAGGGGTGGCCTTCGTCTGCCGGGCGGCTGGCAAGGCGGAACCCGAGCAGGCTCACGATGTTGCTCGAGGCATCGGAGAGGTTGTTGAAAGCGTCGGCGATGAGGGAGACGGAGCCGGCGAGCAGGCCCGCGATGCCCTTGGCCAGGCACAGGGTGATGTTGAGGCCAATGCAGACGAGGCCTGCGGAAAAGCCCGCGTTGGTGCGGCAAGATGCATCGACCGGCTCGCTCTCGCTGCCGGGAACAAGCGTATGTACCAGCCGATTTACAAATAGCATAGCGGTCGTCCTCACAATCATGTTTAAGGGGATAGTGTAGCTCGCGCGGGGGCGCCGTGCACCGATGCTCAGAAAATGCAGCAATAGTCTGCCGGTGCTAACGAGCGAGCCTTCTCGTCTGCCTGGGTGGTCCATTTTGGGCCACATGGGTATGGGCATGTGCCTGTTTGCTCGACATACTTAATGTCGACAGCCCCTGTGCAAAGGAGGACGTTTCCATGGACGAGATGTTTGCCATTAAATGTCAAAACTGCGGCGGCCCTATGTACTCGCACCAAGCTAAGCGCAGCTTTGAGTGCGCTTATTGCGGTGCGGTCATTCCGTGGCAGGCGGACGCCGGAGAGCCCAAGAGCGCTTTGGGCATTCGCCATACGCCGTTGACGGTAGTGGATGGACTGCTCAAGCTCACGCATGTGTCGCAACTCGAGCGCCCGGAGGACCCGGACTGGTATTTCTTCAATTCGCACTGGCGCAATCAGTCGGTCCTGGAACATCTGCTGTGGGAGGACCGCGGCACGGCGCAGGAGTTCCAAGAAGCGACGCACGTGAGCATTCCTTGTCCCTTCTGCGGAGCGTCCTTTGAGGGCGAGTCAACGCAGCGTGTGTTTGAGTGCCCGTCCTGCGGCAACAAGATCGGCATTGCCGACCTGCTCAAGCCCGGTACCTTCAGCAAGCGTCTGACCATGGGCGTGGGTGCAGAGTATGTGCCGGAGCAGGGTATTCCCTGCGAAATCTCGCCGCAGCAGGCACGTGCCAACGCGCTGCAGCTGGTGCGCCAGTATCCGGATGCCTTTGCCGGGCACGACGTGGAAGACGCGATCCAAAACGACATGATGCTCTTCTATTTCCCCATGGCGCTGGCGGACTTGCGCATGATGGCGAGCTTCCCGGGCAAGGGCCTGAGCAAGGAGGCCTTGGTGTACTACGAGGTGCTCGACTGGGCATACCCCAGGGCAAACTACCTGGACGTTCGCCTCATGGGCATTTTGGAGCCGTGGGACTTTGCCAAGGTCGGTCCGTTCGATCCCGCCATGCAGGAAGGTGACTTTCGCGTTGTCTCAGTCGATGCGTCTACCAAGGACCAGGTGGTCATTGATAAGTTGGCGCTCGACGTTGCGGGCAACGACGCCGAGGCTGTACTGGGGCTCAATAAAAAGAGCATTCGCATGTGGGCGCGCAAGGCCCGCAAACATAAGGACGGCCTGGTGATGGTGCCGGTCTACTTTGTCGATCGTCCGGCGACAGACGGCCGCGATGGCGAGCAGGTGCGCATTGCCGTAAACGGCCAGACGGGCCGCGCGGCCGCGGTGGTGTTTAGCGACAAGCGCGAAACGCATATCGTGGCGCCGCTCAGCCCGAGCCTGCATCTGTCCGGTGAGAGCACCGTGCACGCCACGCCCGTCGAGGTCAAATACGTTAAATCGCCCTTCCTGTACCAGATCGTGCGCCGTGGAGGCGGCGAGCAACCGCGCCAGGTTGCAGCCGCCGTCGAGGGTTCCTACCGAGAGGAGAAGCCCAAACGCCGCGGTCTGCTGGGTGCGCTATTTGGGAAGTAGGGGAGTAGCACCGGTTGTTGCCGTAAGGTGATGGCCGGGGGTGCGGGGCAGCTCTCAGGAGTGCGGGCTGCCGTCTGATTGTTTGAGGGTGCCAGATGTAAATAAACAGTGGAGCGGCTGCAAAAGAGCCTCCTCACTGGGTAAAATCAGGTTGTGCCGCGGAACCCGCTCCTCAGCTAGTCACACTTCGGAAGCGCGGGCAACGCAGGTATTATCGTCTAAAGGGCCGGCTGCAACCGGCCCTTTTCTGTGGCAGCCAATGGGCCCACATCAGACGAAGGTCGCGTTTTTACCTGTCGGGTCACGCTTGCCAGCCACGGCTAGGATGTCGTCGCCGGCGTCCATGACCGGTATTGTTTCGTAGTGTGCGTCACAACCGTGAGTATGCCTGCGACGGCTGCGGCGGTGTCGGCCGTACTGTGCTGTTGCCCTTACGCCTCGACGTTCGTCGCTTCGTTGATGGCGCGGTACTCGGCGCTCAGCTCGCGTGCCAGCTCTTCCTTGCTTGGAAGATACGGCAGGTATTTGGCGGCAAACACTTGGTCGTTATCCTCGGGCAGCGTGTACTCGACAATCGAATCGCTTTTGTCTGCGCAGAGCACGATGCCTATGGGCGGGTTGTCGCCTTCGTTCATGAGCTCGCGCGTGTAATAGTTCACGTACATTTGCATTTGGCCCAGGTCTTGATGCGTGAGGTCATCGGTCTTAAGATCGATGAGAACGAAGCAGCGCATCAGGTAGTTGTAAAAAACGAGGTCAATATAGAAATGGCGCCCATCGAAGGTGATACGCTTTTGGCGCGCCTCAAAAGCGAAGCCGCGGCCAAGCTCTAGCAGAAACTTCTGAAGATGTGTGATGAGTGCCTGCTCTAGATCGCTCTCGCGAAACGCAGTATCGTCCGAGAAGCCTAAAAACTCCAGTACATATGGATCGCGGATGATATCCTCGGGGCGATGACCCGGGGCACTCTTTTGGATTTCCTGAGCGACGGTCTCTTTGTCCTTGCTGGCGAGTAGACGCTCGCGGAACATGGTGTTGATTTGGCGCTCGAGCTGGCGCGTGCTCCAGCGAGAGTCGGCGCATTCGTTCATGTACCAAGTGCGGGCTTCGGGATCGGAAACGCGCATCAACCTGCGGTAATGTGTCCAGCTCAATTCGGGACGCAGTGAGTCCCGAATTGGGAATGCGAGATATAGCTGGCGCATTTTGCGCAGTTCCCTTGCCTCAAAGCCTTTGCCAAAATCCTTGGTAAGTCTGATTGCGAGGGCCTTGAGCAGCGCCTCTCCGTACTTGGCGCGCTCCTCTCCGCCTTGTTCCTCAACAATGCTCTTGCCGATCTCCCAATAAGCCTCAACCATCGCAAAGTTAACGGCGGTATAGGCCTTGTCGCGAGCGGCGTTGAGAATCGAGGAAACCTGCTTGTAAAAAACTTCTGGCACGATTGCCGATTCTCCACGGTTTACCAGTTCGCCCATCACTGTCGCCCCACTTTCCTCTTGTGGAATGCATCTTTATCGCATTTAGTTTAAAGCCTCGCGCTGACACGAATTGCTGTGCTGTCTGGCACCTTCGCATGGGGGCCTTGCGGTGGCTAAAATGTGGCAATAGAGACAGTTTTAACGAACCCCATGGGAGTGGCACGCATGGACAACAACACCTTGCTGTTTCAGGACAAGGGTTCGGGTAGGTTTAAAGACGTTAAGATCTACCCCAATCGTATCGAGGTGCTCAAGAAGGGAACTTTTGGCGACAGGCACACCGAGATTGTCTACCTTAAGGACATCACGGGGGTCAACAGGATCAAGGGTCGCGACGTTTTCCTGCGTAACAGGCTGTTGACCGCTTGCGTCTTTAGCCTGAGTAGCCGTGCGAAGGCCCAGGAATTTGTGAAAGCTCTGAACATGGTGATGTAGCCGATAGCGGCGTTCGGGCCAAGGTAAAAATCGGGGCGCAGAACGGTATTCTGCGCCCCGATTGAGTTAATGCGCCCAAAAGACTGGCTTGCCTATTCGTTAACGTCCTCGGTATTGTCGCGGTCACTGGCAAGCATTGCTGCACCTGCGACCGTTGTCGCCACGGCGGCGGCAGCGAGCCCGGCGGCAACGCCAGAGCCGTCGCCCGTGTTGGCGAGCTTTCCGCCCGAGCTCTTGCCCTGGTCTCTCTTGTTGCTCTTACCGTTCTTGTCGGCGCTGCCTGCGTTGGCGCCGCTGCCGTTACCGTCGCCGGTGCCGCCCGTGCCGCCCGAGGCCGACACGGTAAAGCTTGCAGTTCCGTCACTAGCAAGCTCGTAGTTTTGCGCCGCGTCGCCCAAGAGACCGTTCACGCGCACCCAGTACGTCCCTGCGGCAAATGTTTCGCCCTCGGCCATTGCCGTGCCCGGAGCGCCGTTCGCGTCGTGCACAAACTCGAGCTGGGCCGTGCAGGCATCGGTTTCGAGCTTGCCCTCGAGTGATGCCGCAATCTTGGCGCGCACGTCTTCGCCGGCCTTAAGGCCTTCGAGCCCCTCAAAATGGGGCGTCAACGCGCGCGGATCGATATCGATGGGCACATGACCCCGCAGCTCCGTAACGGTCTCGTTGCCCAAGGCGTCGACATCCACATATTCGATGGTAAACGCATGGCCCGAAGCCGCCACGTTGAGTACGTTGCTGCTGTCGACAAGGCGGAAATGGCCCTCGCCAACGGTCTTGCCATCCTGGAGCGAGGCATCGCTCAGCGAGTCGCCGTACGTCATGCGCATGCGGGTCGGGAGGTAGTACGAAGCTGTCTGCTTGTGCTGTGTATCGTAATCGTAATTGCGCTGGTAGATGCTCCGGGCCAGCGCCGCATCAACAAAGTCGGATGCGATGATGCCAATGTGCTTGAGGTAATCTGACTTTGTTTCCTCGTTGTCGCTGGGGTTGATGTACGGGCTCTTGTACAGATGCTCGTTGACTACTCGCGCTGCGGTAAATGGGTTGCTTCCTTGCTTGTGATTCGTGCAGCTGGTGTAGTTGATAGACCAGCAGCGCTCCAGGACTTGCTCCTTGGCCCCGTTATCGTCCTCGACATCTACCTCGTTGCGGGTGAGCTTAGCCGTCTCCTGCAGGGCCATATCGACCCAGCTGATCTTGTCGGTTCCGGTGCATTCGTAATGGTCCTGGGCATATACCTTGGTGCAATAGGCTTTTTTGTCGCCTGTTTCCCCTGCGGCTTCAAAGCCTTGCGCGTTTTGGACGAGACACATAGAGGAGCTGCTGGGGTGTGCTGCGATTTTGTTGTCCCATTCGGTTAGGTCGAGGCCCCACGTGTGGCCGCTTACGCTGTCGCCGGCGAGTCCAAATCGGCGCAGCAGGACGATCTTTCCGCGCACCTCGTTCAGTGTGGGAACGCGGCTCGACGTATAGAACAGTTTGGGGTTGTCGTCTAAAACCTTGGCGAAAGCCGTCGTAAGGCTCTCGTCAGTAGCCTCGTTGTTGCCTCGGGATACAAGCATGATGAGCGCTTCTGACGGATTTTCGTTCAAAAACTTTTTGAAGTAGCCAACGACATCGGAGAGATGCATGAAGTGCCCGTCTTTTTTGAGCAGGTAGCAACTTCCATGGTCGATGCCGGGGTCGTTGCCTTTTCCGAGTCGGATATCAAAATAGCGAATGCCTTCGAGCAACTGCGTGGGGATGTAGTCCTGCTGGCACTTTGCTTGCGAGGATTGGGGTTCGGTGTCGTTGTCCACGCTGCAAGTTCCCGAATCGTGCGTGCCCGGGATGCTCAGCTCGTCGAGGTACTTGTTGCCTTCGACGTGGCTCATCCAACATGGTCCGTCGACGTAGCTGCTATACGTGGTCCAGTCGATGCTGCTAACTGTGGCATTGGTCTTGTCCATGCTGTAGCCGACAAGCTCGAGCTCCCACGGAATGGAATATTTCTTTTGGCAAATCTTGTTGTTGTCTTGGTCTTTGCCTTTCGATTCTATGGCCAGGTAGTTAATACCGTTTTTCGTGTATATGCGGTCTCGAATAATATAAGTTCCGTCGAACTGGTGGTCGAACGTATAGGCGCGGCTGTCCTTATGGTCGTACTCGCCACTCCATACGTGGATGACCTTTCCATCTTTGTCCGAGTCGCCATCGACCGACCAAATGCTGTAGCCCGTCTTCTTGTGCTCTTCGAAATTGAGCAGGGTGCGGATGGCATACCAGTTTGTGCCGTCCGCATCGGTCCCTACGTGCTCAAGGATGAGCTTGCTGGACGTGCCGTCATTAAACAGGTGGCAGACGTTGCCGATGACGTTGCCGTCTTCGTTGACGCTCGCGGTGCGAAAATAGCCTGCGGGGCGAAGGCGAATGACGAAATTGTTGAGGTTGGCCGCTGGCTCGGCCGTGCCGTCCGCAAAGGCTGTCCGTGGGCTAATGCCCAGCGTGACGGTTTCGGGCAGGCTTGTCAGCGGCGACAACGCTGCAAGTCCAAGGCCCAGCGTAAACGCTCGGCGACTGATGGCATGATGTTCGGCCATGACTCCTCCATTCGCAAGGTGCGGTTATGCACTCATTTTGGTAACTATACTGCCCGGATGTCTAAACGTGTTGGCTTAATTGTCTGCGCGGCGCTATAAATCGGCGGGCGGACGCGTTGGGGCGCTTGTCTATTTGTACTGCTACCGCGTTGGGGGTGGTTTTGCTGCCCGGCACCCTCGCGTTCGCCGGCTATCGGCATAAGAAAGGGAGGGTCGGTTTACCGGCCCTCCCTTAGTGCGAAACGCTGGGGCACCACCGCTTGTTGGCACTGCGCTCGTGTTTTTCGTTGCGCTCGCGAGTCGCTTAGCGCTTAATCTCGATATCGTCGAGCTTAACATCCATGGCCTCGGTCTTTGCCTCGGCGATGTCGTCGGCAAATTCCAGAGACTTCATCATGGTCTCGACGGCGTCCTTGTGCTCCTCGACGTTGTCGATACGCACGTACACGCTGCCGCCGTCAACGTCGGTGAAGTACTCGGTCGTCACGCCGCCGGAGTGCGTGAAGTAGGCACTGCGCCAGGTCTTGCCGTTGTACTTGACGGGGTCGCTCTCAGTCCACCCAGAGTTGGCCTTCCATTTGGCCTCGTAGTCGAACAGCTCGTCAGCGTTCTTGTCGGAGTCAAAGACGGGGATGAAGCGGTCGCTGGCGTGCTCGCTCTCGGTGAACTTAAACTGGGCCCTGTCGGCGGTATCGCCGGCGACGTCGGTGATCTCGACGCCCTCGGGGACCTCGACCTTAAACCAGATGAAATCGGTCCTCATATCCACGGCTGGCTTTTCCGCTCCGCCGCCACCGCCACTGCCGGCAGTGCCGCCGCTTCCACCGCAGCCTACCAGGGCAACTGCGGCAAAGAGACTCAAACAGAGGGTGAGAATCGCAAAGGCCTTCTTTTTCATGGTCGTGTCCTCCTCGATCTGTAACCGCCTATGGATTACCTGCCTTTACTGTACGCGCGAGCGGCTCGTTCGGGTGGGCCATGTGTCCCATTCTGGGGGCCGGATTTGCGCCGTTAAGTGGCAATATGCGCGGACGCAAAAGAGGGGAGGGCCGATGCTGTCGGCCCTCCCCGGGGTTTGGTGCCCACGCTTTTAATGGAGCGCGAGCACGGGCGTGCGTGGACAATTGCTACTTGATCTCGATGATCGAAATCTCGACGCCGCGGGCCTCTTTCACAGCCTCCTTCATGTCGTCAGGGAACTCGATGGAGTTGAGGAGTGCCTCGGCTTCTTTCTTATGCTGGTCGAAGTTCGGGATGAGGATGTAGGTGCTTCCCGGCTCAACGTCGGTAAAGAGCATGGTTGAGGTGCCGCTGTTGTCCTTGTACGTTCCGGTGAGCCATGTCCTGCCGTTGTACTCGACGGGGTCGTCGTCTTCCCACTGGAACGTCCCCGTATGCCTTTCGGCCTGCTCGGCAAAGGACTCTTCGGCCGTCATCTTCTCTTGCCAAACGGGGATGAATTGGTCGACCGTGGTGTTCTCGTTCTCGGGGAAGTTGAGATGGACTCTGTCGGCGTTCTTACCGGCGGAGTCGCTTACGCCGACGCCTTCGGGCATCTCGACCTTAAACCAGATAAAGTCGGTCTTTTCGGCGACAGGAGCTTTTTCCTTGCTCTCGCTCTTGGCGGCGCTGCTGCCTCCGCTCGAAGCGCTCCCGCCGCAGCCCACAAGGGCGAGCGCGGCAAAGAGGGCGATGCAAAGGGAAAGGATCGATAGGGTCTTTTTCTTCATGGTGGCGTCCTCCTTGTCTGTTGGCGACATCGCGGCACCGCATGCTGCCGGGGCGTCGATTGTGTTTGCGGCGGATGTCTTTGTGCGTGGGTTGTATGAGTGCGTTAATACCTCCGTTCGTGGTTTGTGGTCGTTGCGCAGCCGTGCCCCAACGGGCTCCTTATTTATAGATATGCCCCGGTTTGTGCTGCCAGAGAGTCTCGAAAGGTGGGCCATGTGTCCCATGTTTGTGTTGCCGCCGCCTATCGCGTGCCATAGAAATCCGCGATGGCCAGGTGCGATGACGCACATGTGCTTATGGGCTAGACTTAGCACCATTATGTGATCGATGCGGTCGGCAGGCGATTGCCACCCGACCGATATATACGACTTGAAGGTGCATGCGTATGAGCCAAGAGATGATGGATAAAACCTGTCGCGGTTTTGCTGAGGCATTGGCTGCGCGCGAGCCGGTTCCCGGCGGGTCATCGC
>UQHO01000018.1 GCA_900540995.1 uncultured Collinsella sp. | reverse complement strand
CGGGCGTCGGTGACAGCGTCCCCGTCTCCCCCGCCGCAACCACACGCTGCGTCCAAGCCGGCATGGCAGCTTGTTCGGTCTGCGAGGCAGGCTCGTTCTGTGCAATCTGCTCATGCTGCATCAGCGACAACTCGCCGCACCCGGCAAAGCCCTCAACTTCGTCGAGTTCATCCGCCAGATTCACGCCGTGCACGTATCCCATATCTACAGCCGGGGAATCGCCAGCATGCTGCGCCGGCCCTCCAGCGTCATCGTATACAAGGGGGTTCCGGGGGCGCCGACCATGCTCGGCTTCCGCTTTTCCATAATCATCAACACGCGGGCCTCTTGTAGCGCGAGGCGCCCCGGGTTCCCTATCAACAAAAGCATCGGGCTCAATCGTCATGCGCCGATCGGAATCAACCGCTCCCTCGCCCGCGCGCCCGTTGCCGCATATACTGTGTGCAGCGATGACCTCGGTCGCCCCCGCGCGAAACAGCCCCTCGATATCCGACGGATCGAGCGCTTCTATCAACACGACCACGCGACTCACGCGGCCTTCGGCCGTCAGGCGCGCAACAGTCTTGCGCACATCTTCGGTATCAAACAGAGACGCCGCGATGATGGCAGCCCCGCGGCGCGACGGAAACGCCCGCGCCATGGAAACCAGCCCGTCCAGGTCACCCACGCGAAGCACCTGTGCACCCGCATCACGGCCCTCGACTTCCCGCTGCAACAGCCCGTAATCGCCGCACGCGCAGCACGCAAGCCAGATCGCCTTCATCACTCGTCGCCTCCGCTCTTTTTGCCGCGCGCCGTGGCGGGAATCGTCAAGCTGACCGTTCCCTTGCCCGAGGCTCCCAGCAGTTCCTTGACGTCTTCGGGGTCAGCCGCCAGCGTCACCCATTCGATCTTGCCCTCGCGCGTGGCACCGGAATCCTCACTGGTATCGATCACGTACGCGCCGCACAGCCGATCGGTTACGCCGTCTTTTTGCACATACACATCCACGTAGCTGCCCACGCCCGTAGCACCGCCGACCGAGTGCTCGGCATCGACCGCCACCGAAACGGCGACCTTGCCCTTAGGCACCTCGAGCTTGCGGCTCTCGGCCTTGGTGTAGACATTGCAGATCACGGCGTTTTTGGGAATACGCGAAGTCGTCACGTCGCCGCGCACCTGGCGCAGCTCGGTCGCCGCGTCACGCGGCAGCAGGCTCGTCAGCCATTCCTGGGTTATGACATTGGTCTCATCGAGGGTCTCGCCCACATCGATATCGCGCGCCGCGACGCATACCTCGACGTGATCGCCACCGTACTTGGCCAAGGTCTCAGCCTGGACCTGTTCGGCTCGTGAGCGGATCGACGAGCCGTAAGCCATGCAGAGCAGCGCAGAGAGCACGCCCGCGACCAGACTGATGGCGATGCGCTTGCTCTTGTTCACGGCCGCTCCTCTCATGGCAGTGCCGGGCGAATGCCCGTACCACCATTGTCTGGGCGGTCAGAGCGCAAAGCGGCGCAATCGCGATCTTGGTTTTCGATGTCAAACCAATCGCTGACCAAAAGCTGACCAGCCCGTCAAGCTCGTGGCAAGGTTTTGGTCAGCACGTCAGCAAACTGCATGTTTCGAGGCTTTTCCGCAGCAAAAAGCCGTCTCCCGAACAGTTGGGAGACGGCTGTCATAGGAAAAATCAATTACAGATGGACATCGGGATCGAGCATTTGAGCGCTCACGCGCATGGATGACGCCAGGTTTTGGAACGTTTCCAGACGCAGGCTGTCAATCTGCCCGGCGTCCTCGGCCTCGCGAACGGCGCAACCCGGCTCATGGACATGCGTGCAATCGCCAAACCGGCACGCACGCGATGCCTCGACAATCTCGGGGAAAGCGCGCGCCAGACCCCGCTCATGCCCCACGAGCGGCAAACTGCGCAGACCCGGGGCATCGGCGATCACGCCGGCGTCGCCCGGCAGCGCCACCATCACGCGCGCGACGGTAGTGTGACGGCCCTGGTCGTCGCGTTCGCGCACACCGCCGGTCGCCAACGTATCGTGGCCCAGCAGTGCATTGAGCAGCGTCGACTTGCCGGCACCCGACTCGCCCAGAATCATGGCGCAGCTCCCGACAGGCAAGCAGGCACGGACCTCGTCCAGGCCGCGGCCCTCGGCAGAGGACGTCACGATCACGCGCACGTCCGGACCCACCAGGCGGCGCACACGGTCCAGATCGCGCTCGAGCTCCTCGACATCGCAACGGTCAGCTTTGGTGAGTACCACCACCGGTTCGGCATCGCAGTCGAGCGCCAACACCAGCGAGCGCGCCACGCGGTCGAGCAGCACCTCGCCGGCACCGAGCGCCTGCACGATTAGCACGCTATCCACGTTGGAGCAGAGCACCTGACGCTCCCCGCGGGCACGGCCGCGCCAACGCTCAAAGCTCGTACGGCGCGGCAGCACGCACTCAATCACGCCCATATCGTGCCCGGGAGCGCGGCGCACCGCCACACGATCGCCCACGGCAGGCAGCAGGACCTCGTCCTCGCCGCGTGACTTGGCAAACCCCACAGCATGCTCGGCACGAAACGTGTCATCGGCAGTCGCCACCAGTGGAAACCCGCGATCCAAGCGCACCACGGCGCCAAGCTGCATCTGCTCGGGCTCCTCGACATGCGCGCAGAAATCATCAAAGGCAGCCTGCTGGGCTTCATCGACCGGCAGGTCATCAAACGCCGGAACGTCCCGCAGCGCGTCAAGCCCCGGTACACTCGCCAGCAACTCCTCAGCAGATGCGGGAGCCTCGGTCGCGAGCTTCCGACGACGATCACGCTTAGCCCGCGCCCCCGTCGTCTTTTTCTTCGCTTTAGCCTTAGCCTTGCCCACAAGCGCCTCCCAGCACCACAAATCACAACTGAGCAGGTATTTTCCCACAAAAAAGAGTCGGTCGAGCAAATGCTCGACCGACTCACACACTTTCCCTCAGCTCATGGTCCCGAGAGGTTATCCGAAGGCCCGCCCGCCGGGAGGGGTTTCTTCTGAGCGATCCCGCAGCGCGAAGCGCGAGGACCAGCGAAGAAGAAACCCCGCAGGCGGTCGGGCCGGTGGGAAGGATGGCCTTTCGACCTACTCTTTCTCGACCGCGCGCATGATCGCCTTGTAGATCTCCATCAGCGGGATGATCAGGAAGGCCAGGCCCAGCGCGGCAAGAACGCCCTTGAGCTCAAGCGTCACGGGGCCAAAGAACATCTCGGCAAGCGTCGGCTGCACGGTCACGATCACCGTCAGCACCAGTGCCAGCGCGGCGGAAGCCCACAGCCACTTGTTCTGCTTCTTCATGGTGAACAGCGACGCACGACGACTGCGCATATTGAAGCAGTGGAAAATCTCGACCATGTTGAGCGTGATGAACGCCATCATCACGCCTTCCTCGTCGGCATTGCCGGCGATCATATCGGCGATGTGGATGTAGCCCATGTCAAAGTACACGCCCACAAAGAAGCTCGCCAGCACCAGCACGGTGATGATCAGACCCTGGACCACGCAGTCCAGGCCCATGTGACCGGCAAAGACACCGTCCTTGGCGTTGCGCGGCTTGCGCTTCATGATGTCACCCTCGGCGTCCTCCATGCCCAGCGCGAGCGCGGGGAAGCAGTCGGTGACCAGGTTCACCCACAGCAGCTGCACCGGCTGGAAGATGGTAAAGCCGATGAGCGTGGCGATAAACACCGAGAACACCTCAGCAAGGTTGGCCGAAAGCAGGAACTGGATGACCTTGCGGATGTTGTCGTAGATGCGACGGCCCTCTTCGCAGGCACCGATGATGGTGGCGAAGTTGTCGTCGGCAAGCACCATGTCGGCAACGTTCTTGGTGACGTCGGTGCCGGTGATGCCCATACCGACGCCGATGTCGGCGCGCTTGATGGACGGGGCGTCGTTGACGCCGTCGCCGGTCATGGCGACGATCTGGTCGCGCGACTTCCAGGCCTCGACGATGCGCGTCTTGTGCTCGGGCTGGACGCGGGCGTACACGCCGTAGTCCTCGATGTGCGCGTCGAGCTCCTCGTCGCTCATGCGGTCGAGGTCGGCACCGGTAATGGCCTGGCTGCGATCGGCGACGATGCCCAGCTGCTTGGCGATGGCCACGGCGGTGTCGATGTGGTCGCCCGTGATCATGACGGTGCGGATACCGGCGTCATGCGCCTCGCGGATGGCGTCGGCGACCTCGGGGCGAACCGGGTCAATCATGCCGGACAGGCCGCAGAAGACCAGGTCATGCTCGAGCGCGGCGGGACTGCAGTCGGCCGGGACCTCGGTGTAGGTGCGGCTTGCCAGCGCCAGCACGCGCAGGGCCTCGTCGGCCATGGCCTTGTTGGCGGCCACGAGCTCGGCACGACGCTCCTCGGTCAGTGGAACGACCTTGTCGCCGTCGTAGATATGGGTGCACAGGCCGATCACCACATCGGGCGCGCCCTTGGTGTACTGCTCGTACTCGCCATCCAGGGTCTCGACGACCACGGACATCATCTTACGGCCCGAGTCAAACGGGGCCTCGCCCACGCGCGGATGCTCGGCAGTCAGGCCAGTGAGGCCCGCCTTGCCGGCATCGTTGACAAGCGCGCACTCAGTCGGCTCGCCCACGGCCTCGCCCAGCTCCTCGTCCCACTGAGCATCGGAGCACAGCGCCATGCCGGCCAGGAACTTCTCCTTGGGCGCAGCGAGCTCGTGCTTGACGACGGTCATCTTGTTCTGGGTGAGGGTACCGGTCTTGTCGGAGCAGATGGTCTGTGTGCAGCCAAGGGTCTCGACGGCGGAAAGCTTACGGATAATCGCCTGGCGCTTGGCCATCTTGGTCACGCCAAGCGACAGCACGATGGTCACGACGGCGACCAGACCCTCGGGGATGGCAGCGACGGCGAGCGAGACAGCGACCATAAAGGTGTCGAGCAAGGCAGTCGGATCGGTAAGGACGTTGCCCACGCCGTGGCGGAGGATGTCAACGCCAAAGATCACGACGCAGATGATAATCACCATGATGGTGAGGATGCGGCTGAGCTCGGCAAGCTTCACCTGCAGCGGCGTGAGCTCTTCCTTGGCCTCGGCCAGGGCGCCGGCGATCTTACCCATCTCTGTGTTCATGCCGGTGCCGACCACGACGGCGCGGCCGCGACCGTACACCACGGTGGAGCCCATGTAGCACATGTTCTTGCGGTCGCCGAGCGGCACGTCGTCGGTGCCGGCGGCGAGCTCGATCACGTTGGCATGCTTCTCGACGGGCACGGACTCGCCGGTAAGGGCGGCCTCCTCGATCTTCATCGTGGCGCTCTCGAGCACGCGGCAGTCGGCCGGGACGGAGTCGCCCGCCTCGAGCATGATCACGTCACCGGGCACGAGCTCGGCGCTCGGCAGGTGCACGAGCTTGCCGTCGCGCAGCACCTTGGACTGCGCCGCGCTCATCTCCTGCAGGGCCTCGAGGGCCTCTTCGCTCTTGGCTTCCTGGACCACGCCCAGTACCGAGTTGACGATAACGACGAACATGATGATGGCGACGTCGGCAAAGTCGGGCTCGCCCTTGACCATACCCGTGAGCGCGCTGATGACGGCGGCAACGATCAACATGATGACCATGGGGTCGGCCATCTGCTCAAAGAAGCGCTTCCACAGCGGCGTCTTCTCGGCTTCCTCAAGCTTGTTAGGGCCTGTCTTGGCGAGGCGCGACGACGCCTCGTCGTTGCTCAGGCCGAGGTTCTCATCGACACCTTGGTCGCTGAGCACCTCCGCCGCGGCGGACAGGTATTCCTTTTGCATATAGAGTCCCCTCCTGGGATTCGGGCCACTCAGCAGATTGATGCCCGATCATAATTCCCAGGAGAAGGGCAAGGGCTCATCAAGGCTGCCGTGCTGAGCGGCAGTTGATAGTGGGGCTATGGTACCCCAAAGCGGCGCGTCTAGCCAAAACATTCCAATTGGAAACACGGCTCGAGTGCAACGATGCAGACCGTGTGATGCTCAACATTGATAAAACGTTTTTTCTTCGGCGCATCTTCAAACTGACATATCGCCCAGATAGCAGCGGTTGGAGTGGTTGGTAAAGATTTTTCATATACCGTTTTTACCGCAAAAAATGAACTTCTAATTCGGCATACGGTCGATTTTTTGGGGTATTCGGTCGGCATTTCGTTATAATCATCTCGGTTTTATTTCTTATGGTTTATCTATCAGCGCAAGACGATGTCAGATGGAGGTCTGAATGTACAAGCGCACCAAGATTGTATGCACCATGGGTCCCGCCTGCGATAGCGACGAGACCATCCGCGAGATGATCAAGGCGGGCATGAACGTCGCCCGTTTTAACTTCTCGCACGGTTCCTACGACGAGCACCACGGTCGCATCGAGCGCGTCCGCCGTATTTCCAAGGAGCTCGGCATGCCCGTCGGCATCCTGCTCGACACCAAGGGCCCCGAGGTCCGCACCGGCCTTCTGGTCGACGGCAAGAAGGTTGCCGTCAAGACCGGCGACAAGATCGTCGTCACCGCTCAGCCCACGTCCGAGGATTTCCACGGCACCGCTGAGCACATCTCCCTCGACTACCTGGCTCTGCCCTCCGAGGTCGAGAAGGGCTCCCTCATCCTGATCGATGACGGCCTGGTTGCCCTCGAGGTCGAGTCCGTCGACGGCCAGGACATGACCTGCGTCGTTAAGAACGACGGTCTGATCGGCGAGCGCAAGGGCGTCAACATGCCCAACGTCAACATCTCGCTGCCCGCCATCACCGAGCGCGATCGTCAGGACATCCTCTTTGGCCTGACCGAGAACATCGACTACATCGCCGCTTCCTTCATCCGTGACGGCGAGTCCGTCCGCGGCATTCGCGAGCTTTGCCGCGAGAACGGCGGCGAGCACGTGACGATCTTCCCGAAGATCGAGTGCGCCCTGGGCGTCGAGAACTTCGACGAGATCCTCGAGGCTTCCGACGGCATCATGGTCGCCCGTGGCGACCTGGGCATCGAGATCAAGCCCGAGCTCGTTCCCCACATCCAGAAGGAGATCATCGCCAAGTGCAACGCGGCCTACAAGCCCGTCATCACCGCTACGCAGATGCTCGACTCCATGCAGCAGAACCCGCGCCCGACGCGCGCCGAGGTTGCCGACGTTGCTAACGCCATCTACGACGGCACCGACGCCGTCATGCTCTCTGGCGAGTCCGCTGCCGGTAAGTACCCGGTCGAGGCCGTTAAGATGCAGGCCAGCATTGCTCTCGAAACCGAGAAGTACCTCCCGGCCCACGCTCCGCTCGAGGTTCCGGCCGACGCTCACGGCACCCGCGTCGTCAACAACGTTGTGGGTATGTCCGCTGTGAACATGGCCACCACCGTTGGCGCCAAGTGCATCACCGTGCCGACGACCACCGGTCGTACCGCACGCCTGATCTCGCACTTCCGTCCCAACATGCCGATCTGCGCGTTCTCCCGCCACGAGTGGGCCGTCCAGCAGATGATCATGTACTGGGGCGTTATCCCGCACCAGGCCGAGATTACCCAGGGCACCGTCAACGGCACGATCGTCAAGGCGATTGAGACCGCTAAGGAGCTCGGCTACGTCGAGGCCGGCGACCTGACCGTCGCCACCGCCGGCGATCCCCGCATGAGCGTCCAGCTCGAGGACAAGGTCTCCTCGACCAACGTCGCTTACGTCGCTCAGGTGCGCTAAATCGCACTTGCAAGCTAGTTTGCATTGCAAAGGGCCCGGAAGGCAAAGCCTTCCGGGCCCTTTTTCACACCACCCCAACCGCGGTGCGCAACGCATCTCATTTTTTTACCTAAGACATGATAAATCGCCCTTCCAGGTTCAAAAATTGGACTCTCAGCCCCAGCGGTGTCCAGCCGGTGGCGAAACCACACCTCATGACAGCCTGCCAAATCGTTTTACCAAGACCCCAGAAAGTCGTGATTTCGGAAGTGCGGGGAAAAATCGCTTACCCTCGAGCACAAGCCCTTTTATTTCAATAAAACCCCTGATAAAGTTGGTCTAAATCCCGCTTGTGCTTAGCCTGTTCCTCTTTTTCCCCGCACTTCCGAAACCAGTAGCATTTTCTAGCCCAAACAACGTTCAAACGATCGGATTGCTATGTCATTTCTCGCCTGCGGACCCACAGCCTTCCAGTACTATCGCATCCCACCGCAGATACTGGGACTTTATCCGGCAATTCTGCCGCCCGAACATGACCATCGCTTGGTGCACTACTCCAAACAACCAGTTTTTGACGACTTGCTTGGCAAGCCGGTGTGGAGATTCGTAAGCACCAGAGGCGCTCGCTTCAATGGCAAGCTATTTCATAGCCGCTTGCTCACGCAAGAACCGCCTCCGGGGTCGTTTAGGCAGACTGAACATGGATTCGATGTCACGTCCCCCGAGTTCACGCTCCTTAGCCTTGCGACGCATGTCTCCCCCAACCAGCTGCTTATGGCATGCTATGAGCTATGCGGCTCGTTTGCGGTATTTAAGCCCAGCAAACGTGCGCAGCAGCAACTTGATGAAGCTATTTCCTTACAGCTCATTGCACCCAGCTACGGTTGGGAGCGGGTTAAAGATGTTAACGGCAATGACACCAACCTTTGGAAGCGCACGCCACTCCTTAATGCGGCGGATATCGCCGCATTCGCCAAGCAAGCCGCAGGCATGCGCGGCGTCAAGCAGCTGCGCTGGGCCGCCGAGCGCATGACGGGACAGACCGCTTCGCCCTTCGAGGTCCAGGCCTCCATGCTCATTTCGCTTCCCCGCGTCGAGGGCGGGCTAGGTATGAGCATCGCCAACAACGTCCGTATTCCACTGAGCGAAGCGGCACGCTCGCTCTACACCAGATCCTGCTGCTACGCCGACGTCCTCATCGAGAGCAACACCGACAGCATGGGCGTCATCCTAGAATGCCAAGGTCGATCCGCCCATGGTAGCGAACCCGCAAGCATCTCTGATGCCGAGCGCACCACCGCACTCACCAGCATGGGATATGACGTCATCCAAATAACCTATGACCAGATCAAGGACAAAAAGAGCTTTGAGTACCTTGCCGAGCTCATCCATAAAAAAGCCGGGCTCCCCTACACCCCAAAGACAAAACAAGAGGCCGACGGCGAGGATACGCTCAGACGAGAGCTGCTGGTTGACTGGGACGAGTTGTTTAGCGTTAGGCCGACAAGTTAGCAGCTGGCGATGAGGGGTTCTGCTGGGACGCCGGGGGTTGCAGCGCGCGTTGCGAGGCCGGTTTCGGTGAGCTCTATAACCTCGGCAAACGTTGCGTCGAAGAACTCCTCGGTCAGCAGACGGTATGGCGGATGATCGGGCTCACCAGGGTTTTCGCGCACAATCTCGTGCATGACGCCAATGGTCTTGAGCACATACTCTTGCGGAATCGAATACTGACCAAACTGGGCCGCCGCGGTATACAGGCGATCGGTCGCACGCGGGATAGAAACAATGCCGAGCGTCTTGCCAAACCAGTCAAAGTCACCTTGCTTTTTAATGCGGAATTCCTCGCACGGCTTGCCGCCGTGCGCCTCCAGGTACTGATTCACGCGCGTATTCCATACGGTATCGGCCACAAGGTGAGACCAAACGCCCAGCGTCAGATCGAGCAGCGACTGTGCCACATCTTCGGACGCAAGCGAAAACTCACAGGCGCCGGGATCGGCAACCGGCTCGGCGTCCTTGTAGCGTTGGGGATAATGCACCCGATTGAGTCGCTCGCGCTCCTCGGCGATCGAGGTCGCGGCAGCCGGCGTACCAACAGACGCCCCTTTGAGCAGCGGCGCCACATAGGTATCCCAGAACTCGTGCTCGCGCGGCTTAGGGATAGGCTCGGGCTTTGCAAAGTGCGTAATGCGATACGGGATGGGATCGGCGATGCCAGGGACCATATAGCCCACGAAGATATCCGGAACCACGCAGCCAAACAAAAAGGCATTGCAGTCGCGCACGCTATTGGCAAGCGCACCGGTGCGCTCCAGCAAACGCTCCGTCTGAGCGATATGAATGTTCCAGCTTGGCATAGCCACCCCCATATAAAACCTGGATAACTATACCATCACGGCAAAGCCGCGCAGGCGGCTACGCACGCTCTACGCAGCAACTAGTCCGTAGCACCGCTTTCGGTTCCATACGACGGCGAAGGCGCCTCGACCACATGGTGATATCGATCGATATAGATTGCACGGGCACCCAGGCGTCGCACCAAATCCTGGTGATGCGTGCTCATCAAGACCGTCTTACCCGCCGCGACGTAGGCCAGCAAGAAGTTGACCACGATGTCGCATGAATCCTCGTCGAGCCCATTGGTGGGTTCGTCGAGAACCAAGATATCGGGGTTCATCGATACGACTGCCGCCAGCGCCACACGCTTCTTTTGCCCGCCCGAAAGCTGATAGGGCGAGGCATCGACCAGATCGGCAACCTGGAACAGCTCCATGGCATCGCGGACGCGGCGCTCGAGCTCGTCTGTCGGCAGCCCCATCTGCGCGGGGCCAAAAGCAACTTCCTCGCCCACCGTAGCGCAGAACAGCTGGGCGTCGGCATTCTGGAACACAAAGCCCACGCGCTGATGAAAACGCTGAGCGGCTGCGGAATCCTTGAGATATGCCGCATCGATCACGTGCCCGTCAAACAGGTACGCACCCGCGTCCGCTAGTTCAAGACCGTTGATAAGGCGCATAATCGTCGTCTTACCGCAGCCGTTGGGACCGAGTAGGGCAACGAGTTCACCACGATCGACCTGCAGCGACACACCATCGACAACCGTATGCCCCGCATAGGAGAACAGCACGTCGCGAAACTCGATGAGCGGCACGCTCTTGGCGCCAGTAGCACCGCTCGCGCCCATCACGCCATTCGTATCGTTTGCCAAAACGTCGCCCTTCCCTATTCATACCAACAGCCGACTGGCACGTTACAGCACGGCGCACAGCGCCGCCAGCAGCACCACAGTCGCCGCATAGATCGCATCACGCCAGCTCAACACAATCCGCGCGGGCGCCGGATACACGCCGGCGAAGCCGCGGCACAGCATGGCCTCGTCCATCGCGCGGCTGCATTCCATCGCCTTGATAAACGTCATGCCCATGATACCCGCCAGCGAGTCGGTGCGCGAAAAACCCGCAGGCGCGGAACCGACGCTACGCAGCATGACCGATTCGCACAGATCGTGCGCCGTGCGTCCCAGCACCTCAATATGCTTGAGCGCCATATCAAACGTAAAGATGACCTCGTCGGGCAGGTGCAGCATTTTGAGCGCCGCCGACATGCGGCTCCAGGTGAGCGTCCACGAAACGCCCAGCACCAGCGACACATTAATGAAAGTCTTGAGCGCGATCTTGAGCATGGCGCCCGCGGCAGACGCGCCCAGCAGCAGGGCAGGCAGTGTCAGAACCACCGCAAGCCCCGTGGCGCCAAGCGCCGGTACAAAGGTCGCACGCAGCCCGCGTGCGGGGCGCACCGCGACCAACACCAGCGCGATAGCCGCCATCAGCATCAGGTACAGCGGGCTCTGCGTCAGACACACGCACAGGACGCAGACGAACATCCCCACCAGGCGCACCGGAGCCGAAACGCAAGAAAGGGCGCGGTCGACCATCGACCCGCCCTCGTGCGCGCCTCCACCCAGGCGAACCCGCTCAAGCAGGCTCGCCAGGTGCAGGACGTTCTTTTGCATCACACGATGCCGAGCCCCAGCGGGCTCGTAACGCTGCTCGACCGCAAGCCAGCTAGGCAGCTCGGCTATTGCCATGAGCACCGCTTTCCTTGACCGTCAGCGAGATCAGACGGAATGCGATGGTGAGCACCGCCACGCCAATCACACCGGAAAGGATATACATGGCGGCCTGGCCGGCAAAGCCAAGGCCTTGCTCCTCGGAATAGGCCTGCAGATAATCGCCCGTGGGCAGGGCATCGGCAAAGGTCGGGGTATCGAGACCGACCGAAGCCTGCAGGCTGTCATCGCCAGCCTCCTGAACGGCGGTCGCGGCGCCCTCGGCGTCCCACTCACCCCAGGCGTCACCCGTGGCCAGCAGGCCCAGCGGTGTTGCTACGACAAGCACGGCAACCAGGATGAGCGTGGGGACCAGCGAGGTCTTCTTGGCAGCAACGCCCTCGGCAGCAAGTTGGCCATCGACGGCCTCGGGCCCGACAATGATGCTCGGCGCCGTCTTCTTAATGAAACCGTAGATCGCGGCCGTCGCCACGCCCTCGATCACGCCGGCAACCAGCATATGCGGGATCAACATGGCCGGAATGGAAACAGACAGCGGGAAGGGGCAGTACAGCGGGGCACCCGAGGCGTTGGTAAAGAGCATCGGCTGAATGCCAAACTCGATGGCAGCGCAAAGGGCAGCCACGCACAAGCCGACCCAGCCGCTCACGATGGCAGAGACCGAAGTGCCCCAGCTCTTGTCGTGCAGGCGGCTGTTGAGCGCGCGGAATACCATAGCGGCAACAAACGGCAGCACAAAGGCCATATTAAAGCAGTTGGCGCCAAAGGACAGGATGCCGCCGTCGCCAAACAGCAGCGCCTGAAGCGCCAACGCGACCGAGACAGCGATAGCCGCAGCCTCGGGGCCCAGCAGCAGTGCGATAAGCGCGCCGCCGACGGCGTGGCCCGTGGTGCCGCCAGGCAACGGCACGTTGAACATCATGAGCAAAAAGGAGAAGGCGGCGCAAATACCCAGGAAGGCCATGTGCTCGCGGTCGAGCGTGGCGCGCACCTTCTTAATGCAGTGGACCCATACGGGGACCATCGCCACCGCCATGACGGCATCGGTCTGCGGGGATAGGTAATTATCTGGAATGTGCATATACGCCTCCCGGTTATCAGCGCGCGGAATTGCAGCGCCGTTTGAACCACGTTGTCGGTGTTACGCATCGACTGATTCGTAACACGCCGGCGGCTATCATAGCAAAACGGCGCGCCGCCAACAAAGCGACACGCCGTTTTGCAATACATATGTCACAGATGCGGAGCGCTGGCGGGCAGCAGCTCAGTCATGCCGTCGCCCGACGGCCCATGCCTCGGTCGCAAGCCCTAGCCGCGGACCTCGCCGTTTACGCCCTTGCACACCTTGGTGACGATCTTCTGGTGCGCCTTCTCGACCTCTTCGCTGGTGAGCGTGTGGTCGTCAGAGCGATACGTGAGCGCAAAGGCCATGGACTTCTTGCCCACGCCCACGCGGACCGGATCGCGATAGACGTCGAACAGGCGCACGCCCTCGAGCAGCTTGCCGCCGGCGCTGGTGATGCGACGCTCAAGGTCCTCGCAGGTCACAGCGTTATCGACCACGATAGCCAGATCGTGCTCGACGGCCGGGTACTGCGAGAACTCGCGGTAGTTCTCCTGGTTGCGGGCACCCTTGATCAGCTTGTCCAGATCGAGCTCAAAGGCGACGACGACCTCGTCGATGCCGCAGGCCTCGCGCGCCTCGGGGTGGATCTCGCCGACCCAGCCCAGCACGGTGCCGCCGGACAGAACCTCGGCCGCGCGACCCGGCTGCAAGAAGGCATAGCTCTCGCCCTCGACGGGACGGAAGCGAACCTTCTCGATACGCAGCTGGGCAAGCAGCTCCTCCACGATACCCTTGCCATAGAAGAAGCGCAGCTTGCGGTATTTCATGTTCCAGGACTGCTCGCTCCACTGGCCCGAGAGCACGCCCGCCACGGACTTGGTCTCCTTGGGCAGGCTGGCGTTCTCGCGGCCGTGGAACAGGCTGCCCACCTCGTACAGGTGCACGTTGGGAGTGCCGTGGGCCTCGTTGTAGGCTACCGACTGCAAAAGGCCCGGCAGCAGCGAGCGGCGCATCTCGGTCTGCTCGGCAACCAGCGGGTTCATGAGCACCACGGAGCAGCCGCGACCCTCGGTGGGCATGCCGATCTTCTCCAGGTCGCCCGGGGCGGCAAAACCAAAGGTCGTGGTCTCGTTGAGGCCGCAGGCGCGCAGGATCTCGCCGACCTTGCGGGTGAGCTTTTGCTCGCGGGTCAGGCCGCCGATATGGTTCTTGGCAGCCGGGATGGTCGCCGTCACGCGGCCCATGCCCCACAGACGCAAGACCTCCTCGATCAGGTCGATCTCGCGCGGCAGGTCGGGGCGGAAGCTCGGCGGGGTGACCATGAAGTCCTCGCCGTCGCGCTCGACGGTGCAGCCCAGGCGGGTGAGCGAGCGCTCGATAAAGTCGGGCTCGATGTCGGCGCCGCAGATGGCGTGCACGCGGGCCAGGCGCAGCTTGATGCTGTCGATGGTCTTGGGCGCAGGGAACACGTCCACGTAGCCGGGAGCGACCTCGCCGCCGGCAATCTGCTCGATGAGCGCGCAGGCCACGTTGGCGACGTCCACGCAGCCGGTCTCGTCGACCTGGCGCTCAAAGCGGATGGAGGCGTCCGAAATCAGCGACAGGTCGCGGCTGGTGTGCGAGGTGCGGCCGGCGTTGAAGCAGGCGCTCTCGACCATCACGTCGACGGTGTCGTCCTCAATCTCGGAATCCATGCCACCCATGACGCCGGCCAGCGCCACGGGACGCTCGCCGTCGGTGATCAGGCCCATGCCGGCGTCGAGCGTGCGCTCCTCGCCGTCGAGGGTCGTGAACTTCTCGTCCTGCTGGGCGGCGCGAACCACCACGCGCCGTTTGCCCTCACGCTCGGCAAAGGTGTCAAGGTCAAAGGCGTGCAGCGGCTGACCGGTGAGCATCATCACGTAGTTGGTGATGTCGACGATGTTGTTGTGCGGGCGCACGCCCAGGGCATTGAGGCGCTTGACCATCCAGTCGGGCGACGGGCCCACCTTCACGTTGCGCACGATGCGGGCGACATAGCGGTCGCACAGGCCCTCGTCGGCAATCTCGACCGAAAGCTCGTCGTCCGTCGCGCGGCCGGTCTCGGCCTTGATGGCGGGCAGCTCAACGTGGAAATCGCGGTCGAAGATGGCGCCGGTCTCGCGGGCCATGCCGATCATGGACAGGCAGTCGGGGCGGTTGGGCGTGATCTCGCAGTCGAGCACGGTGTCGCTGGAGCCCACATACTCGGCAAACGGCATGCCGCAGGGCGTATCCTCGGGCAGAATCATAATGCCGGAGTGATCACCGCCCAGACCGAGCTCGCGCGCGGAGCAGTTCATGCCCATGGACACGACGCCGCGCAGCTTGCTCTTTTTGATCTTGACGTCGCCGGGCAGCACGGCGCCGATCATGGCCGTGACAATGTGGTCGCCGGCCTCAAAGTTCTGCGCGCCGCAGACGATCTGCAGCGGAGCGGGGTTGCCGTCGGCGTCGAGGTTCTTGTCGCCCACGTCGACCGAGCACACATACATGTGGTCACTATCGGGGTGCGGGGTCTTGGTGATTACCTGGGCGGTCACCACGTGGTCAAAGGACTCGCCCACGGTGTCGATCGCCTCGACCTCGGTACCGGTACGGATATATTCGTCCGAAAGGGTCTTGGGATCCTCCGGAATATCGATCATGGTCTTGAGCCAGTCGTAAGAAACACGCATCTAGCTCTCCTTTCATACTGAAAGCCTGCGAAGAGAGGCAGGTGGAAACTTCAACTTTGTGAACATTCCTTACAAAGCGAGGGTTGTCCAAGTGCGGCAGATCGGCCCGAAAGAGGAGCGCCGCGTACTTTGGTACGCAAGCGACGAATGAGCGCCGAGGTGCCGTGCTTGGGCAAGCCGCAGCCTAGAACTGATTCAAGAAGCGCATATCGCCCGTCATCAACGTGCGCAGGTCGGGCAGGTCGTAGCGCAGAGCCGCGACGCGCTCGGCGCCAATGCCAAAGGCGAAGCCGGTGTACTTCTCGGGGTCGATGCCGCAGTTGATAAGGACGTTGGGATCGACCATACCGCAGCCCAGAATCTCGATCCAGCCGCTGTGCTTGCAGAAGTTGCAGCCCTTGCCGCCGCACACGTGGCAGCTCACGTCCACCTCGCAGCTAGGCTCGGTGAAGGGGAAGAAGTGCGGGCGGTAGCGCGTTTTGCGGTCCTCGCCAAACATGCACTTAACAAAATAGTCGAGCGTACCCTTGAGGTCGCCGAAAGTAATGCCCTCGTCCACGACCAGGCCCTCGATCTGGTTAAACTGCGGCAGGTGGCAGGCGTCGGCCGTATCGGGACGGTAGACGGTGCCCGGGCAGATCATGTAGATGGGCGGCTTCTGCGACTCCATGGTGTGGATCTGCACGCCCGAGGTCTGGGTGCGCAGCAGCACGTCGGACTCGCCGTGGGCGTGCGCCTCGGGGTGCGCGACGCTGCCGGGGTTGTTGTCGACCACGTAGAAGGTATCGCGGGCCGAGCGGCTCGGGTGATCCATGGGAGCGTTGAGCGCGGTGAAGTTGTAGTAGGAGGTGTCGACCATGGGGCCGGACTCGACGGTGTAGCCGATGCCGCAGAAGATGTCCTCAGCCTCCTCGATGATTTGCTTGATCAGGTGCTGGTGGCCGATCTGCGGACGGATGCCCGGCAGCGTGATGTCGACGGCGTCGTGCTCCAGTGCGCGCTTGAGGGCGGCGGCCTTCATCTCGGTGTTGCGCTCGTCGAGCATGCCCTCAATCAGCTGGCGCATCTCGTTGGCTCGCTTGCCCATCACGGGACGATCCTCGGGGGCGAGCTTGCCCATCATGCGCATCAGGCCGGTGATGCGGCCCTTGCGGCCGAGCAGCTCAACGCGCGCAGCCTCGAGCTTGGCTGCGTCGTCGGCGCCTGCGACGAGCTCCTTGGCCTCTTCCTCGAGTTTGACCAGATCATCAATCAGACTCATGTCTTCCCTTTCGTCTCTCGCGCTCTCCGTTTGCCGAGGCGGCTGCCACCGTCTGGCGTTGTGAAAACGCGGCCCGGTTCGGTAATAAAAAAAACCGCCCTCGGGCATGTGCATTGCCCAAGGACGGTTGAATTCCGCGGTACCACCTTGTTTGACCCGGCGGATGTCTGGCCCGCCGCGCCCACTCTGTGCCCCTTGTCGCGAGGCTCACGGCTTCCCTACTGGGGCTTCGCCGCCGCTGGCCGCGTGCCCGTTGAGGTCGCTGCTCGGGAGTGAACGCTTGGCCCTTGTCACCGCAGGAAGGCTCGCAGCCCATGACCTTCCCTCTCTTGCCGGCGACGCGGCGGGCAAAACCCTCTCCGTCAACGCATTGGGCTATAGGATAACACATTTCGCGAGCACATCGCCGCGTTCCGTTTTGTTCGCACTGGGTACAAGGCAGGTAGCTGTGCAAACTGGCCGCACGCCCACCCGTGGCGTCCGGTCTGCGAGATCAAGGATATAGGTATGGGAAAGAAGTACGATAAGAAGGCCAAGCCCGCGGCGGGCAAGACGCCCAAAGGTATCAAGGTCGATAAGGCCGTCAAAAAATTCCGCAAGCTCGAAGGCAAACTGTGGACCCGCGAGTACCTGCTCAAGATTGCCGAGTTCGATGGAGCGACGATTGCTCCTGCCAACGGCGCAGCAGCGCGTGCCGACTCCATGGGCACGCTTGCCGGCGAGCATCACAAGCTGCTGACCAGCGAGAAGTCCGTTGAGCTCGTACGCTCGTTAGCACGCGAGACCGTCGCCGGCGGCAAAATCGACGACCCTCAGCTGCTCGACGAGATCCGTGTGCTCGGCCGCGATCAACGTGAGGCCAGTGCCATCCCCACCGAAGAAGCCGAGGCCTGGACCAGGCTCACCTGCGAGGCGGACGCCGTGTGGCACAAGGCCAAGGCAGCCAACGACTGGGCGAGCTTTGAGACCTATGTGGATAGAATCGTCGCCCAACTTAAGCATCAGGCCGAGCTCATGGACCCCAAGCGCGATCCATACGACGTTTGGCTCGACCAGTACGAGCGCGGCCTTTCCGCCAAGAGCTTCGACGCGTTTTGCGACGAGGTCAAGGCCACGGTCGTGCCGCTCGTGCACGCCATCGGCGAGCGCGGCCAGCAGCCGGCTGCCGACTTTTTGCACGCCCACGTGCCCGAGGCTGCCCAGCGCGCCATGAGCTTCGACCTCATGAAGCTCGTCGGCCTGAACCTGGACGACACCACGCTTGCCTTTACCGAGCATCCGTTTAGCGAGGGCTTTGCCGTGGGCGATGCGCGCATCGCGACGCACATCTACGAGAACGACTGTATCTCCAACGTCTTCAGCATCATCCACGAGGCAGGTCACGCCATGTACGAGCTGGGCGTGAACCCCGCCTATGCGCGCACGTGCCTGGAGGGTGGCACCTCCATGGGCATCCACGAGAGTCAGAGCCGCTTTTTCGAGAACACCGTGGGTCGCAGCCGCGCCTTTATGGAACCGCTGCTCGAGGTGCTGCGCCGCCACGCACCCGAGGTCTACGGCGACGTCGACGAGGACACGCTCTACCACGCCGTGAACATCGCGCAGCCTTCGCTGATCCGCACCGAGGCCGACGAGCTCACCTATCCGCTGCACGTTATGGTGCGCTACGAGATCGAGCGCATGCTGTTTGCCGGCGAGGCCACAGCCAAGGATATCCCCGCGCTTTGGAATCGCTTCATGGATGAGTACCTGGGCATTCCGGTTCCCGACGACACGCGTGGTTGCCTGCAGGATACGCACTGGAGCGGCGGCTCGTTTGGCTACTTCCCCACCTATGCGCTGGGCAGCGCCTACGACGCCATGTTCGTGCCGGCCATGTGCCGCGACGGCGTCGACCTTACCGGCGCCTGCGCGAGCGGCGACCTGACACCCGTCCGCGCCTGGCTGGGCGAGCACATTTGGCAGTGGGGCCGCGCCAAGGACGCGCCGGAACTCATCAAGGGCGCCTGCGGCATGGCGTTCGATGCCCGCTACTACTGCAGCTACCTGCAGGACAAGTTCACCACGCTGTACGAGCTGTAAGGATTGACCAGCACGCCATCGCCAACGCCAACCATGTTGACGCCGATGTCTTGGCAACGTCAGCGAAAACGGCCCCAAGCGAGCAAGGTGACGTGAAATGAAAGGGCGCTGACCTTCTGGTCGCGCCCTTGAAATTGAGCGTCAGATTGCCGCTTGGGGCCGTTTGCAGCGTCGAGCAGCTACGCGGTTTGGTAAAACCGCGTAGCTATAAAGCCTCAAGTGCGTTGGCGATGCGCTTCATGGCGGCATCGGCGGATGCTTGGTCGGGCGCCTCGGCCAGCACGCGGATAACCGACTCGGTTCCGCTCTTGCGCACGAGCACGCGGCCCTCGCCTGCCAGCGCAGCCTCGGCCTCGGCGATGGCGTTCTGCACGCCCATGTTCTCGAGCGCGGCGTCCTTGTCCGCCACGTGCACGGCCACCTGCGCCTGCGGCAGCAGCTTGCACGGAGCCGTGAGCTGCGAGAGCGTCTCGCGCTCGGCACGAATCACTTCCATCACGCGCAGTGAGGTCATAATGCCGTCGCCCGTGCGCTCGATATCGCCAAAGATCGTATGGCCCGTCTGCTCGCCACCCAGGCTGTAGCCGCCCTCTCGCATCTTGGCATACACGTGACGGTCGCCCACGCCGCTGGTCACGGCGCTCAGACCGGCAAGCTCCAGCGACTTGACCAGGCCAAAGTTGCTGGCAATCGTCGGCACCACGGTACCGCCCGAGAGTCGCCCGTGCTTGTTCAGATACACGCCGCACACGTACAGGATCTGGTCGCCGTCTACCACGCGACCGCGCTCATCCACGGCCAGGCAGCGGTCGGCATCGCCGTCGTAGGCAAAGCCCACGTCCAGGCCCTGCTCCACCACATGGCGCTGCAGACGCTCCATATGCGTGGAGCCGCAGTCGACGTTGATGTTAAAACCATCGGGCGCGGCGTTGATCACGCGCACGTCGGCACCGAGCGCGTCAAACACCGGCTTGGCCACCGAGGAAGCCGAGCCGTTGGCGCAGTCAATACCGATCTTGACGCCCTGCAGCGAAAAGTTCGCGCTGGCGATGAGCGAAGCAATGTAGCGGTTGCGGCCCTGCATGTAGTCCACCGTGGCGCCGATGTGATTGCCCGTTGCCAGCGGCACCTCGCTCTTGCCATCGATGTAGTCCTCGATGAGCTCCAGCACGTCCTCGTCCATCTTAAAGCCGTCGCTGTTGACGAGCTTAATGCCGTTATCGCAAAACGGGTTGTGGCTCGCGCTGATCATGATGCCGCAATCGAAGCAGCCCTCTACGGTCTGATGCGCCACGCCCGGCGTGGGGATCACGTGCAGCATGTAGGCGTCCGCGCCACTCGCGACCAAGCCACTCACCAGCGCCGCCTCGAACATATAGCTCGAGCGACGGGTGTCCTTGCCCACGATGACGCGCGCCTTGCGCTCACGGTTGGCGCCGTAATACCAGCCCACAAAACGGCCAATCTTATAAGCGTGCTCTACCGTCAGCCCAACGTTGGCCTCACCGCGAAAGCCGTCGGTGCCAAAGTACTTCATGCGCTCTCCTTACAAAATAGGGGCGAACAGATTGCCTGTCCGCCCCAAAATGGTACTCGATTATCTGCGCTACCAGAAAAACCCTACGCCGACGCGCTGTCGCGAGCCGCCTGGCATGTAGGAGTCTGACGCAGCGTAAGCGGCTTGTCCCCCGCCTCGGCCGACGTGGTCAGCGTATACGTGATCGTCGTCGTCTCGCCAGCATGCAGGTCAACGGTGCCCGAATAGAAGGGGATTCCATGCCACGTAGTGGCACCAAGACCAAACTGGGTGCCCTCAACCGTAAGGTCACTGACGTTGCCGCCCGTCGGGGCAAACAGTGAGACATTCAGGCGTTCGTCGTCGCGCGCGGCATCGGGCGCGCTCGCCGCGACGTAGTCGGGCAGTTTGCCGGCCTCCTCCTGCGTCATGATGTTCGTCAGGGTAACGGTGATGCGATAGGAGCACGTGCCGTCGCCGTTCTTCACGCCCTGGCCAATCTGCGTGTCGGCGTTCAGGTACCAGTCGAGCTTGGAGAAGCTCAGGTTGTTAAAGTAAACGCCGGCAACAGGATCGGCACTCGGGTCATCCGGATCGGGCAGCGAAGCGTCAATGCCCGTCTCTTTGATGGCATTCTGCTCATCATCGTTTCTCATCCACGCGATCAGGCGGCCCTCTTCGGCACCGCGCTCAACGGCGCTGACAAGCTTCGCAACATCGACATCGCCGATACCGCCAAGGATCTTGTCGAAGGCAGCGCTGGCGACGGATGCAAAGATGCCGTCAGACTCCTCGACCGGATAGTTCCAGTACACATCGTGCATGAGGACCTTTGCGGCGTTGGTGCCGTCGACAACCGTTCCGTCGGGCAGTGACACGTTACCGACCAGGCCCAGCAGATACTGCAGGAACACCGGGTCGATACCGATGACGCCATCAACGTCCTGTCCATACTGGGACTTCCACAGCGCGGCGACACGCTGCGAGTTGCGGGGCCAATCAGGCGAATAGGTATTGCCCGAGTTGTACAGGTTACTGTGGTTGCCGAACAGCGCCTCATCCTCTTCGTCGACGCTCTCGACTGCCTCATCCTCGCTGAGTCCAATGCGGGGAACAAACTCGCCAATCGACATCTGGCCGTCAGTGACCGAAATCAGGCCCTGCGAACCGCCAAAGCCGCCGCAAGCACGAATCTCGACGTTGTTCATGGCGTACATAAGGTAGTTGCGCGTCTGGCCGTTGGCGCCGAGCATCTGGGGAAGAACGGGGGCGACCTTCTCCGCCGCGTCAACCGCGCCGTTGAGGGTGGCAAAGCCGTCCTTGACCTTATCGACCAGCTCGGTCACCTGAGAAATATGAGTATCGCCAATACCCTGAATCTTCTCGTTGGCGCTCTTGAACACCTTGGAGCTATCGGAAAGCGAATCGGCGACCGCCTGCAGCGCGGACACGTTAATCATGCCGTCCTGAAACAGCTTGCCGGGCGTGGCCTGCGAAAGGTTATCGGCCATGGGAACCAGCGCGTTGCTTGAGACATCGGACAGGGCATCAATCATGGTGCGGGCTGCGTTGATGTCACTGCCATACACCGGGATAAACGAAGCCGCCGTCCACAGCGGGCTCGAAGTCTCCGCCTTCATGCTGTCGCAGAGCTCATCGATCTTCTTCGCGTCGTCAGGCAGCGTCGAAAAATCGCCCGACGTGACCTTGTCCTTAAGGCCGCCGACGATCTCGACAGCCTCCTTCGCTTCGCTCTTTACGGTCTTTGCCGAGTTAAGCAGCATAAAGCCACTTGCGCCAAGCACAACGAGAAGCACCGCGACTACAGCGGCAATAATGGCGCCAGTGTGACGCTTTTTGCGCTCGCCCTTGCGATGGCGATGACGGACCAGACCGTCAGAGGTCGAACTCGACGAAGCGTCGCTACCGTAGTTCAAGCCAAAATCGTAATAATCTTCCTTGGAACCCGAGCCCGCAAACTCGGCACCGCTATCATCCAGGCGGGCGAACGTGCCAGTCTCGGAGGCGCCGGCGTAAATCGTGCCAAGGTTACCCGTAAGCCCCGCGTCACCGGCAGAGGGAGTATTGTTGTCGGCCTTGCCGGCATTAACGTTGCCGGCGGCATTCGCGGCGTTGGCAGCACCTGCGTTGTTCGCAGGTACCGAAGGAGCCCCGCTCGGCTGCGACGCAGAGGTTGCACCGCCCGCAAAGACATTCCCTCTTGCACGGCCGGTCTTTTTTGCCTTTTGAGACTGCTCGTACAGAGCGGTAAACATCGCCGTCTCGCCCGGGGACACGCGCTTACCGGAACCGCCCTGTCCAGCGCCGCCCGGCGTGCCGGCCTTACCAGCCCCGTTCGGACGCGGCGGAACTGCAGGACGGCCGCTATCGCTACCCTTAAAGTGATTACCAGCCATAAAGAAATCCTCGCAATTGAGTCGCAATGAAAAAGTCCATAACGTTACTAGTTTATGGCATTTTGAGCATCGACAGCTAAACTCCAGACACGGACATCAATTGGCGAAAATGCGGCACAACACCTTTTCCGTCTTGGCAGCGGCACCAGCTACACCGTGAGGAACATCATCACGATGATCATGGCAAAGCCGATAAGGTCGGTCGGCAAAAACACCGTGCCCAGCATAACGGCGCTGGTGATGGTCGCCGAGACGGGCTCCACAGTTCCGATGAGGCTCGCGCGCACCGAGCCGATGTCCTTAACGCCCTGCATATAGAGCATGTAAGCAAAAAACGAGCCGATAACCACGAACACCGCGAGCGCCTCGATGCCGGCAGCGTCGAGCGCCGGCATATGCGCCCAGGGCTGCACGAAGACGCACGAGACCACGCCCGCCGTGAGCATTGCCGAGCCCGTGACGATGGGGCTGCCGTATTCGGGCAGGATCTTGGCGGGAATCACCGCCATACACGCGGCGCTGACCGCACACATAAGACCTGCTGCCAGGCCAAGCGGCGAGATATTCAGGCTGGTGGGGTCGCCGCCGGTGGCGATTAAAAAGGTTCCACCCAGAGCCAGGCCAATGCCGATGACTTCGCGAGTACGCGGCATGCGGCAATCGATAGCGCAGGTGTAGCCCATGATGATAACGAGCTGCAGGCACTGGAGCACCGTCGCGGTTCCGGCGTTCGTCAGGCGCACGGCCGAAAGATAGCAAAACTGGTTGAACAGCAGGCCAAAGACGGTAAAGAGCAGCAGCTGCTTGCGATCGGCGGGTGTGGTCCAGAGCTTAATCAGGCGCTCGCGGTCGCGCGTAACAACCACGGCCATAAAGAGTAGACCGGCGAGAATCTGACGCACGCTCATAAGCCACAAGGTGTCGACGTGGTAGGTATCGAACAGAAAGCTCGCGCTGGTGCCCGAGAAGCCCCAAAACGAACCGCCCACCAGCGTAGCCAAGACGCCCGTGATCATCTTGTGCGTCGAAGCGCTGTTCAGGCGCTCGCGCCAGGCGCGGCGGGTGCTACGGCTGAGCTCGTCGGTGCCCTCGGGCACATCAATGTTCGATATATCGGTCATCGGCACCGAAGCCCCTGCGCCTTCGACCTGCTCGACACACTCTTTGCTCATTCCACTCCCCCGAAACAGCCTGGAAACAATTCGGCTTACCTTACCACGGCGAAGGCACCAGCTGGAGGCTTGTCCGCTTATCGGTAGGACAATTCCGCAGGCGTCTTTCCATAGCTCGATACCGCAATGGCCTTGCATTATGCGACAGCCAAATCGCGGCAGCAGGCTCTTTTGAAATGGATACGACAAAGCCCCCGAATTCCACAATTCCACAATGTAAGCGATTTTTAAAAATGTTCTTGCCACCGAGTTCAGGCTCCGTTATATTATCCCTTGCGCGCTTGCGCACCCTTGATCGGGCGTTTAGCTCAGGGGGAGAGCGCTTCCCTGACACGGAAGAGGTCAGAAGTTCAAATCTTCTAACGCCCACCAAATGTTCGCAGCCCAGAGGCTATATCCTCTGGGCTGTTTTGTTTTATGTCGCCAAATCTGCTGGCGGTTCCAACCGCCCAAATGTGCGCCAACAGCGCCAATGCGGCGTTATGTGAAACGATAAAGTACCTCATGGCGCGAAGATAGCACGCACGCCGGCGGCCGGCGGTCCTGTTAAGTTTCCGGTAAACGACCGGCGGCTTTTCGCCGTGGTGCGTCCAAAGTGCTCATTCGCCGGCGTCTTAACCGCAATCCGCCAAGCTTTTGGCAAGGTTGCCGCCCAACTGGCCAAAAGCCGACCATCTACTTGCCAATCTATCCATCGGCATAACCAATCAGTCCGCACCGCAACTTCTCAGCAAAACGCCGCGATGTCTGCGCCCTGCGGTATCCTTGAGCCACTTGCACCTGCAGCACCAAGGAGCCGCCATGCGCACCGAGCTCGATGTCCCCTTTTCGCACAAAGAAGAAGCCAAGGCACTGGGTGCCAAATGGGACCGGACCAAGAAGGTCTGGTATGTACCCAGCGGCGTCAACCCCGAGCCCTTTGCCGAGTGGCTGCCCGGTGTTGACCGATCCGACCCCTCGGCGCCGTATATATATCTAGTACTGGGCAAGCGCGAATGCTGGAAGTGTCACAAAGAGACCTCGGTCGCGGCCTTCGGCATTCCCTATCGAACCGATAACGACGAGAGCATCGCCATCGCGCACGCGCCCAACGAAGCCGGGCACATTGCCATCGACACGGCCAGAGCCAACGCACTCGCCATCGTGCCCGCTCTTGGCTGCGTGCCGGGCGAGATCCGCGACTACCTTCATAAGCGCTGCGGCTACAAGCCCGTAGGAGCGCGAGCTTCCAAAGCCCCGTCGCTCGGCAACACGTGCACCAGTTGCGACGCGCTGCAAGGCAGCCGCTATCTGTTCGAGGAGCCCTCGTCCCCGTTTGCCCTCACTGCCATCAACAAGCTGCCGGCACTGGAGTTTGTGCGCGTCGAAGTTGCCGGCGTCTTTGGCGTCCCGGCCACGCGCACCGACTTTGACCAAGCGCTCTTTACCTGGGCACGCGACCATCACGCCGAGTTCCACAGGCAACTCGGTGAGGGGGTTTATTTGTAGAGACGAAGATGCCTTCACAGCCAGCTCCTCCGCATCACCTATCCCTCGTCGCCGGCGTCATACACGATATCGAGGCCACAAACAGGGCATTTCTCCGGATACACCGGCATATGAACGCCTGTCTGTTTTCTCACTTCGTCGCTGAGTCTGTCACGCGCATCGATGAACCGAATGTCGAGACACGGTATTTGCGAGCCGCAGCAAGGGCAGGTGACAGCAAACGACCCGCAATCAACTTCTACGCCCGGAAACATATTGTTGTCGATAAGGGCACGCGGCAGTTTTCCGTACTTCCCCATCACGATATCGCCTCGCCAGCTCACGCTCGCTCCCTTCCCGTTATTCAAACCAGGAAGAGCATGCACCAGCAAGTGCGCGCGAGATTGCATCGCCACGCGATCCGATCAAACAACACGATCGTAAAAGACCGCCAAAGCCAAATACGCTAATACGGCAGAAGCCCCGCCTTTTCACGCTTCTTTTCCGAGCGATCGAACTCAATGCGATGGGCCTCAAGAAACACCGTATTGGGTCCAAACCATCCGTTTTCGGGCTCGAACCGTTCAACAAACGCAAGGCCGAGCACCTTGTAGCCCACCTCGGTTGCAAATATGACTCCGACTGGAACGCCACATTCCATGCAGTTGAGCATTTTACGGTTGTAATTCTGGTCTCGAAAACCAACGGTACCCGGCGCTTGAACCGAGTACTTAATGACCCACGTACCATCGTCCAAATAGAGCGGAGGCACATCGTTGATGCTCTCGGTTTGCCGCTGGCGCGCTTGTACCCCGCTGCCCCACTCCCCTGTATACTGATGTAGCACGTGTTTCATCCGGGCTTGTTGGGCCGGGTCGTTCATGGGAGGTTCTTGTGGCTGTTTCGAATCCGCCTAAGGGAAGCGTTTCTTCTTCGTCCATCAAGCCGGTTACGCGCAAGGCCGTGCGTTGCCAGCGCGAGGTCGCTTGGCTTGTCACGCAGGCGGCGGGCAGGCTTGTGGCGACCACTCAGGACGTCAATGCGCCTACGCCGAGCTTTGTGTTAGCGGCGGCGCTGGATTTTGTGCGCCAATTGGAGCTTGCCGCGCAGGATGCCAACGGCCCCCTCGACTACCAGAACGTTATGGCGCCCGACCTGCAAACGTTCTGTCGCATGACCAAATTGCCTGCCGCGCCCAATGCGCTTTCGGACGCAGGCTACATGTTTACGCTTTCGGGCGCGGACCTTATCCGCGACATCTATGCATACTGCAGCGAGCTCGCCGAGCGCCACGTCTTTGACGCTGCTGAAGTCAAACCGGGATATGTCATCAAGCTGGTTCTTAGGCTGTTCTTGATGGACGGGTTCGGGGCCATGCCGGCGTAAGCCGAGTCTTTAGCATCACCGTCGACTGGGCAACAACCGCTTTACCTTAATGGACGCCAATCGAGGGTCGATTATTGGGTCGCCTCGTCCACTAACGCATCTATCCCACGCGCTCCGACAGTCGATACTTGCGGTTGCGGCTCGTCGCCGGCGCCGTGGGCTCAAGCTCGCCTTGAGCAATGAGCGCGTTGACGCGCGACCTAACCTGGGAAATTGTGAGCCCTGTGCGCTCTGCCAGCTCGCGCGTCCCCAGCTCGCCGTAGTGTTTGAGTGCCGTCACAATTAAGCCCCCGCCATGATCGACCGGCTCGATCTTTGAACGGTAAAGTACGACCTTGAACCGATCGAACCCCGGGCAGAACAGGGGCTCGGCCAGACCATGCGCGCGCATGGCATCGATCATCATCGGGATGCCCGAGCCATTGCCCTCAGCCGGCGAACCTGCGCCATCCGGCAGCGGGACAATCGACATGAGCTTCACAAGCGTCGCGTTACGGCATCGGGAGCTGCCGTCAAACAAGTTCTCGCGAGTCTTTCCCCCGTAAAGGCCGCCAGGATTCGTCACCTCGACACGATCGTCAAAGACGTCGACGGCAATCGATTGTCCACAGAACCGATCCCCGTATTCTCGATGGATTACGGCGTTGGCGATTGCCTCGCGCAGAACCTCCTCGGGAATCTCAAGCGAGTCGACACGCGAGACGCCTTGGACGGTCGAGGTTCGCCGCAAATTCTTGGCGACGGCTACGACGGCATCCGAGATCATCTCGCCCAACGTTCCCTCACAGATTGTGCGGTCCATGAACCTCAGCGACCCCGCCATGCCCTTCTGAGTTCCCGCATGGACAGCCACGTCAATGAAGAGCTTGGGATAGAACTGCTGAGGGTAGGTGCCCACAACTAGGAGTCCAGCCTTGGTGACATTGCCCTGGGAATCAAGGATATTTAGGCGCTCCAGCTTCGTTTGTTTGTCCGGCGCGCCGCGCATTGCCCGGGGCGTCAACGAGAAAGCCCGATCTATCGTACGGTCGACCAGCGTCTCGTCGAGATTGTCCGCGCCCGCACCCGCCACCGCGTCGCGATCGCTCGGAGTCGCTCGACCGTATGACGCCAATGCGAGCACCTCAGTCGATGAAAGCGGCACATCTTTGTCATCGATGCGCTTGTAGCTGCCGCCCTGGGCGCCCCGCTCTATGACATAGCAGGGCTTGCTCGACGGATCGAGCTCCTCAATCGTAATGACGAGAACGATGACGCCCTGAAGCTCCACTCGCTCGATCGTGTATTTAGGCGGATTGGCCAGCTTTCCTCGACCGCCCGCATCACCCATGCCTGACACAAATTGGTTGAGCACTTTCTCGGTCTCGAAGTTCTCAACCGGGACAAAACCTGCGCGCTCACTCACTCCGAGCACGATGATTCCGCCGGCAGTGTTCGCGAATGCGCTCACCGTTTCCCATACGTCGCGGGAAAGCGTCGTGGCGCTCTCCTTCACTTCGACGTTAAGATCATCCGAGCCCATACGCCTTAAAGACTCAAGCAGACCGGTCAGCTCGTTTTCGTTCATCTGCACGTCCTTTCGCTCGGTCCTGCGGAGAATGCCGCGGATAGATTTCCCTCGTCTCTCAGTTATCTCTCGTAATTATCTCTCATTTATCTCTCTATCTCTCGGCTTAGAGATAAGAGATAGATAGAGATGGAATGTCTACCATTTGCTTCATTTATACATATTTTTGCTGGTAGAACAATCGGTATTGAGACAATACCATGATTGCCCGTCTCTTTGCTGCTCAGTTATCTCTCATAATTTTCTCTCATCTTCCTGTCATCTCTCATATTAGAAACGAATGAGAGACGAGAGATACGCGAGTGATGGACGAGCGAGGATTTCCGGATATCCACTCTCGTTTGGCGAGTGTCCAATTTTCCACGCACGTGCGGCGGGCACGCGGGACCTATGCCCAATCCGGCTGCATCGTCTCCAGTTCGCCGCAGGGTCGCGGCCCCATATGGGTATACTCTCGTGGATTCGACTCGATTCGCCCCCGCTGGGGCGTCAAAGGAGACTGCATATGCCCACTACCTCAACCGACCCGCGCGCCGCTGCTGCCGCGCTGCTGGTGCCCGGCACCACCTGTCACGGCTTTGCCGTCGAGCGCTGCGAGACCGTGCCCGAGCTCGACTCGGACGCCTACGTGCTGCGCCACACCGCATCGGGCGCTCGCCTGCTATACCTGGCATGCGACGACGAAAACAAGGCCTTTGCCATTGGCTTTAAGACGCCGCCGGCCGATTCCACCGGCGTGTTCCATATTCTTGAGCACTCGGTGCTGTGCGGATCGGCCAAGTTTCCCGTCAAGGAGCCATTCGTCGACCTGATCAAGAGCTCCATGCAGACGTTCCTCAACGCCATGACCTACCCCGACAAGACCATCTACCCCGTTGCCACCACCAACGAGCAGGATCTGTACAACCTGATGGACGTGTACCTGGACGCGGTGTTTAACCCGGCCATCTATACCAAGCCCACCATTTTTGAGCAGGAGGGCTGGCACTACGAGCTGGACCTGCCGGAGGGCGCCGAGGGCGAGGGCGACGGCAGCTCCGCGAGCCTGCGCGAGGGCACGCTGCGCTATAACGGCGTGGTGTTCAACGAGATGAAGGGCGCGCTGTCCGACCCCATGAGCGTGCTGGACGACGCCGTCAACGCCGCGCTCTATCCCGACACCGCCTATGCGCACGAGAGCGGTGGCGACCCGCGCGCGATCCCCGCGCTCACCTACGAGCAGTTCCTGGACACGCACGCGCGCCACTACAATCCTTCCAACTCCTATATCACGCTCTACGGTGACCTGGACGTGGACCGCGCGCTGGCCTTTTTGGACGAGCGTTATCTGTCGCAGCCGAGTGCCGCGAGTCGCCGCATGGACGCTGCCGTCGCTGCCGGCGAGGACCCGTCCACGCTGGCACCCAATCCGCTGGGCGTGCAGGCACCCGTGACCTGCGAGTACAAGCGCGTCGAGATGGCCACTACACCCGAGAACGCCCTGGTGGGCTTGGGCCTGGTGCTGGGCAGCGCGCTCGACCGCAAACGCACGATCGCGGCGGATATCCTGTTTGAAGCACTGCTGGGTTCCAACGAAGCGCCGGTTAAGAAGGCCATTCTGGCCGCCGGCCTGGGCGGCAACGTGGTGAGCTACACCGCGGCCGAGAGCCTGCAGCCCTACGAGCTCATCATGCTGCAAAACGCGCAGCCCGGCGTGGCGCGCGAGCTGCGTCGCGTGTTCCAGGACGCCTGCCGCGACCTATGCGAGCATGGCGTTCCGCGCGAGCGCCTGGAAGCCATCATCAGCAGCAACGAATACGACCTGCGCCAGCGCGACTACGGTATCGCCGACGGCGTGGCCATTGCGTGCGACGCGCTGAGCACATGGCTCTACGATGACGACGCCGCGACGCTGGCGCTCAAGTACGGTCCAGTGTATGAGGAGCTGCGCGGCGACCTGGACGGCAGCTACTTTGAGGACCTGCTGCGCGAGCTGGTGCTGCAGAACGATCACATGGCACTGGTCGAGCTGGTGCCGGTGGACGCCGCCGAGGGCGCGGAGATCGCCGAGGCCGCCGAGCTGGCAGCCAAGCGCGATGCCATGACCGATGCCGAGCTGGCCGACGTGGTCGAGCGCACAGCTGCGCTGCGTGCCGCGCAGGAGGCCGAGGACACGCCCGAGGCCAAGGCCACGCTGCCGCGCCTGCGCGTGTCCGACATTGGCGAGGCGCGCCCCGAGCCTCCGCTGGTCGTAGACACGACTGCGCCCATCCCCTGCCTGCGCCACGACATCCCCACCAACCGCCTGGCCTACGCCATGCAGTATTTCGACCTGAGCTGCGTCGCGTTTGAAGACCTGCCCTATGTGACGCTGCTCTGCCGCCTGCTCAAACAGCTGCCCACGAGCGAGCACTCGGCCGAGGAGCTCGACAACTTGCTCGCCGGCAAACTGGGCTTTTTGAGCTTTACGACCGAAGTCATGACCCAGCCCGACGTGGACGGCGTGCGCCCCTACCTGCTGGTGAGCGCCGGCGCCCTGTCCGAGAAGATCGACGCACTGGCGAGCCTGCCGCGCGAGGTGTGGTCGAGCACGCTGTTGCTCGATGCCGACGCCGACCGCGTTCGCGACGTGCTCACGCAGATTCGCATTGGGCTTGAGCAGGGCTTTATCAACAACGGACACTCGGCGGCGCTCGGTCGCGCGATGAGCTACAGCTCGCCTTCGGCCGTGGTGCGCGAGCAGCTCTCGGGCGTGGACTTCTACCTGTTCCTGCGCGATCTGCTCGAGCACTTTGACGAGCGACTGGACGACCTGCGTGCCAAGCTTACCGCGCTGGCAGACCGCATCTTTGTGGCCGATGACTGCATGGCGAGCTTTACCGGCAGCGATGAGGACTTTGACGCGTACTGGGATGCCGCGGGCGACCTGGGGCTTGGCGCGGGCGACGGCGCTGCCAGCGGCACGCTCGTGGTGCCGGAGCCGCGCGACCGTCACGAGGCGTTCGTCATCCCCAGCGACATCTGCTTTGCGGCGCGCGCGTGCGACCCGCGCCGCCTGGGCATCGACGTGACGGGTGCCTGGGCGGTTGCCGCCAACGCGCTCTCCTACGACTACCTGTGGAACGAAATCCGCGTGAAGGGCGGTGCGTACGGCTGCGGATTCCGCGCAGCCGGCGAGCGCCAGACGGCGTTCTACACCTACCGCGACCCGGCAATCGACCCCTCGATTGAGCGCGTGGCGCGCGCAGGCGAATGGATCGGTAGCTTTGAGCCCGACGAGTCCGCCTTCGAGGGCTTTATCGTGAGCTGCGTGAGCGGCATGGACGCGCCCGTGAAGCCGTACGCGCTCACCAAGCGCCGCAACACGACCTACCTGGCCGGGCTCGATCCGCATGCGCGCGAGGAGCGCCGCGCCCAGATGCTCGCCGCCACGCCCGGTGAGCTGCGCTCGCTCGGCGCCGACGTGACGCGCATCGCAGCCGAGTCGCCCACCTGCGTCTTTGGCGGCCGCGAAGTCATCGCCAAGAGCAACGCCGACTTCAACGTAGTCGACCTGCTGGCATAACCACAGCAAGCAAAACCGCCACAAAGGAGACAGCACCTTCGTGGTGGTTTTGCCGTCTTCATCGCGTTTGCCCAGATAAAGCCTGCCAAAATAAACCTGTCCCTTTTTGGTAGGTTTGGGAGAGGGAGCCGGGATGGACAAGGCTGAGTTGCGGCGGGCGGTGATTGCTCGGCGCGATGCTCTCGATTTGGATGTGCGGGCGGCGAAGTCTGCTGATATCTGTGCACGGCTGGTTGAGCTGCTGGGCCGCTTGGATGCCGCGGCGCCGCGCACCGTTGCCGTCTACGCCGCGATGGGTTCCGAGGTAGACCCTGCCGCGTTTGCCGCTGCGGCCGCCACGCGCGGCTGGCACGTAGTCTATCCGTGCATGCTCTCGGCAGCAGACGCCGTGGCTTGTGGCCAGCGCATGTGTATGCGGGCAGTTGCCGCCGACGATGCGTCCGCGGCTCCGTTTATCGCCCACCCCACGAAGGCCTTTGCGGCCACGGACATCGACAGTAACCGCTTCCCTATCGTGCCTGCCGAAGCTCTCGACATGATCGTCGTGCCGCTCGTGGCCTTCGACCAAACCGGCGCGCGCCTGGGCTACGGCGGCGGCTGCTATGACCGCTACCTGCCCATGCTCTCGCCCGCATGTCAAATCATCGGCATCGCCTTTGACGAGCAGCACGTCGACCACATCCCCATCGATGTCCACGACCTGCCGCTACCCCACATCATCAGCGCCTAACGGCTGGTGCACCTCCCGGCGGCCTAGTGCTCCTCGCCGGCGCGGGCCAGGTCGTAGGGCGTGGTCTGGTAGACGTAGTAGTTGAGCCAGTTGGTGTAGAACAGCTGAGCCTGGCTGCGCCAGACGTTGCGCGGCTCGGCGGTGGGGTCGTCGCCCGGGAAGTAATGCGCCGGCACCTCCGGGTTGAGCCCGCGCTTCACGTCGCGCTCGTACTCCAGGCGCAGCGTGTCGGTATCGTACTCGGGGTGGCCAAATACAAAGAAGCGACGGCTGTCGGTCGACTTGACGATGTACAGGCCCACCTCGTCGGACACGGCCACGACCTCAAGCTGCGGCTCGGCCTCCACGTCCTCGCGGCGCACATCGGTGTTGCGCGAATGCACGGCATAGAAGCGGTCGTCGAAGCCGCGCACCAGCGGGCTTTGCGACTTCACCAGATGATGCTCGAACACGCCGCTCGCCTTTGCCGGCAGATCGTACTTCTGAATGCCGTAATGATGGTACAGGCCGGCCTGCGCGCCCCAGCAAATGTGCAGCGTGGAATGCACGTGCGTGGTGGACCAATCCATGATCTGGCAGAGCTCGGGCCAGTAGTCGACCTCCTCGAACGGCATCTGCTCCACCGGCGCGCCCGTGATGATCAGGCCGTCGTAGTGGATGTCGCGGATGTCGTCGAACGTGCGATAGAACGTCTCCAGGTGGCCGGCGCTCACGTGCGTGGCCTCGTGCGTTTTCGTGCGCAGCAGGTCCACCTCCACCTGCAGCGGCGTGTTGGAGAGCTTGCGCATGATCTGCGTCTCGGTGGCGATCTTGGTGGGCATGAGGTTGAGGATGAGCACGCGCAGCGGACGGATGTCCTGGTGCAGCGCGCGGTACTCGGTCATGACAAAGATGTTCTCGCTCTCGAGCTGCGCGGCGGCAGGGAGGGCGTCGGGGATGCGAATGGGCATGGATGCTCCTTACGAGTCAGTTGCAGTTATGGTACAACGAGCGGCCCCATCCGCGCGAGTACATCGCCCAGCGATGCCGTCAGCGGCCCAAATCACTCCAAAAGTAGAGATTAAGGCATGCCCAAAAATCTATGGCGCTTTAGCCTAGCAAAGTGGCAGCAGGACGCTACAATGGTTCGACGCGAAAAACTCGGCCGAAAGGATACGTATATGTACCAGACGCGTAAGATCGGTGTGGTCGGCCAGGGCCACGTAGGAGCACATGTCGCCAACAGCCTGCTCATGCAGGGCATTGCCGATGAGCTGTACCTGTGCGATATCAACGAGGCCAAGGTGACGTCCGAGGTCCAGGACCTGCGCGACTCCCTTTCGTTTGTCCCGTACAACACCAAGATCGTCAACTGCTACGACCACTACGAGGAGCTTGCCTGCTGCGACGTCATCGTCAACGCCGCCGGCAAGGTCGCACTGGCCGCCGGCAACCGCGACGGCGAGCTGTTCTTTACCACCGACGCCGCCCGCACCTTTGCCAAGCGCATCGTCGACGCCGGCTTTGACGGCATCTTCGTGAGCATCTCCAACCCCTGCGACGTCGTGTGCACCGAGCTGTGGCACCTGACCGGCTACGATCCCAAGAAGATCATCGGCTCGGGCTGCGGCCTGGACTCCGCCCGCCTGCGCACCGAGATCTCCAAGAAGGTCGGCGTGAGCCCCAAGTCCATCGACGCCTACATGATCGGCGAGCACGGCTTTAGCCAGCTGGCCGCCTTTAAGGCCGCAACCATCGCCGGCAAGAGCCTCAACGAGCTTCAGGCCGAGAACCCCGACAAGTATGCCTTCGACCACATGGAAATCGAGGAGCTCGCGCGCAAGGGCGGCTACGTAACCTACCAGGGCAAGCAGTGCACCGAGTACGCCGTCGCCAACTCCGCCGCGCGCGTCTGCGCCGCCGTGCTGCACAACGAGCACGCCGTGCTTTCGGCATCCACGCTCATGACCGGCCAGTATGGCGAGGAGGGTATCTTTACTTCCCTGCCGTGCGTGATCGGCGCCGAGGGCGTCGAGGAGGTCTACACGCTCGACCTGTCCGAGCACGAGCTCGAGGGCTTCCACAAGAGCTGCCAGCACATTCGTGACAACATCGCCCAGCTCGACTGGTGGGATGCCGAGGCCTACGACGCCAAGTAAGCGTCGGTTGCCGCGACACCTCGCTCATACGGACGCCATGCAAAGCGGGCCGTGCCGGAAATCCCCGGCACGGCCCGCTTTTTGACTCACACGACACGCTTGCGAATCGAAGGTGAATACTTTTCCCGGTACCTAGTACTGCTCGATGCCCATGTAGCGACGAACCTCGGGGCTGTGGTCGAAGACCTTGCCGCGGGCGGCGCGCAGCTCGCAGCTCATCGCGTAGAAGAAGATCGGCTCCAGGAACGAACGCACGCTGGCAGGCACCTCGCCCACGCCGTACTCAAGCGCGTCGAGCACCATAATCGTATCGGTGTGCGTGCTGAGGAACGCCAGCGCGCGCTCCTCCATGGGGCGGCACTCGCCCGATCCGAGCTGCACAAAGTAGAACACGCCGGGCTCGGTGGCCTCGAACGGGCCGTGGAAGTACTCGCCGGAGTGGATGTAGCAGCAGTGCTGCCACTGCATCTCCATGAGCGAGCAGATCGCCATGGCGTAGGTCTGGCTAAAGTTGGGGCCGGAGCCCAGGATATAGAAGAACTCGTGCTGCTGGCAGAGCTCGGCAAAGCGGGCGCCCAGCTCGGCGTTGACCTTCTCACGGGCGGCGGGCAGCAGCGCATCCATCTGCTTGAGGCCCTCATACATGTCGGCGAGTGCCTCGTAGCCTTCCTGCTGGTCGAGCAACTCGGCGGCGATCAGAGCGCCGATGCCCTGCGGCACCTCAGCCTGCGACACACCCTCACCCCACGGATAGACCCAGGTAGTCCACTTGCCGTTGTCGATCTTTGAGCCCTCGCAGTCGGTAAGGGCAATGACCTCGGCACCGGCGGCCAGCGCCATCTCGCAGCCGTCGACGACCTCCTGCGTGTTGCCGCTGTGGCTGCAGGCGATGACGAGCGACTTCTCGCCAAGACTCTTGGGAGCCATCAGGCAAAACTCGCGCGCCGTGTAGACCGTCGAGGTAAACGTGGTGGCCTCACGCTTGAGCAGTTCGTTGGCCGGCATCAGGTCGATCATCGAACCGCCACAAGCGATCCAAAAGACGTTCTCGATCTTGCCCTTGCGCTCGATGATTTCCTGAACCAGATCATGTGCGTTCATGCTGATGCTCCTCCTTGTGGGGCGGCTTTGAACGACGACAGCTCGTACCTGCTGTCGTTCTATGTTGTCCTATTTATAGCACGTGTAACAACGCCCGTGAAGTCATCTCAGCAAATTTGTTCTATATTGTTCTATCTGTGGACGTTAGATGTCAAAGACGTAGCGCGAGCCCACGATCTTTTGGCGGCCGAGCAGTAGAGGGCGCCCGCCGGCGTCGGTAAAGTAGGCCTCCATATAGAAGAGCGGCTCGCCGACCGGCACCTCCAGCAGCGGGGCCGTCTGAGTATCGGCAAGCGCAATCTCCACGGTGCAGGGGTCGGACTTGAGCGGCGCGCGACCCGAATGCTCGGCAACGAGCGCAAAGATTGAGTTATCGGTGAGATCCTCGTCGGCCAGCGTCTGCAGGTAGGGATGGTCGGCGAGCACAAAGGCGTTGTTCTCGAGCATGACGGGAATGCCGTCGGCCGTGCGCACGCGCTCGACCACGATAAGCTCGCAGCCGGGCTCCACGCCAAAGAACGCCGCATCCTCGTGCGTCGCCGCGACCACCGTGCGCGACACCAGACGCGCACCCGGCACCATGTCGTTGGCAGCACAACCCTCAGTAAAGCTCTGGACGTCACCCTTCTGGCGAATCTTGCGCTTGAGCTTGGGAGCGCACACAAACGTGCCCCTCCCCTGCTGGCGGTTGAGATACCCCGCGCGCGACAGCTCCTCGATGGCACGGCGCACGGTGATACGCCCCACGCCGTAGGACTTCGCGAGCTCCATCTCGGCAGGGATGCGCGAGCCGGCAGGGTACACGCCGCGCGCGATCTCGCCCTTTAGGTCGTCCATGACCTGCTGGTACAGCGGCACGGAGGGCACCTCGGCGCGCTCGGAACGTTCGGTCTTGCTATCGGCTGCCATCATTACGCTCCATCCCGCGCATGCTCGGACTCAAACTCTTCAATCGCCGCCATAAACTGTTCGCCAAAGGCGTCGGCTTTTTTCTCGCCAATGCCGTTGACCTGGACCAGCTCCTCGCGCGTCTGTGGACGCAGGCGGCACAGGCCGCGCAGGGCCTTGTCGGAAAAGACCATATACGGCGCCATCTCCAGCTCCGTCGAGATCTCCTTGCGGAGGGCACGCAGGCGCTCGAACAGCTCGGCATCGTCGCCAACGCGCGGGCGCTGATCCAGCTCGGCCTCCTCGCGCAGCAGATCGACGGCGCGGCGGGCGCGGGCCGAGGCCTTGCGCCTGGGCGCGCGACGCTTAACGGTAAAGGCGAACGCCTCGTCCTCGACCTCGCCGGCACGCGGACCCAGTCCCACGACCGGGTACTGCCCCTGCGAGGTGGCCAAATAACCGCGACCGCACAGCTGCCCGACGATGTCCTTGATGCGCCCGACCGATTCGCTCGACAGCTCACCGTAGCCGTGGTCCTCGTCCAGATGCATCTGGCGAATGCGCTCGGTGTTGCCGCCGTGAAGCACATCGGCGATCAGCGACTTGCCAAAGCGCATGGGTCGCGTGGCCACATAGCGCACGGCGGCGCGGGCCATGCCGGTGACGTCCTCGACCTCGAACTGCGTGAGACAGTTGCTGCAGTTGCCGCAGCCCTCGGCGTCGTCTGCCGTGCCGCCCGCGGCGGGCCCCCCCAGCCCCGGCCCCGCGCCGGCCG